>NZ_CP141184.1:3502500-3802500 GCF_035609205.1 Hymenobacter sp. GOD-10R
CGAGTTGCAGGTTACGGCCGAAGAGCCGCATACGACCGCCCGGAGATACTTCCGGCGAATCGAAATGATGGCCTTGTGCTTGGTTTACATAAACCCGCGGGCTGGCCTGCCCATTATCGTCTACCCATACTTGGTAAACGTTTACCCCTAAGTTGCTAGGTACTTGTACCGTTGCCTGACCTGCCATCTGAGTTAGGATGGGTACAGCAACCGGTGACGCTGAGCCAGCGGAGAGGTAGACTTTGGCGGTAGCGCTAAAGTTGCCTTGTAGGCTAATGGCTTCGCCTGGTTGAGCCGAAGGGCTCGCATTGAAAATTACGGTCTGGGCCCACGCACCTGGTGAGAGGCCATAGCTGCACAACAGTGTCAGCCATGAAACAAGGACAGTAAAGCGGTTCTTCATGCAGTTTGAGTTACAGATGAGTGTTGCTTCAAAACAAATTGAGCATGCGGATGAAATTTTCCGCAGTAGGACTTTCTGACCCGAATGTCAAACCGAAATTTTTTAGTAACTAAATTTGAAATATGAAAATATGTGTTATTGGCACCTAAAATTATTTATAAAATTCATGTATTTTATTAGAAAAGTTATATCATAATTTTAATCCAACAGATGTTTGAAATGTGAAATTTAGGTGCAATAATTAGCTGATTAGTAAGTAAATATGAATATTTAGATTATATTATTATGGCTTATATTCAAGTAAAAACTAGTTAAATGACAATTAAGTGCAATCAAAAAAAGGGCATATACAGTGCATAAGTCATGCCGAAATTGACTCTGTTTTGCCATTTCTTTTGGAATAAAAATAATCCGCCCTCCCTTCAGTGCAATGCCTTTTTGCACTTTAACAGACTAGGCTTTTTTGACGCCTTTTACTAGCACGGAAATAGACAAAACCTAGCTACACAGTGCCGCGTAAACAGCAGGTTTTCCTAAACCCAGCAAAGGACAAGTGCCTTTGAAACCTTATCTTTTCGATTATTGGTCAGCTTTAGTACCGCAAACCTTTGCAATTGCGCGCATCTACTGGAAACGAACCTAGCTGGGCTAGAACTTGGAACCTAGCTAACCCGGCGGAATACAATTAATGTCCTTAGTTTGGTCGCCACATACTCTGCTTAGTTCAAAAAAAGCGGGCACGTGCATAGCTTTGGAGCAACAACACAAACCTAGGTTTTGCTGCTACTCCAAAGCTATGCACGTGCCCATCATCTTATTACCGATCCGGCAATAATTTAATGCTCTTCTAAGTTATTAGACAGATAATCAGCAGCTAACGCACAGAATAAGCACAACCACCTGTTTATTCTACAATCAGGCGCTTAGTAAGCAGTCCTTGCGTGGTGCTTAAGCAAAGGCTATATGTACCTTGTGCAAGGGCCGTAAGTGCTAGCTCTGGGCTGTTGATGGCCTGTTGAGGTGTCCAATACTGCTCGATCATCAACTGCCCTAGAGTATTGAGCACCCGTACGTGAACCCCTTGCTGAGCTAAGTTAGCCGGTACGAGCAGGTGCACGCTCGCATGAGCGGGATTGGGGTATAGGCTCACTTGCGTGGCAAGCGTACTCGCGTTTGCCGTACCCAGTATTTGCTCCTTCCGCTGATTCAGGCGCACACTCACCGCTTTCCCCTCATAGCTCGCGGCTATTACGTCCAACGTACCGTTGCCATCGAGGTCGGCTAGGGTTATGCTCTGGGCCGTATGGCTCACGGCTACTTCCTGCGTACCGCTAAATATGCCGTGGCTATCATTCAGGCGCACGCTCACGGTGCTTGTGCTGTTGCTAGTCACGAGCAGATCCAGATCCCCGTCCCCATCGATATCGCCCAGGGCTAGGCTATTCGGGTAAGCCCCAACGGTTACGCTCTGCCCCTCATCGAAGTCGCCTAATCCATTGTTACGGCGCACGTTCACGCGTCCTTCCTGAATATTGGCGGTAAGCAGATCCAGATCACCATCGCCATCTACGTCGCTTAGCTGAATCTGGTAAGGTACGTTCTCGGCTAGCTCCTGCGTGCCGCTGAAAACACCTAGGCCATCGTTCAGGCGAACACTCACGGAGTTGCTCACTTGGTTACCGACGAGCAGGTCCAAGTCTCCGTCGCCATCTACATCGCCTACAGCTAGGCTAGCAGGATAATTTCCCACCATCACATCTTGCTTTCCGCCGAAGAAGCCACGGCCGTCGTTGAGCAGCACACTTACGGTGCTCGTCACGTTGGCGCTAGCGCCGTTGGCGACCAGCAGATCTAAGTCTGCATCCCCATCCACGTCCCCGAGCGTAATTGCCGTTAGGTTGTCTTTCACGTACACCACCTGCCCGGTACTACTGAAAACGCCAGCTCCATTATTAAGGCTTACACTCACCGTACCACTGGCGTAGTTGGTCGTGAGCAGGTCAAGGTCGCCGTCACTATCCACGTCGCCCACCACAATGCTGTTGGGGTAATCACCAACGGTAACCTGCTGCGAGCCACCGAAGTGCCCCGTACCATCGTTCAAACGCACACTTACAGTGTTGTCGGCGCCTTGGGCCACGAGCAGATCTAGGTCGCCATCACCGTCTACATCGCCTACGGCCTGGGCCGTAACATTGTTAGCGAAAGGTACTTCGGCAGTGCCGCTGAACACGCCCGAGCTAGGTACGGTTGCCGTAGTGAACTGAAAAACCTGGGGCGTAGCCGGCGTATTCGTGGTGCTTTGGGCCGCAGCGGTGAGCGTAGCAAAAACCGTTTCGCCGGCTCTGAATGCCGTTGTAGGTGCAAACGTCAGAGCGCCGCCTTTCACCTGGACTCTACCTGCTTTTAGCCCGCCCGCCTGCTGACTAAACACCTTGAGCGCCGTTTGCGTAGCAGGCTGATTGCTCAGCGGTTGGTTGAAGGCAAGCGCCACGGGCGTCGTGAGGGCCGCGGCCAGCGCATTGCGCACCGGTGCCGTCGGGCGCACGGTTAAACTCACCACCAAGGGCAGTTCGTTGCTAACTCCCGACGCATTAGTCACCCGCACAAGGCCAGTGTTAGCACCCGCTGGCACAACAGCCGTCAGCTGAGTGGCAGAACTTACGACCACCTTGCTAGCAGCTATGCCGTTGAAGGTCACTGTGCTAGTAGGCGTGAAATAAGTACCCGTGAGACTTACGCTGGCTCCTACCGGGGCTGCTTTGGGCGCCACACTGGCAAGCGTAGGAGCGGGCAAGTGTTGGTTGAGGCGCACACTAATAGAGTTACTGCCGCTATTGGCCGTAGCGAGGTCTAGGTCGCCGTCACCATCGACGTCGCCCAGCGCCGCACAGACCACTCCTACTCCGACGGACACTTCCTGCGTGCCACTGAAGATACCTAAGCCATTGTTGAGCCGTACGCTCACGCTGTTGCCTATGCCCGCGCCATAGTTGGCCGTTACCAGATCTAAGTCGCCGTCCCCATCAATGTCGCCGAGTTTGGCACTCGGCCCAGCACCAACTAGCACCTCCTGTGTGCCACTAAAAATACCAAGGCCATTATTGAGGCGTACGCTCACCGTGCCACCAAAGTCACTTATGTTGTTGCTGGTGAGCAAGTCGAGGTCCCCGTCGTTATCTAGGTCGCCTAGCACCAGGCTCGTTGCCACGCCGCCAACGCCTACGGTTTGCACGGTTGGGAAGCTGCCCTTGCCATTGTTCAGGCGAATCGTTACCACATCAGCGCGCGACACTAACAGGTCGAGGTCACCGTCGGCATCCACGTCGCCCAGCACCACATCGTTAGCTGGGCCACCTACTACGTTGCCGGCGCTAAAGCTGCCCTGCCCATCGTTCAAGTGCACAGTTACGGTGCCGTTGCTGCTGCTGTTGCTAGCCGCTACCAGGTCGAGGTCGCCATCACCGTCGATGTCACCAGTCGTCAAGCGCGTGAGGTTAGCGCTAACCAGTATCTCTGAGTTCCCGCTAAAGTGACCTCGGCCATCGTTGAGGCGCACACTCACGCTACCGGGCAATGGCAGCCGCACCCCGTAGTTAGCCGAGAGCAGGTCGAGGTCCCCATCGCCGTCGAGGTCGGCTAGCACTACCTGGTCTGGCTGATTGCCAACGGATACCTCCTGGCCGCTGCCGAATGTACCCCGCCCGTCGTTCAGGCGCAGGCTTATGGTGTTAGCGTTCGGGTTGGCGGTAAGCAAATCAAGGTCGCCGTCGCCATCAACGTCGCCCATTGTCACAGTACGCGGCGAGCTGGTCAGGGCAACTTCCTGGTTACCGCTGAAAGTGCCTGGCCCGTTGCCGGCAGCCGTCGTAAACTGAAATACCTGGGGTTGAGCTAGTGTTTCGCCGGTGCTGCTTTGAGCCGCCGTCGTGAGCGTAGCAACTACTGTTTCGCCGGGGCTGAAACGGGTGCTAGGCTCGAAGCTAAGTGTGTTGCCGCTCACCGTAGTTGCTCCTGCTTTCTTGCCACCTGCTACTCCACCAAATACGCGCAACGCTTGTTGCGTCGCCATGCCGCGGCTCAAAGCCTGCTGAAAGCGCACTACCACCGGCGTAGAGCACGGCGCACCTACTGCGTTGCGCCCGGGTACTAGACCGGTAACCACCGGCGCCTGTGCTTGCACTGCATTAGCTAGCCCACTCACAATACCGATCGTGCTCACAATACGTGCAAAAGGAGCACCTACACGGATCAAATAGCAAGCGGTAGTAGTGTTGGCACTCATATAACGTAGGAATAAACAACTAGAAAAAGCACCAAAGCAAGCTACTGAAGAGGTTTTCCGTGTGGTAGCATCACTATGCGAGTACAGTGGATGCTACCTAAAAAGTAGTAGGATGAATTGATGATGTAAATGTAGTTATTTAACTATATATACAAGATTTATCACTGTATTATCATACGTATTTTACAATATTCTTCATATAGTGCTAATCTATACTCTCGGCGCTCAAGGCGTTTGGCATAAATGTCGTACTCCCTGCTAGGAGTTTTCCCGCGTCAGCTGTCCTTTTAGATACTACACAAAAAAGGCTTACAACCGCTTGTAAGCCTTTTTTGAAGCTGGTTTATCTACGTGCCTGTTCTCACGGATCTACTACCACGTCGACTCGCACATTGAGGGCGCTACTGAATCCGACATTTAGCCGGATCATCACCCCGCCGTTATAAGGAGCGACGTTATAAACCAACATGTACGCATTACCAATAAACCGATTTTGGTTCGGATCGGTGTTGTACTCACTGATGGACGCAACCACCCTTGAGCTAGAACGGATACTCGGGTGGCCACAATTGAGAATAACCGTCCCAAACCCACGCCAAGTGTAATAAGTTGAGAATGAGGCGGCGCTCAGTTCGGGCGCTGCCCCTTTTTTGGCTGTACCCGCTTCGCCGAGTTTGGCTGTTTCTATTTTTACGGGCAAGTTGCTCCCTGCTTTCATGACTTCGGGAGCGGCTGCTTTTGCTTCTAACGTTTCCATAAACATTTTGTAATGAGGAGATTAAAAAAGATCTTCACAGTGGGTCCGCTGCGGTAATTCGAACCCGGTACTCTTCACTTAATTAGGTAGGTAAATCCAGCTATGGGTACAGGAAGCATCCTGCTTGGTGGTATAATTAATCGGCTAGTCAGAAGCTAGCTGTCGCTCAAGCCTCCACAGTTATCGTGAGGATTTTGGTTGTGGAGTCGAACCAAGGGTCACCCGTGACCACGTCAATCGTGGCTTGCCCTGGCTGAATGGCCCGAAACAACACCGTACTTGGGGCCCCCATGGGCGTTAAGACCGTGCCTTCCGCGTGCAGTACACCAGGCAGGTAAGCGCCGAGCATTTCCATTACGTCATCTCCCGTTTGCACATGGCCCCCACTCGCTTGCAGCACGAGTACATCGCCAGGGTTAAGCGTGATTTGCGAGGGCAGCTCCGGTAAGCTCTGGGTGTCGATGATTCGAGGCATGGGGCAGGATGAGGGTGGCTTCAAGGGTAGCGTCGCGTTCGGTGACTGGCACATCTTCTGTTTCGTCCCAATCTGTTGCATCTACGGACGCGAGGAGCTGGTCGGCAGGTGCTAGCTCTGACGTCAGGCCGAACAAAGGCTTGGGATAGATCTTACCGGCGAAGGTGTAATCAGTGCTATTAATATCAACCCCTCCCACAATCGGCTGCCCATCCTTGGTAATAGAAGCCGGCAGCTGATAACACATAATAGACGTTTGGTCGGCAGGCGTACCCATAATGGACTGGATGCTGAGCGACGTCAGCACCTGAGCATCCACGGTAGCTTTGTCCCAGCCCTGCGTTTTCAGAAAGTAGGCGTAGGCTTTCAGCGGGTCGATGCGGCTGACCAGCTCCTGGCGCATGTGCTCGTGCGGGAACCCAAGGGTATGCCCCGTCTCGTGGCGCACTACCCGCCTAAACTCTGCCTCCGACGTATTCATGCTAAAGCCCTGCAGGTTCATGGTGGGCCGATTTTTCGGAATTAGGGTAATGTCGGTGCCTAGGTACGACCAGTAGCCTCCTGCCCCGCGCGAAATCCGCACGATGCCGACCCCAGTCGTCTCCGCAAAAGAGATGCACGTTGTTCTGGTCCAGGCGTTCATGTGGCTCACAATACGCGCCCGAAGGTCGGCGGGCGTAGGCTCCATGAAGCTAACGGTAAGCCGGCGTGGGGAGGGACCCCAATACTTACTTACCAACACCGTCAGGAACTGCGGTTGAAAGTCGGTCGGCGCTTTCAAGTCCGCCAGTCGCCCGAGCACGGGTCCATTGACGGGATTTACGCGCAGGGCCGTATCGGCGGCTAGCTTTGCCAGCCGCGGTGGCACCGATTTGATACTACACCCTAGCTGCTCCGGCGGCAGAACGCCATCTGCGCTGCGCTCCCCCTTCGGGCTTGCTACCGGCGCGCCATCCTTGCCGGTAATGCTGCTTAGTACTTCCCCGATTTTCAGGAGGGCCTCACGTAACTGCTTTTCTTGGTCGTTCTTCTCTTTCATCCGGGTAGCTGTTAAACTATCAACGTGCTAATGATTTGACGATGAGAAGTTACCACTATCCCGAGCCCACGTCAATCGCATATTGATGTGGTAACGCTAGCGCGGGCTGGCGCAAGCCATTGTTCGCCTTTTAGCTGGCAGGCGTACCGTTGGCATAGCTGGGGCGTCGTCCTGCAGCTGCTTGTTCAAGAAGCAGGTTGGCATAACTCTATTTGCATTTCGCAAAAGGATAGAATTGTCCCAATTCTCGCTTGATGCGTGCTAACGTTGGGTTTATCAGGGCTGGACCTTTGTCTGCGGAAATTACTCCAACGCTATGCTCACCTATCATCCTCCTGCCTTGCCCTTGCTTGGTGCTGCCGCTGCTGTATCAGCAGCGTACGACAACCCCATTGCGCCCTTTGCGCCCACCACTTCCGCACGGCGCACCACTTGGTTTTTCTCCCAAGCGCCGTCCGAGCACAATCCAGGACGGCACTTCACCCACCAACTAGCCTAGCTCCAATGTACGCTGTGCTATTAACGCTTCACTCGCTGTTCCGGTGGGTGGTGCTGACGGGGCTGCTCATAGGCCTAGGTCGGGCGTACCGCGGGTGGCTCGGGAAGAAAGCATTCCTCGGTATCGATGATACGGTCCGCCACACCACAGCCACCCTAGCCCATGTGCAGCTAATGCTAGGCTACGGGCTTTATTTCGCGAGCCCGCTGGTGCAGATGTTTCACCTGCGCGACACAGAGCACGCACCTACGGCCCTCTTCTTTGCCGTCCAACACGTAGCCGCCATGACCGGGGCCATCATGGTGCTTACCATTGGCTCCGCCCTGACCAAGCGGCGGCCTACCAGCACAGAAAAGTTTCGCACGATGGCCCTATGGTTCACTGCCGCGCTACTGCTTATTCTGTTAGCTATTCCGTGGCCGTTTTCCCCTTTTGCTAGTCGACCGTTCTTCCGCTTCTAACTCCCTTTTATGTTTGGTTCTCCTATTAGTCGCCTCCGCTTGCTAGGTCTTTTTGAGGGCATGTCCCTGCTACTGCTGATTGGCGTGGCCGTTCCTCTGAAATATTTCTACGGCAACCCGGCATTCGTTCGGATGCTGGGACCCGTGCACGGCTTGTTGTTTCTGCTCTTTGTGCTGAACACGCTGCGCGTGGGCGTCGAGTATCACTGGCGCTTTGCCACAACTACCTGGAAAGTGCTGCTGGCTTGCGTCGTTCCGTTCGGCACCTTCTACGTCGATTACAAGATTCTAGCACCCATGCAGCGAAAAGAGCAAGAACCTCTTTAACGGGCTGTATCTCCCGAGACACACGGTAGGCGAAACTAGCATCTATATAGATGTCTCAAAGGCTAGCTACCAAATAAACTTAAGATTGCTGCAGAAGTGGAATCACCTTTTAAAGGCTCAGACCAGCCAGTTGGTAGCTGAAAGTCGGCGGCGGGATATAGATTTGGTGACATGGGTGTGGTAGCGTCATTATACAAGCGCTCAATCATTTGCTGCACTTCTACTAATATTTCTCCTGAACACTGACTCGATACGATAATACCGCACGCTCTATCTGGTATTGCAACGTAATAGCCTTCAGGAAATATCCGACTCAGCTCAAAATGTAGGAGAACTTTGCTGGAACTGATAACATCCTCATCGTTAAGAAATGCAATCCAATCAGGCTGTGTCTTCGTCGCGCCTTTGTAGTGCCGATGAAAATAGTTACTCTGTCTTATGTTATCAAGCGCTTGCTGCTGCCAGCCTACCTTCGACGTGTTCAAATTGTCGAATGTATCACGGTCTAAATACATGATAGCCTTGCCATCATCTTCTACCCAGGTTAAAATAAACTCTCTGTTAGGAAACAACACATGCGGTAGATCCCAATTACCTGTTTCATAGTAAGCAGCCGGTACTATTAAAGGCTGGAATCGAGTTAGTTCAACCACTTATTTAATCTTAATTAGCTACTGATTTAGACGTCATGCCACCGCGCTTAGCGGTACCGGATGCAGAATCAGAAACACCAGCTCGCGCAGAATCTCGCCTTCCGTCATGGAGCCGCTCTCGATGCCTTTGCTCTGCAAGTCGGCGCGGCGAATGAGGTGGATAATGTCACGGGTGCGCTCGGCGCTGTAATTGCGCTGGGCCAACTGGTAATCCTTTTGGGCGAAGCTGTTCATGATACCTAGCTTCTTGTAGTCGGCATCGGAGGGGTTGGCGTGCTGATGCAGCACCAGCAGCTTCGTAAAAAAGCCAAAAAGCAACGTCAGGTTCGGAATGAGCGGGTTGGCCTTGGGGTTAGCTTCAAAGTAGAGCAGGATGCGGTTGGCCTTCAGCACGTCGCGCTGCACTAGGGCACGCTGTAGCTCGAAGATGTTGTATTCCTTACTAATGCCTACTAAACGCTGCACCAGGTCCTCGTCGATAGGCTGACCGGGCTTGAGGTTGAGCAGCAGCTTATCCACTTCATTCGTAAGCCGACCTAGGTCGGGGCCGATGTACTCTGCTAGCATCGCTACGGCCTGCCCCGTAATCTGCTGCTGCCGGCTGCGCACGTAGCTGGTAAGCCAGGCGGGCACCTGGTTGTCGTAGATCTTCTTGCTAGTGAGCACCACGGCCTTCTCGGCCAGCAGCTTACCTAGCTTTTTGCGCGAATCGAGCGTTTTGTTTTTGTAGCCGAATACGAGCACAGTGCTCGCCAGCGGGTTCTTCAAGTAAGCCTCCAAAAAAGGCCATGCCTTCTCGCTCTCCAAGTCAGCCACGCCCTGCGCTTCTTTCACAATCACGACGGAGCGCTCCGACATCATCGGGAAGCGGCGCGCCTGCCCGAGGATGGTTGCCACGTCGGTATCCTTACCATACAGCACCACTTGGTTGAAGCCCCGCTCGTGCTCGGGCAGCACGCTTTGTTCAAGGGTATTGGTAATCAAATCAATGTAGTAGGGCTCCTCCCCTTGCAGGAAGTAAATGGGCGCAAACTGCCGCTGGCGCAGCTGCTGCATAATGTCGTCGGCGGAGAGATTCAAGGGAGTGACTGCGGGGCTAAGTGACTGAGTGGGCAGCTAGGTGGACAGCTCACACTCCGATCATGCAAAGATACCGCTGCGCCTTATACCTTTGTTAGCAGAAAAGGCTTCGGGAAATGTTTCGCTTCCCTACTCAGTCATTCAGTCACTCAGTCACTCTTCTACTCTCTTGAATTTACTCGACGAACTCCGCTGGCGCGGAATGTTTCATGATATGATGCCCGGCACAGCCGAGCACCTAGAAGCCAACAAGCCTATTACGGGCTACATCGGTTTCGACCCCACGGCGCCTTCCCTGCACATTGGCAACCTAGCCACCATTATGCTGCTGGTGCACCTGCAGCGCGCCGGACACCGCCCGATGGCCCTGGTAGGCGGCGCTACGGGCATGATTGGTGACCCCTCCGGCAAATCGGCTGAACGCAACCTGCTCGACGAGGCAACGCTGCGCGCCAACCAAGACGGTATTCGCCGGCAGCTAGAGCGCTTCATTGAGTTCAACGACTCACCCACCGGGGCACTCATCGTGAACAACTACGACTGGTTCAAGGACTTTGGCTTCCTGCAATTTCTGCGCGACGTAGGCAAGCACCTCACCGTGAACTACATGATGGCAAAGGACTCGGTGAAGCGCCGCATCAGCGGCAACGAAGACACCGGTTCCGACGGCCTGAGCTACACCGAGTTCACCTACCAGCTGCTGCAAGGCTACGACTTCTTCCATCTCTACCAGAACCTAGGGTGCACCCTACAAATGGGTGCTTCCGACCAGTGGGGCAACATCACCACCGGCACCGAGCTGATCCGCCGCCTCACCAACGGCGAAGGCAAAGCCTACGCTCTCACCGGCCAGCTCATCACGAAGGCCGATGGTACCAAGTACGGCAAGAGCGAAACCGGCACCGTGTGGCTCGACCCCACCATGACCTCGCCATACCAGTTCTACCAGTTCTTCCTAAACAGCTCCGATGCCGACGTGCCTCGCCTTATTCGGGTGTTTACGCTGCTCAGTCAGGAAGAGATAGAAGCCTTGGAAACCGAGCACGCACAGGCGCCTCACCTGCGCACCTTGCAGAAAGCCCTGGCAAAAGACGTAACGACTCGCGTCCACTCGGCCGAAGCCTTCGAGGCCGCGCTGGCAGCTTCGCAGGTGCTCTTCGGGGGCGGCGACCTAGCTAGCCTCGACGAAGCAACACTGCTCGACGTATTTGCTGGCGTGCCCCGCATCGAGGTGCCCCGCGCCCAGCTTGACAACCTGAGTGCTATCAATCTGCTCAGCGACAATACGCAGAGCGTCATCTTCCCATCAAAAGGCGAAGCGCGCAAAAATATCCAGAACGGTGGGGTCAGCCTGAACCGGCAGAAGGTAACAGTAGAGCAGCTAGCTACCGATGTGCCACTGCTACTGGATAAGTACTTGGTAGCCCAGCGCGGCAAAAAGAACTACTACCTGATCAAGGTCGTGTAATCCGCAAAGCTGATCGAACGTACCATAGCGTTCCTACAAACAAAAAAGCCTCACTGATCAGTGAGGCTTTTTTGTTGTCTTCGACGAAGTCAGTGGGCTTGAGTCCGCTGACTTCGTTGTTTCGACTACTTCTTCTTTGCAGCAGGTGCTTTTTTAGCGGCAGCGGGAGCAGCAGCTTTCTTAGCTGGAGCTGCTTTTGGAGCTGGAGCTGCTTCGCCGCCCGAGCTATTTTTCATGTCCTGTACTTCGGCACGAATCTGCTGGGCCATATTCTTCAACTCCTGCATGCCCTTGCGTACACGGGTACCAGCGGCGGAGTTCTGCTTGTCGTAGAACTTCTCGAAGTCGCCTTCCAGTGACATCACAAGATCCTTGAGTTTACCAAAATTGTTCATTTGCGGGGGGTTGTTGGGTGTGAAAGAATGCTTTTGTCGGGGTCTAATATACTGGGATTTCAAATACAAGCAACTCTTACACTTTTTTTTAAAAGCCCTTATCTAGGCTGTAGAGGCCGATTTTACCTGTCTAGTGTTCAGCTTACCCTACCCCTATCACTTATAATCTAATTAGAATAATACAAAAAACGCCAGCAACCTGGGTGGTTGCTGGCGTTTGAATAAGCACTAGTTGGGATGCAGCAGAGCGCTAAGCGCTTACTGTGTTTTTGGAATACAAACCTTTGTCAAGTTTAGCGGCAATTGCTTCAAAAGCCGTGATTGTCTCCCGCACATCTTCTAGTGTATGCATGGCCGTCGGGATCAGACGCAGCATGATAACTCCCTTCGGAACCACCGGATATACCACGATAGAGCAGAAAATACCGTGATTTTCACGCAAATCGAAGGTAATTTGGGTTGCATCCGAGATTTCACCGTTCAGGAACACAGGCGTGACCGGCGACTCGGTGGTGCCAATGTTAAAGCCTTTCTCGCGCAAACCGCTCTGTAGAGCCCGTACAACGGTCCAGAGGTTTTCCTTTAGCTCTGGCTGGGTGCGCAGCAATTCCAACCGCTTTAGCGCGCCCACTACTAATGGCATGGGCAACGATTTGGCGAAAATCTGGCTCCGCATATTGTAACGCAAATATTCAATTACGCTTTCGGGGCCAGCCACGAAGGCACCGATGCTCGCCATCGACTTCGCAAACGTCGAAAAATAGAGGTCAATGCCGTCCTGCACGCCTTGTTCTTCGCCCGTTCCGGCGCCCGTAGCGCCCATAGTGCCGAATCCGTGGGCATCATCCACGAACAAACGGAACTGATATTTCTCCTTCAGGGCCACAACCTCCTTGAGATTGCCCATGTTGCCCGACATGCCAAACACGCCCTCGGTGATAACCAAGATACCGCCGCCCGTTTCGTTGGTCATGCGGGTAGCGCGCTGGAGTTGCGTCTCGAGCTTCTCCATATCGTTGTGCGGGTACACAAAACGTTTGCCCGCGTGCAGGCGCACCCCGTCGATGATGCAAGCGTGCGACTCCGCGTCGTACACAATCACGTCGTGGCGGTTCACGATGGCATCAATAATAGATACTACTCCTTGGTAGCCAAAGTTGAGCAGCATGCACTCTGGCTTCTTCACGAAATCGGCCAGCTCGCTTTCCAATTGCTCGTGCAAGTTAGAGTTGCCGCTCATGATGCGCGCGCCCATGGGCAGCGCCATGCCATATTGAGCCGCACCGTCCACGTCGGCCTTGCGCACCTCCGGGTGGTTAGCCAGACCTAGGTAATTATTCAGGCTCCAGGTGAGAACCTCTTTACCGCGGAAAATCATGCGGGGCTTAATCTCACCTTCCAGCTTAGGAAATGTGAAATAGCCGTGCGCGTAGTGCGAGTGGCTGCCCAGCGGGCCGCGGTTGGAGGCAATCTTGTCAAAAAGATCCACGGAGGAACAAGTTAGATGTGAATGTAAAACGGGCTAGATAGTGAGGCTTCTAACCACTCCGCCAACCATAAGGTTATGCGAAAATGTTTTCAAAGTTATGTAAAAGCCGCAAAGGTAACCGCCCGCCGCGTGGCTTCCAAGTTGCCCCCGAGGGGCTAGGTCGATGAAAACGAGCGCTCCATCTAGGTGCAGGTAGTTGTTTGCCTAGTGACTTACCCGCCGCACCTACTTGTCAGCTATTTTATTGCGTACGCTTTTCTCCCACACAAGTACGCATATTTGCGCTTCTACTGCCTAGCCAATTTCCACCCATGAAAAAAATAAAAAAGCTACTGGTTTCCAATCGTGGTGAAATCGCGCTCCGCGTACTTCGCTCCGCCCGCGAGATGGGCCTGCAAACGGTAGCCATATATAGTGAAGCCGACCGCCAGGCCCTGCACGTACGCTACGCCGACGAGGCCGTGTGCGTGGGCCCGCCCGCCTCCGCCGAAAGCTACCTGCGTGGCGACAAGATCATTGAGGTATGCCGTCAGCTCGGCGTCGATGCCATTCACCCCGGCTACGGCTTTTTGTCGGAGAACGCCCAGTTTGCCCGCCAGGTGCAGGAAGCAGGCCTCGTTTTCGTCGGTCCTTCACCGGAGGCCATGGAGCTAATGGGCTCGAAGCTAGCAGCCAAGCAGGCGGTGGCGAAGTATGGTATTCCGATGGTACCGGGCACCGAAGAGGCCATTTCCGATGTGGAGGAAGCCAAGAAAGTAGCCCGTGAAGTAGGCTTTCCGATTCTGATAAAAGCTTCGGCCGGCGGCGGCGGCAAAGGCATGCGCATTGTGAACGCCGAAGCCGAGTTTGAGGAACAGATGCAGCTAGCTGTGTCGGAGGCTACTAGTGCTTTTGGCGACGGTGCCGTCTTTATTGAGAAGTACATCGGCTCGCCGCGCCACATCGAGATTCAGGTGCTCGGCGATGAACACGGCACGATCCTGCACTTGTTTGAGCGCGAGTGCTCCATCCAGCGCCGTCACCAAAAGGTTATTGAAGAAGCGCCCTCATCAGTGCTCACGCCAGAACTGCGCGCCGCGATGGGTCAGTGCGCCGTCGACGTGGCCCGCGCCTGCAACTACACGGGCGCCGGCACGGTGGAGTTCCTGCTGGATGAAAACCACAACTTCTATTTCCTGGAGATGAATACCCGCCTCCAGGTAGAGCACCCCGTGACGGAGCAGATAACGGGCCTCGACCTAGTGAAAGAGCAGATCAAAGTAGCTCAGGGGCAGCCTCTAAGCTTTGGTCAAGATGATTTGAAAATTCAAGGCCATGCCTTGGAGCTGCGCGTGTACGCGGAGGACCCCGCCAACAACTTCCTCCCCGACATTGGAACACTCACCACGTACGTGCGCCCGCAAGGCCCCGGCGTACGCGTGGATGATGGCTTCGAACAGGGCATGGACATTCCGATCTACTACGACCCGATGATTGCTAAGCTCGTCACCTTCGGGCAGGACCGCACCGAGGCGATTGACCGTATGCTTCGCGCTATCGACGAGTACCAGATAACGGGCATCCAGACGACGCTGCCTTTTGGTCGGTTCGTGCTCCAACACCCGGCTTTTGTGAGCGGCCAGTTCGACACAAACTTTATCCGCGACCATTTCACCCCTGCCGACCTAGCTCCAACGCCCAACGAAGAAACGCTCAAGCTCGCGGCGGTATTCACGGCGATGCTGCTGGAAACCAAAAAGCCCCAAGTGCCCGCCGGCAGTGAAGTAGTGAGCACGCCATCTGCGTGGCGTCGCAACCGGCTTGGCACGCGTTAACAACACGCATAAGCTTCTAGTACCTAGGAAAAGCAGCCTTCTTAATTCGACTAAGAAGGCTGCTTTTTCTTATAGGCACAGAAGCGTTATAGGTAGTTGCGAGGCAAAAGGACACCTGTTCTTTTTGGCAGTGTTTCTTCCCATTATGATAATGCTTTAATCCTAAAGCTATCTGGCGTTACATTTGATTTCGTGTCATTCGAAACGTGTTATTACTTTTTCCTAGCCTAGCGCGGCATCAGTTCATACGCTGAGCTGAAGCTGACCCAAGTAGGTAGTGCTGCGCATGTTAGCATCCGATTTTAGCGCTGGCGCAGCCTATTAGCTTGAGGAAGTATACCGCTCTATTTGCCGGTGCTTTTTACTCGTTTTTTCGCCGAGTATCGACTTGGGTGAAAAAGGAATAACTCGTTGATCTATACATGCTTATCAGCCGCTCCCTATGTCTATGCTTCCCGCTGACGATGCTTGTATCGCGCAGCTAGCAGCCGAAAAATCCCGCCGTGTGCAAGCAGAGGCCGCCTTGGCCGCTGCTGAAGCTCGTGTTGTCGCTCTCGAACAGCAGCTAGCTATGACTGCGAGCACAGCGCAGCGCCGTCACCACCAATTAATTGCCTTCTCGCAACACCTAGGTACCGGCTTGGCCTTAGTAGATCAGGCGGGGCATATCGAGTTTGTCAACGAACCATTTCGGGAATTATTCGACTTAAAATCGGACTCTACCCGGGCAGACGCGTGCCCAATTTACCCCTCCCACCCCGCTTCCCTTGAGGGAGCTTTTCACGATCCTGCCACCTTCGTTGCCCAGGCCTGCGCTCGACATCAAGACGGCCAAACGGCCCTGTTAGGTCAGCTTCAGCTTGCCGATGGTCGCGTCGTAGAGCTCGACTATCTGATTTTGGAGCAGCACCAGGCCGGACGTCTGATTTGCTACCACGACGTGACGACGCGCCACCAGCAAGATGCGCAGCTGCGCACGCTGGCCTACATTCTTGAGCAGCATCCGAACCCAATTCTACGGCTGACTCCCGCTGGCGAGGTGCTCTACGCCAACCCTGCGGCAGCACCACTCGCCGAGACGCTCGGCGCTGCCGAGCCAGGAAATGTCCGGCACGAATTATTGCTGCTAGTTCAGCAGGCGCTGCACACCGGCAATTCGCATCAGCAGGAGCTAGCCCTTGCCGATCAGTACTACCTGGTTACGGTAATGGCCGTGCCCGGTGAGACCTACGCTACCCTCTACCTGACCGACATCACGGCGCGGCGCCAAGCGGAGCAGGAACTGGTGCGCCAGCGTACGTTCTACGAGATGGTGCTGGAACAGGTACCAGCTGGCGTCGCCGTGTTCGATCCTGATCATCGCTATTTATTTGTCAACCCGTTGCTAGAGCCCGATCCAGCGATACGGGCTTGGCTTATTGGCAAAGACAACTTTGAATCGTGCGCGTACCGGCACCGGCCACGGGAGATGGCCGAGCGGCGGCAAGAGTATTTTACCAGAACGGTGCAGGAGCGGAAAGAGGTGACCTGGGAAGAAACCCTTGTGCAGCCCCGGATAGGGTTGCGACACTTTATGCGCCGCTACCGGCCGGTTTTGGCGCCGGATGGCAACGTACTCGTTGTCGTGAGTTCGGGAATAGATATTACCGAACGTCATCAGGCAGAAATCCGGCTGGCGGAGCAACAGCTCTTCATGCAGCAACTGGTAGACACCATTCCGAGCATGTTGTGCGTGCTTACCTCAGCAGAGCATATTTCTTTTTCTAATGCCGCTTTTCAGAAATTCTGGAAGCAGGATAAGGAATCGATAGAAATGCGCAGGCAAACGAAGTCATTCGAACAATTTGTGACCTGGAATCGTCAAGTATTAGAGCAGCAATGTGTTGTTCAGGCTGAATTACCGATTGAGGTACCAGGTGGCGAGGTTCGGTACTTCCAAATGGATAAGCGACCCCTGCGGCAGCATGATGGATCGATAGCAGTACTCACGCTACACACAGATATTACGGAGATCAAGCGCCTGCGCGAGCAAACGGAGCGACGCGAAAAGCAGTACTACGACCTCGTTTACTACTCGCAAGCTCTGATCTGCACGCATGATTTGCAGGGCAAGATTTTGTCGGTGAACCCAGCCATTGAGCGGTTGCTGGGGGCTCCTGCCAGCCGCCTGATTGGCCACAACCTCCGCGACGCCTTACCACCCGAACACCGGGGCGACTTCGATGCCTACCTAGCCGGTGCTAGTCAGCCGCAACCAAGCGTGATGACGATTACGACCACCAAGGGTGAGAAGCGCTACTTGCACTACTATACCTACCAGGTTGCGGAGGCCGGCCAGGAGCCTTACGTTGTAGCTTCGGGCTACGATATTACGCCGGGCGTGCGAGCCGAGCGGGCGCTGCAACAAGCCAAGAAAGAAGCCGAGGAAAACGCCCGGGCAAAAGAATCATTCCTAGCCAGGATGAGCCATGAAATTCGGACTCCGCTCAACGGGGTGCTAGGGATGGCTGCGCTTTTAGCTAAAACGCCTTTGAGCCAGACCCAGCAAGAATATTTGACTACTATGGAGCAAGCCGGTCAGCACCTGCTGGCGCTGGTCAACGACGTATTAGACATGGCTAAAATTACCACCCAGCATTTGCAGCTCGAACAAGCGGCTTTCGACCCAAACGTGGTGTTGCAAGGCGTGCGGCAAACCCTAGCCAACCTAGCCGAGCATAAAGGGCTACGCCTGACGACGGAGTACCTACCCGCTGGTTCGCCCGCAGTGTTGGGCGATGCTTACCGCCTACGGCAGGTACTGCTCAACCTGGTCGGCAATGCTATTAAGTTTACGGAAGAAGGCTCCGTGCACCTAGGGGTAGCCGTTCAGCAAGAAACGCCAGAGGCACTTACGCTGCGCTTTTGGGTACAAGACACAGGCATCGGGATTTCCCAGGAGCAACAAGAATCGATTTTCGACGCCTTCACGCAGGCGAGCAGCGAGATCAGCCGGCGCTTCGGCGGAACAGGGCTAGGTCTCGCCATCAGTCAGCAGTTGGTTCAGCACATGGACGGTACCCTGGCGCTGTGCAGCGCGCCTGAGCAGGGCAGCACCTTTTCCTTCACCCTTACGTTGCCGCGGGCCGAAGCCCTTCCCGCAGCACCCAACCAGCTGCCCACCAATGAACCGGTGAACTATGAAGCGCTACGCGATTTGCACGTGCTGCTGGCGGAAGACAACATGGTAAACCAGTGGATTGCTATCGTAATGCTCGAACACTGGGGCGTATGCGTGGAGGCAGTTGGCACGGGCACTGATGCCTTAAACCGGCTCCAAAACAAGCGCTACGACGCGGCTATTCTCGACATTCAGATGCCGGGGCTGAGCGGCGTAGAGGTTGCCACCGCCATTCGGCAGCACCCATCCCCGGAGTACGCCACCATTCCGCTGATTGCCTTAACAGCTAACGCTTTCGAAGCCGACCTAGCGAAGTACCTGGTGGCCGGCATGAGTGCGTGCCTGACCAAACCCTTCGAAGAAGCTGCACTCTTACAACTGTTGGTTCAGCTCACAAAAGATCAACCCAGAATCAACAGCTAACGCAATGACCTAGGTCTTGTAGACAGTGATGCGGGAATCCGTTCCGCGCTACTATCTATAGCATCTAAGTCACTAGAAAATAGGTAATAAGACTACGCGACCTAGGTTACATGATCAACTTGTAGCCTAGGCCGCGTACGCTTAACTATCTGCAGCCGCAGATCGTGGCGAAGGCACTGCCGCAGCTTGGCGGGGTCATGCTCTGAACATGAGCAATGCATTTATGCAGCAAGGATTCCTTAAGGAATTGCCCCTTAACCAAAAGCTTCGCCCTTAGTCTCTCCGGCCAAGCTTCATTCATAAAGATGCAGCACTTTAGAAATTGTATTTGTTTTTGCGAATTGATGAAGCTTTTTCATGATATATCATTATTTTTAATTCAAGGACTTAGAATGCACATGACTGATCGTTATCAAATTCGATTTCTGAGCAAGTACATACTCTAGTTAGACTGAATACAAAATTCAGATACTATGCCAGCTGGTATATACGAATTCATTCGTATGTTTGCCACGAAGGATTTCGTAGCGAGTCAATTATTTCTACTCACTTGGTTCACTTCCCCGCAGAACAAGGGCAATAGCAACCTAACGACTCTTCTACAACCACTTAGTTTCTTATTACTCTCCTTCTTAATTACTCTCCTAACCGCATACACGAGCTAATCATAATGATATATCATCGTACCACCTAGTTTCTTGCTTGTCCTGACCCCGAACTACCTAGCTCTGTTGCTCCACTCTTCCTTTTTCCAACAACCGAATTTCAACCACTTATTCCCATGAAATGCACTGACTTAGCAGCGATTTCCACGCAGCGTGGCTTGCTCGTGCTCCTTTTGTTTAGCGCAGCACAGAGCGTGCAGGCGCAGGCCGATGTGCGGGGCTCCGTTCAAACCGACGCAGGCAAACCCCTTGATTACGCGACTCTCACCCTGCACCGTGCCAATGACTCGGCGGTAGTGAAAACCGAGTTTAGCGACGCCAAAGGCTTATTTCAATTTGAGCGCGCGGCGACTGGGCGTTACCTACTTTCAGCAGCGCAAGTAGGCTTTCGGCGGCAATGGTCGAAGCCGTTTGAAGTGACCAACACCCCGATCAACTTACCCGCCCTGACCCTCGCCAGCAGCACAGCTACGCAGCTGAAGGAAGTAACCGTGGTTGGACAAAAGCCCGTGTATGAGCGCCTCGCCGACCGAACGGTCGTGAACGTGGAAGGCTCGACGCTGGCTGCCGGCAACACCTCTTTGGATGTGCTGCGCCGCTCACCCGGCGTGACTATCGACAGCAATGACAACCTAGCTTTGCGGGGCAAACAAGGGTTGCTGGTGCTTATCGACGGCAAGCGCCAGCCCATGACCGGCACCGAGCTAGCTGATTACCTGCGCGCCCTGCCCGCCGAGCAACTCAAGAGCATTGAGCTGATTACCAACCCGCCGGCTAAATACGACGCTCAAGGTGGCGCGGGCATCATTGCCATTAACCTCAAAAAGGACCAGCGCGAAGGCACCAACGGCACGGCCAACCTGAGCTACGGACGCAGTCAGTACAACAAGTACACCGCCGGGTTGAGCCTGAACCATCGACAAAACAAGCTCAATCTGTTTAGCTCCTACACCTACTCCGACCGCCAAGGCATTGCCAAACTGACCATCCACCGCGACTTTTACAACCGAGTGGCGGGCGGTGAGCGGCAGCCCATCAGCATCACCGACCAGGATAACCGCTTGCCCACGCACAACATCTCGCACACCGGGCGGCTCGGGTTTGACTACAACCTATCGAAGCGCACGACCGTGGGCGCGGTGGTGAACGGGCAGACGGCGCACATCACGGCGGATGGCACCAATGTCTCGGTGTTGCAGGACCTACTGCGGGGCACAACGCAGGCCTATAACTCGACCAATTACCTCGACCGGCGCTTTCCGAATCTGTCGGGCAACGTCAACTTCCGCCACACGTTTGATGATTCGCTAGGCGCCCGCGAACTAACGGCCGACGCCGACTATGCTCGCTACCGTAGCACCCGCGAGCAGTTATTGCAAACTTTCAGCGCCACCCAGCCCACTACGACTACCAGCAGCGACCAGTTGGGCTGGCTCACCATTCAGTCGGCTAAGGTGGACTACATGCACCCGCTGAGCAAGGCGTTGCGCCTGGAAGCGGGTGCCAAAACCAGCTTGGTGACGGCCGACAATGACCTACAGTTTTTCACCGATGGGCAGCTCGACCTAGGTCGCTCCAACCGCTTCCGCTACGACGAGAACATCAACGCCGGCTACGTTAACGTGAACTACACCCAACCCAAGCTGACGCTGCAAGCAGGCCTGCGCGGCGAGCAAACCAACGCCGTGGGCAAGCAAGACCGCGAAGTGGAGTTCCAGGACTTTTCGCGTCACTACTTCCAGTTGTTCCCAAGCGCGGCTGTGAAGCGCACGTTTTCCGAGCAGCACGAAACTAGTCTTTCGCTCAGCCGCCGCATCGACCGGCCGTCGTACCGCCAGCTCAATCCGTTTCGCGAAATTATCGACAAAACGACCTTCGGCAGTGGCAACCCCACTTTGCGCCCCCAAACCAGCTACAACCTAGAGCTCACGCATACCTTCAAGCAGAAATACAGCCTAGGTCTGAGCTACAGCCTCACCAGCCAGCCACTTATCGGGGTGGTGCAGCCCGAAACCGACAGCACCGTAGTTTCCACCACCCGCAACTTGGCGCAGCAGCATTATTATGCCCTCACACTCACGGCGCCGGTGGAAGTGGCCAAGTGGTGGACGATCTACAACAACGCGGTGGTTTTTTACACCCGCTTCAAGGGCGACCTAGCTGGCACGAACCTCAACCGGGGCGGGGCGTCGTTCCAGCTCACCTCCAATCATACCTTCACCTTTGGCAAGGGCTGGAGCGCCGAGCTGAACGGCAACTATCAGTCGCGGGAGGTGTACGCCTTTTTAGTGCAACGGCCCTTGGGTGAGGTCAGCGCGGGCTTGCAGAAGAGCCTGTGGAACCGCAAAGCCAACCTGAAGCTAAACGTAACCGACATTTTCTTTACCCAACCTGCCCGCGCCACTTCCACCTACGACACCTACGTGGAGCGCTTCTACCAGCGCCGCGATTCGCGGGTGGCAACCCTGGCGTTTAGCTACCGTTTCGGCAACGAGAAGCTAGCCCCCACCAAACGGCGGCAGAGTGGCGCCGAAGACGAAAAGCGCCGCGCGGGCTAGGATAACTTCCTGCTTTATGGCGTAAAATTTCGTACTTTCTGTTATGAAAAGCCCTGCTCTCCTTCCGTCCTGCTTAGTGCCCTGCCTACTAGGCGGACTCGTGTTGCTGGCCGCGCCGCGCATGAGCCGAGGGCAATCGGCCGCTGACCAGCAAGTAGCCAAGCAAGCCTTTGCCGACCTAGAGGCTGCCAGTCAGCACGACGGCGGGAAGCTCTGGGGCACCCCACTGTATGGGCCGCTGCTGCTCGTAACAGCTGATTCGCGGCGGGTGCTGGCCAACGTTCCTGATTCGGCGGGCGTGCTGCACGAGGCAGAAGGCTTGTACGCAGGCGAGTTGCCGGCAGCAGTTAACGTGGCAAATACGGCCGTGCGCTGGGCCGGCCGGCGCTGGTCGATGGTGGCTTTGCCCTTACCTACTGACCGTTTTGAGCGGATCAACTTACTCGCGCACGAGTCGTTTCATCGCCTGCAACCGCAACTCCAACTTGCCCTAACGGAGGCCGATAACGCACACTTGGATGAGGCGCCCGGTCGCACGTACCTACAGCTAGAGCTAGTGGCTTTACGTCGCGCGCTATTGGCACCGTCGCGGCGGGCAACGACCGCGCACCTGCGAGCCGCGCTGGCTTTTCGGGCGTACCGGCGCAGCTTGTATCCGGCAGCCGCCGCGGCGGAGAATCAGCTTGAGCTCAACGAAGGGCTGGCCGAATATACCGGGCAGGTGCTCAGCGAACGACCCACTCCCGCCGCCGTGGCTCACCTGCGGCAAAGTCTGCTCTCTTTTCCCCAAAACCCGTCGTTTGTACGCTCGTTTGCCTATCAGACGGTTCCAGTCTATGGGTTCTTGCTACGCCGGCGCACACCCGACTGGAACCAAGGCATTACTGCGCAGACCGACCTGGCCGACTTATTTGCTACCGGCCTGCGCGTGACGATGCCGCGCAACCTAGCTTCGTGGACGGCTAGTGCGCTACCGCGCTACGGTGGCAAGGCCATTCTGGAGCAAGAAGCAGAGAGGGAGCAGCAACGCCAACAGCAGATCAGCGCTTACCGCCGCCGCTTTCTAGAAGAGCCCCACCTCCTTATTCCGCTCCGGCAAATGAACATGGCCTTCGACCCACGCACCGCGCAGCCGCTGGCGGAAGCGGGGACCGTATACCCGACCCTGCGTGTAACGGATTCCTGGGGCATACTAACCATAGAGGATGGCGCGTTACTAGGGCCAAAACAGGATCAGGTTATCGTCGGCTATCCGGCTACGGTGCAGGCTAGGTCCGTGACGGGTCCTGGCTATACGCTGCAGCTGAATGAGGGCTGGCAAGTAGTACGAGAGTCTAATTCGGAAAACTACGTGTTGCTACCAGTGCCCACGCAGCCGTGAACCCCCATTTTATCTAGGTTATTGGTTGATAGCAACTTTCATCACAAACTGCACCCGTTACGAACCTAGCTTCGCCTACCCTACTACCAGCCCTCAAGCTGACGAAAAATAAAATCAGCGCCTAGCTGTAACGTTTCGACTTTTGGGCGGTATCCACGATACCCTCGCCCTCCGAAGCCTACAAAGAAGGCTTTTTACGCTGGCCATTCTGGCCCAACTTATCTAGTTAATTAACCCTATTAGGGGCTGGATTAACTACCTACCCTGCTCTCGCTACCCGCTCTGCCCTCCCCAAAAAGACAACGCCAACCGTCCGTTTTTTATTTATACGAACAAATTCGTAATACTATGCAGCCTTTGGTAAATTTGCTGGTCTTTCAACTATACAGGCAACCACTCAGACTACCGAAGCATCTACTCAAGCAGCTGGCGCAGTAGCATTTTCGTTGCTGCTGCCTCCTACGCCTCACCCGAGGGATTAATGCGCAAGCACAGCTCGTGTGCGGTTTAAGCAGCAGTTCGGCGCTGTTGCTCGCTCCCCGAGGGGAGCCACCTTGCAGCAGGTGGAGCCGTGGCCGTATTCTCTTCCTTCCCTCCTTTTCGTTCTCTCAGCGCTTCACTGCATGAGTTACCAGGCTCTTATTGCCGATAGCGAGCTAGCTACGCGCCAAACCATTCGCCTCTACCTGGAGCAAGCTGCTGGCTTTCAGGTAGCCGCGGAGGCCTCCACGGGCACAGAGGCACTCATTGCCTTGCTGCACCACCGCCCCGATGTTGTGTTCCTGAACTTGCAGCTGCCCCGCCTCGATGGCTTCAGCGTGCTGCGAGAAATCTGGCCGCATTTCCAGCCGCACGTCGTGTTTCTTGCCGCGGCCGACCAGCCCATGCTGCTCGCCCTGGAAGAAAGTGGCGTGTCGTACCTGCCGAAACCGTTCACTGAGTTACAGTTCCACCAAACCTTCCGCCACGTGAAAACAAACCTAGCCCAACCCCAGCCTCAGGAGACCATCGACACGCTCATGCGTCTGCTGACGAGCGAAGAACCGCCTGCCAAACCTAGCTATTTGAAGCGCATGCTGGTGAAGGACAACCACAAGCTGTTCTTTATCAAGGCCGAGGATATATTGTATTTCGATGCCGATGGCAACTATATCACCCTGCACACACTCAAGCGGAATTATACGCTCTACGAGAGCCTCACGCAGCTAGAGCAGCGCCTGGACCCAGCCGATTTCACGCGGATCAACCGCTCCTACATCGTCAACCTGAACTACGTGGAGGAGCTAGAGTGCTATTTCAACGGCGAATACCTGGTGAAGCTCACCGGCGGCCACACCCTGAAGTGGACCCGCTTCTACCGCGACAACGTGAAGACCTTTCTAGCGAAGAATCGCTAACCATTCACTAGGGCCAGTAGCTATCAAAATCCTGACCTAGGTCACCTTGTACTTCCCCCAACCCACGGTCCTGGCAACGCGCTGATTCTTCCTAATGCGTTGCCAGGACCGTGGGTTGGGGAAGCGGATGATTGGGCCAACGGAAACCTAGCTTTCCGCCTGGGGAACGGTAGCCGCCGCTTCCTGGAGCAGGTATTCGGCCGTGTAGCGCGGTTGGTACCCAAGCACCCGCCGGGCTTTGTCGATGCTGTACACCCGGTCGATGCTCGTGGGCAAGTTCCAACCTTGGCGCGCATACACGTCAACTGCTTGCGGCAGGCGGCGCTGCACAACGGCGCCCGGGTCGCGGCGCAACTGGATCATATCCTCGGGTCGGAACGGGCTACCCGCCGAGATATTGAACGTGTCGAAGTCAGGGAAGTGATGTTCCAGCGCCAGTAGCAGACCTAGCGCTCCATCCCGCGCGTCGAGGCCGCGGTAGAGGCGATGGTTTAGGGCTAGGTTTGGGGGCTCGGGCAAGAATCGCGACACGCGCAGCACGGCCGTTTGCAAGCCTTCTTTCTCGCAAAAATCCTGGCACAGCGCCTCGGCGGCCTGCTTAGTGATGTCGTAAATATCCCGTGGCTGCGGTACCAGTTGCTCATCCACCCACACGGCCCGGTCGGGATTCACCATCGCCTGACCGTAAATAGACGTGGTGCTGGTGTAGAGCAGCTTCGGAATGCCGTGGGCCACGCACGCGTTGAGCAGGTGCAGCGTGCCTTCAATATTGGTGCGAATAAACTCCAGACGCGGCACCTGCAGGTCGTAGTGTTTGCCGTGCAACGCCGCCGTGTGAATGATAGCGCCGACCCCGCGGGCGAGTTCCTGCACGGCGTCAGCATCCCGGATATCAAGTACCGCATCCGTGGTCGGGGCCGGCACCAGGTCCACGCCGACCACGGTGTACCCTTTCGCGCGCAGCAGCAAAACCGTCTCACGGCCCAGTTGACCCGACGAGCCGGTAACGAGTACTGGATGAGTAGTGAACATAGGGCAAGAGAGCTTAATGGCGGGACCAAGTACCGCAACGGCCTTCTAATAAAAAAGCACCGCCCGAAGAGGCGGTGCTTTTTGAAAGAGCCCACAAGTCATCCTGGCCAGGACTTTTGCGGACCGTGCGCTCCAATCGCTAGGCTAATACCCAGGGTTCTGCGCCAGGTTAGGATTGTTTTGCAGATCTACCTGCGGGATGGGCAGCACCACGCGGTTGTCGCCGTACGGGATGGTTGGGGTGGTGCTGTGCGCGGGGATGGGCAGGCGGTTACGGAGCAGGTCGTAGTAGCGGTGGCCCTCAAAAGCTAGCTCCAGCCGCCGCTCCAGCAAGATGGCATTAATCAAGGCCGGTGCGTCGGCGAAGCTGCCGAGGGTATAAGCGGGCGTGCTAGCCCCTTTGGAGCGGTTGCGTACTTGGTTCAGCAGATCCACGGCATCCTGGGTGCGGCCGGTGGTTTTGGCTAGCGCCTCGGCGCGATTCAGCAGCACCTCGGGGTAGCGCACAATGGGCACCCAGTCGCCGGTGGTTTTGTATTTGCCCGTGTACGGAATGTTGCTGGAAACCGTCACCAGGTTCGTGCGGCGCTTGTCGTCGGCGGGAAACTGCGACGTGGGAATAGCCACGTAGGGCGAGATGGTGATGTCGCCGCGGCCGGTGGGGCTGTAGTGCTGGCCGATGGCGTTGTTGGTGTTGGGGTTGTCACTCGTGTTCATGGCCACCGAGAAGATGGACTCCGGCGTGTTGTAGGGCGGCAAAAAGGCGGTGGCCGGGTCCGGGTTCAGCGCGTACAACCCCGAACCGATAACTGCGCCAGCGAGCGTAGCAGCCTGCGCATAGTTGCCTTGGTACAAGTACACCCGCGACAACAAAGCTTGCGCCGCCCCCTTCGTAGCCCGGGCCACGTTGGTGAAATCGGGGTCGTCATATGAGCTAGGTAGACCGTTGACGGCATCCGTTAAGTCGCTGACGATTTGCGTATATACGTCGCGCACCGACGAGCGCGACAGCCGCTGCGAAGCGTCGTAGGCCGAGGCCGCATTGGGTGCCGTAAGCTGAATTGGGATACCTAGGTGCGAGGCGTCGGGAGTAAAGTTGTAGGGCTGGGCGAACAGGTTCACCAAGTGGAACATGGTCAGGGCGCGGATAAACTTGGCCTCGCCCCGATACTGCGCTCCTAGCTCCGGCGACACCAGCCCCGCATTCGGCTCGAAGTTTTGCAGGAAGAAGTTGGCCGCGTAGATCGTGCGGTAGCCGCCGGTCCAACCGTTGGTTATCTGGATGTCGTTAGCCAGGGCCGAGAAGCTCGCAATAGGATTGAAGTACGGCGAGGGGTCGGTGTCGTCGGAGCGCACATCACTGTAAATCAAGGCGCGGCCACCCAGGAACTCAGGGTTTTGCAGCGCATCGTACATGCCTAGGGCAGCTTTCTCGATGCGGTCGGGCGTGCTGAAGGTTTCTTCGGGCGTGAGGCTGGCGGGTGGTTCCTGGTTGAGCACGTCGCAGCCCAGCGTCAGGAGCAGCACGAAGGCGGCCGCGCCCTTCCATATAAAAGCTAGGGTTTTCATCGTCGTCATGGCGGGCTAGAGGCTGAGGTTAAGACCAACGGTGTAGCTGCGGGCTTGCGGCACGGCGCGGTTATCGACCCCAAAGGCGATGTTGCCGTTGGTGCCCTGGGTCGTGTTGTTGCGGTTGGAGTTCACCTCCGGGTCGGTGCCGTTGTAGCCGGTTAGCACAAACACGTTCTGCACCAGCGCATACACGCGCACGTTGCCGAGCTTGAAGCGTTCCAACACCGGCTTGGGCAGATTGTACCCTAGGCTGAGCTGCCGTAGGCGCAGGAAGTCGCCCTTCTCCAGCCAGCGTGTCGAGGCCTGCGTGGATACGTTGTCCTGGAGCACCAGCTTTTGCACGTTGGTCTGGTCGCCGGGCTTCTGCCACCGGTCCAGAATTTCGGTGAGGTTGTTATTATAATAGGTGGTCAGCAAGCCGGCGCGGGTAGCATTGTAGAGCATGTTGCCGCCGCTGTATTGCAGGAAAATACCTAGCTCCAAGCCTTTGTAAGAAAGCGTGTTGTCGAAGCCGCCGTACCAGGTTGGGTAGCCGCTCTTGCTGGTGTACTTGTAGTCGGAGGTGCTGATGGGCGTGGTGGCCGTGCCTTCGGCCGTCAGCCATTGCCGGGCCACAGCGTCGTACTGCTTCACGTTGCCAGCCGCATCCAGGAACTGCGCGTTGCCGTTGTCGGGGTTCACGCCGGCCCAGCGCGGTAGAAAGAACACGCCTAGCTGCCGACCTACGCTAGCGCGCTGGTTGCTCGCTACGACGTCGTTGGGGTTGGCGGCCTGTCCTTCGGGCACTGGCAAGTTGGTAGCAAGTGTGGTAATGCGGTTTTTTATGGCCGTGAAGTTGAGCGCCGACGTCCAGCGGAAACCGGTGCTGCTCTGCACGTTGGTGGTATTCAGCGTCGCTTCCAGGCCGCGGTTGTACATCGAACCGATGTTCTTGGTCACCACCGTGCGCACGTAGTCCACGGAGTTCGGAATGCCCGTGGTGCGCAGGGCGGGCGCATCCAAAATCAGGTCGGTAATGTTGTTACTGAAGTAATCGAGGGTTAGGCCAACGCGGTTGGACAGCACCGAGGCATCCAGTCCAATGTCCAGCTTCTTTGACTTCTCCCAAGCTAGGTCGGGGTTGCCCACCTGCGTGATGCTCAAGCCGTTGATATCGGCATATTGCCCCGCTCCTATCTGCGTGCGAGCGGCGTAGGGCAGCAAGCCGTTGGAGTTGCCCACCACGCCATAGCTGGCGCGCAGCTTCAGGTCATTAATAACGGTGAACTCCTTGAGAAAGTCTTCCTCCGAGAGGCGCCATCCCACCGAGCCGCCGGGAAAGTAGCCGCGCCGGTTGTTCTCGCCAAAACGCGAGTCCGCATCGGCGCGGAAGCTGGCGGAGGCGTAGTACTTGCTGCCGAAGGAGTAGTTGACGCGAGCTAGGTAGGAATCAAAGCCTTGGGTATAGCGCGAGCCGTCGGGTTGCAGCGGCTCGGTGAACAAGCCCGACAGAATCTCCCGAAACTTAGGATCGGCGAAGTTGGCCGCGTAGGACCCGATCTGCCGCTGCTTTTCCAGCTGGTATTCCACCCCCACGGTCAGGTCGAGGTTGTGGTCGGCGCCGAAAGTATGCGTGTAGTTGGCGAAGTTGGCCCAGTTCCAGAGGTTCTGCCGCAGGTCGTTGTCTTGTACCAACCCCGAGCCGAGCACCCGACCTAGGCCCGACAGGCGCGGGTCGCTGTACTGGTCTTCGAAGTTTTGTAGGTAGTCGATGCCAAAGCGCGTCGTGATCTTCAGGCCCGTAACCGGTTCCACGGTGGCGTAGCCGTTAGCCAGCAGGCGCTGCGAGGTGTTATCGTTGCGCTGGTAAGCCAGCACGGCGCTGGGGTGGTTCACCGCGTTCAGGCGGAAAGTGCGGTAGAACGGGTACGCGGTGCCGTCAATCGTAAACACGTCGCCCCCTAGGTTGCCGAACGAATCGAGGAAGTAATTGCCGCTGGCATCGCGCACCGGAAAAATGGGCGAGGCATTATAGCCCGACACCGTTGCGCCGGCTAGGTACCCATCGGTCAGCACGCCGTTGTTCAACGTTTGCGAGTAGCTGGTGCTGATGCCGGCTTTCAGCCATTTTACCGGCTGCAAATCTAGATTCAGACGCACTGAGCCCCGCCGCAAGCGGTTGGCTACCAGCACGCCTTTCTGGTCAGTCCAGTCGCCGGAGCCGTAGTAGCTCGCTTTGTCAGTACCGCCCGACATCGATACTTGGTAGTTCTGTGAGAAGCCGCGGCGAAACAACTCGTCGAGCCAGTCGGTGCGGTCCGGCTGGCCGTCGCCATTCAAATCCACATCGCGGGCAATAACGGAGTTGGGCGTGCCCGGCCCGAAGCGGTTCAGCGCCTTCTCGTTCTGAATCAGGATAAACTGGTCGCCGTTCAGCAACTTGGGTCGGCGCACGGTTTCGTTCATGCCCACGTAGGAGTTGAGCGAAATGTGGTTCTGGCCCGACTTGCCGCGCTTGGTGGTCACGATAATCACGCCGTTAGCCGCCCGCGAACCGTAAATGGCGGCCGCCGACGCATCCTTGAGCACGTCCACCGACTCAATGTCGTTGGGGTTGATGTCGGCTAGGGTGTTGTAGCGCGTACCGTTGCCGGAGTTGAACTGGTTGGCGTTTTCCAGGGAGTTGGTCGGCACGCCATCCACCACAATCAGCGGCTGGGAGCTGTTGCTGATAGAGTTAGCTCCCCGAATCCGGATAGAGACGCCCTCCGCTAGGGTCCCGCTGGCGTTGGTGATCTGCACGCCTGCAGCCCGGCCTGTGAGGGCCTGGTCGAAGCTCTGCACGGGCTGGTTCAGCAGCTTTTCCTCCGATATCTTAGCCGCTGAGCCCGTGATATCCTTCACATCCTGGGAGCCGCCGTAGCCCGTTACCACCACTTCTTTCAGCTGCTGGGCGTCGGTAGCGAGCAGCACGTTGATTTGATTGGCTGCCCCGATTACCCGCTCTTGATTCACGTAGCCAATGGAGCTAAAAGCGAGGGTGCCGTTCCCCTCGGGCACGGTGAGGCTGTAGCGCCCGTCGGCGTCGGTCGAAACGCCGTTGGTAGTTCCTTTCAACAGCACCGTTACCCCCGGCAGCCCTTGTCCCGACTGACTGTCGGTGACGCGGCCCGTGATGGTTCGGCTTTGCGCCAGTACTTGATGCACCACACTGAAGATGAGCAAGAAGCTCATAAGTAGGCTTGTTTTCATGTAGCAATAGGCAGAGTGAAGGATAGCAGTAGCCCGCCGTTCAAAACTTGACGGTCGGGCAAGGAAGGCACTTGCCTTCCAGGAAGCACGCCTTATTGTACAAGCTGCCTATGCGGTTATCCAGAGTGTTTTTTTTCTGATGTAGAACCCCAACTAGCTGAACAGTAGCACCTAGCTTGTTGGCTTTGGCTCAACGCGCAGCCGCCTCGTTTTGGCCGCCGAAGCAGCCTGCTTCTGGGGCTCTCAGCCCTCACTCACTTTCGGCCAGCAAACGGGCATTTCACACGAAGAATCTGTCACTTCACACAATAGCCATTGAAGCCGGCGCCCGCAGATGATTGTATAGCGGCAGATTTCGGTCGTACGGCGCTGCGTAGGCGTCGGCGGCACCGATTTAAGACGCTACAAATCTAGGTGCTATGAAGACGAACGGACACGGGCCACGCCGCTTTGCGGTGGCGCAGCACAGACTACTGACCTTCTTTCACGTGCTGCTTGGGCGCGGCAATGCGTTTCGGTATCGAGCTACTCGGCTACTGTGGCTGTGCCTGCTGCTGAGCGGGACCGGATATGCGGCAGACCCAGATCGGCCCGGGGAACCAGGGGGCACCGCCAACTACTCCCAGCGCATGCCTTTTCGCTTCAAGCGGGCCAAGTTGCAGCGGGTGACCATCTCGTATGAGCTTCAGAGCGACTTGATTGTGATTTCGGCCAAGCTCAATGGCCTAGGTCCGTTCAACTTTCTGCTCGATACGGGGGCTGCTTCCTCGCTCATCACCGACCCGCAGGTAAGCACGCTGCTGGGCCTGAGCCCCGATTCGAAGGCGTACAGTCTGGCTGGCGTGGGGCAGCAGGCGCCCATTACGGCTTACCGTACGAAGCCGGTGCGCGTTGATATTGCGGGCATTGAAGCGCCCGCCTTCTCCTTCATTGCCGTCACCGAGAACGTGCTGGACCTAGCGGGCCTGATGGGCACGCCGGTGCACGGCATTCTTGGCTACGACCTGTTCCGTAGCTTCGTCGTGACCATTCAGCCCCGCGTCGGACGCATTACCTTCTCGGACCCCACGCTGCAAGCACCACTCAAAGGCGAAGGCTGGACGAGCGTACCCATTCTCATAGAAGATTCCAAGCCTTACCTGAAGACGACCATCAAGATGGCCGATTCGGCAGAATTGCCGGTCAAACTGGTGCTCGATACGGGGGCGGGCCATGCTTTATCGCTGGAAACTTCCTCCGACCCGCGCCTGCACCTGCCAGCAAACCGGCTGCGCACTGATCTGGGCCGCAGTCTGAGCGGCACCATCACGGGTTACCTAGGCCGCGTGCCGGCGCTTCAGCTCGGCAGCTACCAGATTCACTCCTTGCTCACGTCGTTTCCCGATTCGAGCAACCTAAGCCACCGCATTCAGATACCGCGCAATGGCACCCTAGGTTTTGATGCGCTACGACGGTTCAACATCGTCATCGATTACCCGCATAATCAGCTCTTACTTCGCCCGAATAGCGCGCACGATCATGCGTTTGAGTATGATATGAGCGGCGCCCAGCTGCTCGCTACCGGCCCAGAATACCGGCAGTTTCTCATCACGAACATCGCGCCTAACTCCGCAGCCGCAGCCGCGGGTCTGAAGCCGAATGATGAGCTGCTTTCAATCGGTGTCAAGCCCGCCGATGGATACTCCTTGGCGCAGATCAACCATCTTTTCCAATCCGGCGATGGCCGGGCTATTACCCTAATCGTGCGCCGATCCGATGGGGAGATTTTCAGAACCTCGCTGCGCTTGAAGCGCCGCATTTGAGGCATACCAGCACTTCAATAGTATGGCAAAAAGAGCCCGAAAAGCAGCTAGCTTCTCGGGCTCTTTTGTCGTTGATCATAGAGAAAAACCCTATCAACCTAGCCGGGTCAACAGCTCTTCTATTTGTCGCTCAAGACGAGTAACTCTTTCTTCGATAGTAGATGGCGGCCGCAGGTGGGTAGTGAAATTAGATTTTACCTCCCAGATTTCGAGAGCCTGCTCCAAGGCAAACTCCTCGCTGCCGTAATCGGGATTATCGGCTCGGAGTTTCAGCACATTGTCGGGAAGGCGCTGGGCGAGGCGGCGCACCAACAAGCCCCGCTGCGTTACGAAGGCATATACGCGGTGCACCCGTAAGCTAGGTGCTGTCATATCCACGCTCTGGCAGAGCACTACATCTTGATGACGCAAGCCTTGCTGCTGGTGCTGCATTTCGGCGCCCACAATCTCGAATGCGCGCGTACCTGGTCCAAGTTGGTGCGGGAACGTCAGCATCGGCAACGAATTGAGAAAGGCGGAGTCATGGTGTTGCACCACATATTCCATGCGCCGGTCGGCAGGCACGAAGGGCGTAGAAGCTAGCGTCGGTGCTGACTGCACGGGTGCTACCGTTGGTACTTCAACGGGTGCTTCAGGCTGCTTGAAGATGTCAAAGTGGTAGAGCTCATTTACAGTAAGCTCTTTTGTTAATAGCAAATCAACTGATAAGCCAAAATGATGAGCAATCTGAATCAGTGTTTCCATTTTGGGCTCTGATCGGCCCTCTTCGTACGCTCCTACGCTAGGCCTAGCCAAACCAAAAAGCTCTGCGAAAGCTGCCTGACTAAGCTTTTTCACAGTTCTTATCTTGCGAATGTTCTTACCAACGTACGACATTGATTGAATTATTTCTCGCTCAAGCTTTGAGCATATATAGATTTTACTTACTCTTGTGTAGCAAATCTACAGCATTATAAACATATCGTTTTTGCAAACGGCTATTTTTTTGAGCAGGTAGCTACGATCTACTTTTTGGCTATTCTCGCGTTGTTTTTCGCTTCTATAGCATGACCAATTCTTACTTTGTAACAATTCAGAGTTACCTACTCGAACTAGATTTTGATATCCGTCGCGTCGACGCAGCCAATAATTTACTTGTGGTGAGCAAACCGGAGCTAGGTATTGACCACCTGGTGCTGGGGTGCGGCGACCCGCTTCTTATCATGGAGCAGTACCTACTCGACCTGCCAGAGCCGAGTTGCGAGGTGTACCAGCGCCTGCTTCAGAAAAACCGCGACATTATCCACGGGGCTTTCGTGCTGGACGAAACAGGCCGTAAGGTCATCTTCCGCGACACCCTCCAGCTAGAGCACCTCGACCGCCCCGAGCTTGAAGCAGTATTCAACTCTCTGGCTCTCTTACTCAGCGAGTTTAGCGATGAGCTCATTCAGTTTTCCAAAGGTTAAACTCGTCATTCCCACCCTAGCTCGGGGCAGCGGCTTGGCGCTAATTTCACAACCTGCTATGAACCTTTTCAACCGCCTGTTTAAGATTGGGCAAGCCGAAGCGCATTCTGCTATCAATCAGTTCGAAGACCCCATCAAGATGACGGAGCAAAGCCTCCGCGACCTGCGTCAAGATCTTGACAAAGCCTTGCACGCGTTGGCCGAAGTGAAAGCCCTAGCCATCCGAGCGCGGAACCAAGCCGACACGGAGCATACCCGCGCCCTCGACTACGAAAACAAAGCTGTATTACTGCTTCAGAAAGCTCAGCGTCAAGAAATTATGAGTTCTGAAGCCGACCGGCTCGCCAGTGAAGCCCTGCTGAAGAAAGCCCAGCACGAAGCTCAGCGTGCGCGCGCCACCGCGGAGCAGCAGCAGTTTGAAGCTACCGCCCAGCAGCTTGACCAAAACGTGCAGCAACTCAAGCAAACTATTAGTCAGTGGGAAAACGAGCTTAAAACGCTGAAAGCCCGTGTGATGGTGAGCACTGCCACTAAAACTATTAACCAGCAGCTAGCTCAAATCGACTCCTCAGGCACAGTGGCACTGCTTGAACGTATGAAGGAAAAAGTTGCTACCGAAGAAGCCTTGGCTGAATCCTATGGCCAAATCGCTCAAGAAAGCCGCAGCGTCGATCAGGAGATTGACAAGGCTCTAGGCCTAGGCAGCACAGGCCAAGCCAGTGACGAGCTGAAAGCTCTTAAGGCGAAGCTAGGTCTGGAGTAGCCTGATTCTCTGCAAAATATCAAAAACATTACTCAGGCACTTTGCCCCTTTTTTCTTTTAGCTGGTCGCCCTTACCGCATGACTGAACTTTTACGCGCGGCCGTTTTACCCCCCAACCTATTTCCTACCGGGCTGCTAGTTTTCATTCTTCTATACTGGTTGACGGTGATTATAGGCTTGCTTGACTTCAAAAGCCTCGACCTCGATACCAGCCATGACTTCGACGGTCCGCACCACGAGCACGCTATACCTAGCGCGGCGGGTATGAGCGTGTCGTGGCTGAACCATGTGCTCGGTTTCTTCAACCTAGGTCGCGTGCCACTGATGGTTTTTCTCAGCTTTGTGGCCCTACCGCTGTGGGTGGGCAGCATCCTGCTGAACTATTTTCTCGGCAATGCGGCGCTACTGCCGGGGCTATTGTTGCTAGTGCCTCTTCTAGCTGGCAGCCTGCTAGTTGCCAAGGTACTGACCACACCTTTCGTGCGCTTGTTCAGCGCTTTGGAAAAGAACCATGACACAGGTGCGCAGCCGCTGGGCAAAGTGTGTACCGTGTTGCTGCCTACTACGCGCGAACGGCTGGGGCAAGCTAGCGTGAAGCTGCTCAGTGGCGCCCCGCTTGTGCTAAATGTGCGCGCTGTGTCGGCCGCGTCGGAACTGCATAAAGGTGATTCCGCACTGGTTATCGATTACGATGCCGAGCGACGCTGCTACTTGATCGAGCCTTACGAAGTGGTTTAGCGGGTTATGCCAACCCGCGCTAAGCCAGCCTCGGCCCGAAACTTGCCCTTCCCGCCTTCCTACTTTAGCTCTTAACCAGTCGTTTTTTATTTACGCTACAACCTTCCTAGCGCGTCAATTCAACATTTGATTCTACTCCTACTTCATCCTTCCATGTTAGAACAACTATCGCTGGCGGTGATTATCATCCTCGCCGTCCTTCTATTAGGTTTTATCGCCATTGTGGCGCGTATGTATCAAAAAGCCGTGCAGGGCGAAGCCCTGGTGCGCACTGGCATGGGCGATACTAAAGTGTCGTTCAGCGGCATCTTTGTGGTGCCGGTGCTGCACAAGCTTGAGGTAATGGATATTAAGCTCAAAACCATCGTCATTGCGCGAGCTGGTTCTGAGGGGCTGGTTTGCAAAGACAACATGCGCGCCGACGTGAAGGTTAATTTCTTTGTGCGCGTCAACAAAACTCACGACGACGTATTAAACGTGGCCCAAAGCATCGGGGCACACCGCGCCTCTGACCCCGCAGCCCTCGAAAACCTTTTCGATGCCAAGTTTTCGGAAGCCCTCAAAACCGTCGGAAAGCACTTCGATTTCATCGAGTTATACAACTCCCGCGAGCAGTTCAAGCAGGAAATTCTGCGCATCATCGGCACTGACCTGAACGGCTACGTGCTCGACGACTGCGCCATCGACTACCTGGAGCAAACGCCCCTTACCTCCCTTAACCAAGACAACATTCTGGACGCCGAGGGCATTAAGAAAATTATTGCTCTAACCTCGGAGCAGAAGATTCAGGCCAACTCGATTCAGCGTGAGCAGCAGAAAACGATCAAGAAGCAAGACGTTGAAGCGCAGGAAACCATCCTACAGCTTGAAAAGCAGCTGATTGAAAACCAGGAGAAGCAGAAGCGCGAAATTGCTAACATTAGGGCCCGTGAGCTAGCCGAAGCCGAAAAGGTGCAGCAGGAAGAACGCCTCAAATCGGAAAAAGCTCGCATTGCAACCGAAGAGGAAGTGCGCATTGCCGAGCAAAACCGCGACCGGCAGGTGCTCGTAGCTGAGCGCAACAAGCAGCGCACCGACGCCGTGGAAACGGAGCGCGTGGCGCAGGCCAAAGCCTTAGAGGCTAATGAGCGGGAGCGAATTGTGGCCCTGGCGCAGATCGAGAAAGAAAAAGCGTTGGAGGAGGAGAAAAAGAACATCCAGACGATTATTCGAGAGCGAATCACGGTAGAGAAAGCCACCGTGGTCGAAGAAGAAAAGATCAAAGACACGCGTGCCCAAGCCCAGGCCGACCGCGAAAAGCTAGTGGCTGTTACAGCTGCCAAGCAACAAGCCGAAGCTGCCACGGTGAGCCTAGTAGGCAACGCTGACATGGAAAAGCAAGCCGCCGAGTTCCGCGCCAAGCAAGCCCTAATTGATGCTGAAGCCGAAAAAGCCGCGTCAGAGTTCAAAGCCCAGGCCATTCGCACCCTCGCCGAAGCCGAAGCTAGCAAAGCCGCCGCCGTGGGCCTTGCCGAAGCACAGGTGATGCAGGCCAAAGCTACCGCCCGTCAGAAGGAAGGTGAAACGCAAGCCAACGTGCTTCAGCTTACTGCTTCTGCTGAAGCTCAAGCTATTCAGGCCAAAGCTGGTGCCCAAGCCGAAGCCGACGAGAAGCTAGGTCTAGTAGCCGCGAAAGTAAACCGCGAAAAAGGCCTCGCTGACGCCGATATCATCCAGGCTCGCGCTGATGCCGAACAGAAGAAAGGCTTGGCCGAAGCTGCCGTATCGGAGCAGAAGTTTGCTGTGGAAGCCAAAGGCATCGAAGCCAAAGCCGACGCCATGAAAAAGCTCGATGGCGTGGGCAAAGACCACGAAGAATTCAAGCTGCGCCTCGACAAAGAGAAATCGGTGGAGCTGGCACAGATCAGTATTCAGAAAGACATTGCCGCTTCGCAAGCCGATGTTATTGGCGAAGCTCTGAAAACTGCCAAAATTGACATTGTGGGTGGCGAAACCATGTTCTTCGACCAGATTATTGGCTCCATCACCAAAGGCAAAATGGTGGACCGCACCGTGCACAATTCTGAGGTGCTAGGTACCGTGAAAGATGCCTTCTTCCCGCTCGACGGCAATGGTGGCGGCGACTTCAAAACCAATCTACGCCGCTTCGTAGATCAATTTGGTCTCAGCAGTGAAGAAGTCAAAAACCTTAGCGTTTCGGCCCTGCTGATCAAAATGATGAACAAGGCCAGCGATGATACTACCCGCGCTACGATTACGCAGCTGGCCGGCACGGCCACGGCCCTAGGCATTAGTGACAAGCCGGCGAAGATGCTGGAGCTGAAGTAAGGTGCCTCACCCCTAGCCCCTCTCCGAAAAAGGAGAGGGGAACTAGCATCTAGCTTTTTTAAGCTAGACCTAGCACAACTTTGTGTCTACCTCTGCAAGCTACAACTAGAGCCCCTCTCCGAAAGAGGAGAGGGGTTGGGGTGAGGCGAGTATGGGAGAGAACATCTGCCCAGATTTAAAGCCTGGGCCTCCCTACCCTTCCTCATTTGAAGAGGGAAACAAGTATCTAATTCTGGCAAAAGGCCCATGCAAGCACCTGATTCTAATAATTCATCCACCACGACCCGGCAAGTAGTCAGCATCGTCCTTGGGCTGGTAGTCGGTGTTGCCTTATTTGCGGGCATCCTCTACCTCGTCAAAGCGGATAGGGCCGAAAAGCGGGCGTTGATTCTAAAAAACCCGGGGTATACCACGGGCATCATTACCCGGGTTAGAACCCACAGGCGGAAGCGGATATCCGTGCAGTATGTAGTTGGCGGCGTGAAATATTCCCTGAGAACGAGAGTGACCAGAGCCTTTTTGCGCACCCACGAAAAAGGTGACACGACTGCCGTCATCTATGCTATAACGGATCCAGCTACTGCTATTCTGAAGGCCCAATTGCGGCTCTCCACTAACACTAACTAGCCGTTTTTCTCTTTGCAAGGGTCTATGCCTTGCCCTCCTATGGAAGCTCAAGCCCCCACCCAACTCGAAACCGGCACCTACGAAATCCTGCGCAACCGCCTGCTCAAAAGCAGCACCGAGTTGCGGCAGCGCCTGGACAAGCTGAACGCGGAGCGCAAGCAGGTGTTTGGGGCGGTAGATACGCGCCTTATTGGCACCGGCCGCATTACCACCGAGAATAACTGCGTGCCCTGGGACATGGTACCGGTAGGGCAACGGTTTCTTTTTGGGTACAACGTGGTGCTGGGCCTGAAGGCGGAGCCGGATTTAGCCGACGTATTCGGGGCGTACGAGTATGCTGAGCACGAATTTCACCCCTTAGGCCTGGAGTTGCTGCAGAACCCGCAGTTTCTGGAGGAGTTCCGCAACCTGTACCGCTACTACAAGAACACGCAGTTCGTGAAGTTTGCAGTGATTGGGGCGCACCTGTTTATGGTGTTTCGGGTGGGCAAGAGTGCTTCGGATGTGAAGACGTTCAAGTGGCTCATACAGGGCGACACGCTCACCTACCTCGACAACCGCTCGGACCACGAATACACCTTTCCGCCCCAACACGAGTTCCAGTGGAAGCGCGCCACCCGCGACATGCAGCGCGGCGGCAAGCACCCCCACATCAGCATCGAAGACAAGGTGTTCGTGGAAACCATCGGCGGCGACCTGACCATCAAAGTCGAGGATAATACGACTACGGGGCAAGGTATCTTGGCCGAGCCCGTTGATGATAAGGACCAGTCGCTGGATGACTCGGAAATCTACTACGCGGTAGTCGGCAACCTCATTCTGCTCAAAATTCGGCCTTACCAGGAGCAGCAGTACCGTTACTTTATCTTCAACTACCGGCTCAAAACGGCCCAGCGCCTCGACGCGCTGGCGGAAGCGTGCGTGCTGCTGCCGGATGGGCAAGGCCTCATCTTTCCGCATGGCTTTTACCTGCAAACTGGCGACAACAAACTCTTCGACAATGGCTTGCGCGACATGCTGTTTGAGAAGCGCCTAGCTTCGCCCAACGGGGAAGATTTTCTCTACGTTTTCTATCAGAAGGAAGCAGGCACTTACCTACTACTGAGCTACAACCGCATTGCCCAGCGCGTCGACAACCCGATTGTTTGCCACGGCTACGCGCTATTTGAAAACGGGGAGCTGTGCTACTTCCGCGCTGACGACGAGCCCAAGAAGCACCACGCCGTACAGATCTGGCAGACGCCCTACACCGCGCCCGATTTTGAGTTGCCGGTCACGTCCGATTCGTACCTCTATAAGCTAGGCAATAAGGAAATTGTGCGGGCTATGAGCGAGGTGCAGGAGGTACTAACGCTCACTAGCAAAGATGACTCGTACGCCGGCCTCTACCTCGACCTCATCCGCCAAACGACTGCCCTCACCGACAGCTACCACTGGCTGCGCGAGCCGGCGGCCCAAAATCTAGCTGAGCCGCTGGGCGAAATCCGCCAGACGGCCACGGCGGCTGTGGAGGAGTTTGAAAAGGTACAGAGCATTCGCAAAAACACGGCGCAGCAAACCCAGGCGGTTTTCCAGAAGGCCGATGAGCTGACGGCCCGCATTCGTCGTGCCGCGCCCGATACCGTCACGGAGTTTGTGCAGTTGCTGGGCGAGCTGCGCGCAGTTCGAGGGCAGGTCATTTCCTTGAAAGAGCTCCGCTACGTGGAGTTGCCCACCGTGGAGCAGCACGCCGCCACCCTCGACACGCTGAGCAAGGAAGTAGCGACCCAAACCGTAGAATTCCTGCTAAAGCCGGATGCGCTGGCGCCCTACAGCCAGCGCGTGCAAGCCATTGCCGACAGCGTGGAGCAGGTGCAGAAAACCGTGGAAGCCGACCAGCGCGAGCAGGAAACCGCCACCGTAGCGCAGGAGCTAGAGTTGTTGATTGAGGTGGTGAGCAACCTGCCCATCCCCGACTCAACCCAAACCACGGCCATCATCGACAACATCTCCACGGTGTATGCCCGCTTCAACCAGATTCGGGCGGCCCTGAAAAGGCGGCGGCAAGCCCTAGCTGGCACCGAGGCCCAGGCCGAATTTACGGCTCAACTAAAGCTGTTGGAGCAGGCCCTGACCAACTACCTCGACCTAGCTGATACGCCCGCCAAGTGCGACGAGTATCTAACTAAGCTCATGGTGCAGCTGGAGGAGCTGGAAGGTAAGTTCCCCGATTTCGACCAGTTCTTGAGCCAACTGACCAGTCGGCGCGAGCAAGTAGTGGAGGCATTTGAAGCTAAGAAAGTAGCCTTGGTTGCGGCTCGTAATCAGCGTGCTACGGCCTTGCTGCAAAGCGCCGAGCGCCTCCTGAAAGCCGTGCAGAGCCGCGTGAGTCGCCTGGAATCGGTAGCCGACATCAACGGGTACTTCGCTGCCGATGTGATGGTGGAGAAGGTGCGTCAAACGGCACAAGAGCTTCTCAACCTAGGTGACTCCGTGAAGGCCGACGTCGTGCAGAGCCGCCTGAAAACCGTGCGCGAAGATGCCGTGGGCCAGCTCCGCGACCGGGCTGATTTATTTACCGACGGCGGCCAAACGATTAAGTTCGGCCCTCACGCTTTCACGGTCAACACCCAACCACTGGACCTGACAATGGTACTCCGCGACGGCGACCTGCACTACCACCTTACTGGTACCAACTTCTTCCAGAAAGTGGACAACCCAGCCGTGCTGGCAGCCCGCGCGGTCTGGGAGCAAACGGCCGTGTCGGAAAACCAGGAGGTGTACCGGGCTGAATACCTAGCTTGGCGCATCCTACAAGCGGCGCAGCACCCCGCGCCCGCCGACCTCGATACTGGCCGGCCCGCCGTGCTGTCCATTTCTGACCTAGCTCACTTAAGCCAGGCAGAACTGCTGACCTACGTGCAGCAATTTATGGCTCCGCGCTATCAGGAAGGCTACCTCAAAGGGGTGCATGACCACGACGCGGCCTTGCTGCTCGCGGCCTTGGTGCGCCTCACCCGCAGCGCCGACTTGCTACGCTACCCCGCCGACACGCGCGCCGCCGCGAGCTTGTTTTGGCTTCGGTTCGCTGATCCCGACCAACGAGCGCACTGGGAGCGGCAGCTACAAGGCATTGGCGTGCTGCTCCAGGTTTTCCCCGAGTCGCAGGAATTTGACGAGCTTAAAGCGGAGCTACAAGCGGCCGTGGAAGGCTTCGCGCAGGCTACCGGCTTGTTTACCCTAGGTCAGGTGCTCGAAGCGGGCGATTATCTGTTTCACGAGCTAACTCATACCGGTAACTTCATTATTGCCGCGGAGGCGGCAGAGTTGTATCAGCAGTTCCAGAAGTCGTTGCAGGGGCGGCAGGCCACGGAGTTGTTTCAGCAGTCGGTCATTGGGTTGCAAGATCAGCCAGCGGCTCAGCTACTTCTGATTCGGCAATGGTTACAGGCGTATTTGCGGCAGGCACCCTCGGCTACTACACTGGCCGATTTTTGCAATGAGTGCGCCGTGTTGCTGCTCACCACCACCTACGAGGCGGCGCGGGTGGTGCACACCCCGTTGCGCGAAACCTTGACCGGCTTTCAAGGCACACACCCGCGGATTGTGGCGAATAATGAAGGCTCCGCAGCTATCAACGAGTATCTCCTAAATTTCCCCGATTTCCGGCGGCGCTTGCTGCACTACGACCGCACCACGGTGCCGCAGTTCGAGGCTTTTCAGGAGCTAAAAAAGCAGCTATTAGTCCAAGCCGCTGCCGATTTGCGTCTCGAAGATTTCCGCCCGCGCGTACTCACTTCCTTCGTGCGCAACCGTCTCATCGACCAAGTGTATCTCCCTCTGATCGGGGCGAACCTAGCCAAGCAGATCGGCACGGCGGGTGAGGGCAAGCGCACTGACTTGATGGGTCTGTTGCTGCTCATCTCGCCGCCCGGCTACGGCAAAACAACATTGCTGGAATACGTAGCCAACCGTCTGGGGCTCATCTTTATGAAGATCAACGGTCCGGCCATCGGTCACGCCGTCACCAGTGTTGACCCCGCGCAAGCGCCCAACGCGGGTGCGCGGCAGGAGCTAGAGAAGCTAAACCTAGCTTTTGAGATGGGCGACAATGTGATGATCTACCTGGACGACATTCAGCACTGTCATCCCGAGTTCCTGCAAAAGTTTATTTCCCTCTGCGACGCCCAGCGCAAAATTGAGGGCGTGTACCAGGGCCGGGCCCGCACCTATGATTTCCGCGGCCGCAAGGTGTGCGTGGTGATGGCCGGCAACCCCTACACGGAGAGCGGCGAAGTATTCCGCATCCCCGACATGCTCGCCAACCGCGCCGACATTTACAACCTAGGGAATATTCTCACGGCCGGCTCCGAAGAAGCGTTTCGCCTCTCCTACCTCGAAAACGCCCTGACCAGCAACACCGCCCTAGCTCGCCTAGCCACCCAGAGCCCCCAAGACGTGCCCGCCCTCATTCGCCTGGCCGAAACTGGTCAAGCCGATGGCCTTAGCTTCGAGGGTAACCATGCCCCCGAGGAGTTAAACGAATACGTGGCCGTGCTCCAAAAGCTGGTGCGTCTTCGCGACGTAGTAGCCCGCGTAAACGCCGCTTACATTGCCAGCGCCGCCCAGGCCGACGCCTACCGCACCGAGCCGCCGTTCAAGCTCCAAGGCTCGTACCGCAACATGAACAAGCTAGCTGAAAAGGTGCGCCCCGTGATGAACGCGCAGGAAATTGAGCAATTGTTAGCCTCCCACTACGAAGGCGAAGCCCAAACCCTAACCAGCGCTACCGAGGCTAACCTACTCAAGCTGCGCGAATTGCTCGGCTGGCTCACGCCCGCAGAAGAAACCCGCTGGCAAGAAATCAAAACCACTTTCCGCGACAACCTCCGCAACTCCGGCGCCGGCCAGCTCCTGCAAATGCTCGACAAGCTGGAAAGCATTGCGGGTGGGTTAAGTGGGATTCGAGAGGTGCTAAAACGTCCTTAACGGTGGAGATGCAGTTTACGCCCGATCAGCTTCCGACTGTCCTTATTGGCCTTCTGCTATTGTGGTTAGGCGTGCGTTTCAGACGTCAGTATCGCCGCCTTCGTCAACAAGGAGTCCTTACTACTGGTATCGTTGTTGGCCACAACGATGGCCCTATCGTTACTTTTCACACAACAGATCAACAATCAATAACGGTGAAGCCTTCGTTTAACTCTTCGAAATCTCACTACTACACAGGGAAGTCTGTCAGTCTGTATTACAACCCTGATAACCCGCATGATTTTGTTCTCGACACGCTGGAGCATCAGGCCATGCCTTTTTTATTCATCATCGGGGGTATCATCTTTTTCGTCGGTGGACTTTGTATACAATTAAGATGATTTGCGCCGTACAAGAAGTTCGTTGCAGGATACGGTAAGCAATATCCTTTTTTCTCGCCAGCTAACACTCCGAGCCGAAAACCCGTTGAAGCTCAACTGCCCAAGCCTTCGTGGCTTTTGATTAGCTCAACGAAACGTTTTTTGGTTATGAGAAAACAGCTTGTTATAGCGGCCTTCGGCTTGCTTGCGATGCGCATGCCCGCGACGGCCCAAAATATGGACCTCGGCGGCGCCCTCGACCTGCCCCAGCTCGTCCAAACCCTGACCATGAGTGCCGCTATCCGGGCCGACGCAGAACGCCGGGCAACCGAGAAAGGCATCAAGCTATCCGATTCCGATGCGGCCACTACCAAGAGTACCGCACGCCTGACGTATACGCCCACCGCCAGTTTGCGGCAGCAAACGGTACAAAACCTAGCCCAACGCCTGCAAACCAGCAACCCGGCCCAAGCCAAAGCGTTGAACGCAGCCTTTGGGCCGGGCAAAACCGACTACGGCCAGCTGTACGCGGCGGGACTCAAAGGCTCCGGCTTTCAAGACAATGACGCAGCTAGCGCCTTGGCTGCGTACCTGGAAATAGCTTATGTGGTAGCCAACAACGTGCAGGACACCAAGGCCATTACCCCCGCCATGGACCGCGGCTTACGCACGCAAGCGGCCGGTTTACTACGCAAAAACACCAGCCTGACCGATGCCAGCACCGTAGCAAAGCTAGGCGAAGAGCTAAAGCTGCAAACCCTTATCCTATTATCGGGGTGGCAGCAGAGCCTCAAAACCGGCCAAACGGCAAGTTTCAGCAGCAACATTGCCCAGCAGTTTGCCAATCAATACCATTTCGACCTGACTCAGGTGAAGCTTACCGAACAAGGCTTCACGAAGAAGTAGCTAACTGCAACGGCCGGTAATGCACTTTGCTTACTACTAAAATGAACACAAAAAGCGCTGCCTAAATAGGCAGCGCTTTTAACAATCTTTAGACAACTATCAGGCAGCTACTTAGGCGCTTTGCCCTGAAATTCGATACTCGGTTGCGCTTCATTCTTTCGCCAGGACCTAGGTTGCTACTACGGATGACCTTTACCACCGGCGGCACCATATATCTGACCGGTAGCGTAGCTGGCGCCGGGGTCGGCGAGCTGCACGTAAATCGAAGCTAGCTCAGCGGGCTGACCGGGCCGACCTAGGGGCGTGTCACCGCCAAACTTCTGCTGCTTTTCTGGGGTGGAGCCTCCTTTGGCTACCTGCAAGGGCGTCCAGATGGGGCCAGGAGCTACGCCATTCACGCGGATGCCTTTAGGCCCGAGCTGCTTAGCCAGCGACCGTACAAAGTTGGTGGTAGCGGCTTTCGTTTGCGCATAGTCGTAGAGGTCGGCGGAGGGGTCGGTGGCCTGTTCGGAGGTGGTACCAATGATGGCCGAGCCGGGCTTTAGGTGCGGCAACGCAGCTTTGATAATCCAGAACGGCGCGTAAATATTGGTCTTGATTGTCCAGTCGAATTGCTCGGTGGAGATGTCCAGAATGGACTCGTGCGACTGTTGTCGCGCAGCATTGCTGACCACAATATCCAACCCACCTAGCTGACGCACAGCGTCATCCACGAGCTTCTTACAAAAGGCTTCGTCGCGCAGGTCGCCGGGAATAGCCACGGCTTTCTGCCCGGCCGCCTTGATGAGCTTCACCACTTCTTGGGCGTCGGGCTCCTCGGCGGGCAGGTAGTTGATGGCAACGTCGGCACCTTCGCGAGCGAAGGCAATGGCGGCGGCACGGCCCATGCCGGAGTCGCCGCCCGTAATCAGCGCTTTGCGGCCTTTCAGGCGGCCCGAACCTTTGTAGCTGTTCTCGCCGTGGTCGGGGCGCGGCTCCATTTTGCTGGCCAGTGCCGGCCAGGGCTGCTCCTGCGGTTTAAACGGCGGTTTGGGGTAGGCCGTGGTCGGATCTTTCAATGGTTCGGCGGCTACCTCAGCGGCATTATTTGCTCCTTCGGCAGATAATACAGGGCTTACAGCGGCAACAGCCAGGCTAGCGCCAAGACCGGTAAGTATCTGGCGACGATTGAGTTTATTTTCTTCTTCCATACTGACCTCCAACGACGCCAGCTACCTTTTAGTTAGTGCGTTTTCCGGGCAAATAGTCAAACCTGGGCCGTTTATGTAGAGACTTCAGTCTTTCTTCTGCTGACTGTAAGCAAGAGGCTTAAAACGATTTAGCAGCAGCTATTTGGCAAATTTCTTTATTTGTCGAACTTCAGGGCCACTCAACCAGCCACGGCTAGCCTGTTTCGCAGGCAGCTAGCTTGCCGGCCCAGCTCCTCCTTCCGTTCCCTCCCACCCAAAGCACTCTGTATGGTCGTTCTTGCCCGTTACATATGGCCGCTGGCAGCCCTGTTTGCCGCCCCTGACCATACCGAACCTTCTACCGCAGCGCTTGCGCCGCCCGCAACTGTAGCGCCAAGCCAACCAGCAGCTTTTCAGCCCAGTGCTTTTCACCCTTTGCCCCTGGGCGCTATCAAGCCTACGGGCTGGCTTCAGCGCCAACTGCGCATTCAGGCCGACGGCTTGAGTGGGCACCTCGATGAGTTCTGGCCCGACCTAGGGTCGAACAGCGCTTGGCTGGGCGGCTCAGGCGAGGGTTGGGAACGAGGTCCTTACTACCTCGACGGCCTGCTGCCCCTCGCCTACCTGCTCGACGACCCTACGCTAAAGGCTAAGGCGCAAAAGTGGATCGACTGGACGCTGCAGAGCCAGCGTCCCGACGGTGGCATTGGCCCGGCCAAAAACAAAGACTGGTGGCCCAACATGCTGATGTTGAAGTGCCTCATGCAGTACCAAGAAGCCACCAACGATGCACGCGTGCTGCCGCTGATGGAACGGTATTTCGCTTACCAGAGCAGCCAGCTAGCTGCTACTCCGCTACACGAATGGGCCAAATACCGCTGGGCCGAGGAGTTGCTGCCAATTCGCTGGACCTATGAAAAGACCAAGAACCCGCAGCTGCTCACGCTGGCGGCGCAACTAGCCGAGCAAGGCTACAACTGGCAGCAGCTATACGCTAACTTTCCATTCACGAGCCCGACCAACGTGGAGAGCCTAGGTCTGAAGGGTGGCTTGTCGGAAACGTCGTTGCAGGCCCACGGCGTGAACAACGCCATGGCTCTAAAAATGCCTGTGTTATGGGGCATGACGGGCGGTATCCCTGCCGATCGGCAGAGCATCTACCAGCAGCTACGCATGCTCGACCAGTACCACGGGCTACCTAACGGCATGTACAGCGGCGATGAGCACTTCGCGGGCCGTAATCCGTCGCAAGGCATCGAACTGTGTGCGGTGGTGGAGGCTCAGTATTCCTACGAGGAACTGCTAGCGTTGCTCGGCGACCCTACTTTTGGCGACCGGCTGGAGAAAATCACCTTCAACGCGCTGCCCGCCACCTTCGACCCCACCATGTGGGCTCACCAGTACGACCAGCAGCCTAACCAGGTGCTGGTGAGCAAAGCTAAGCGGCCGTGGTCGACCAATGGCGACGATTCCAACGTGTTTGGGCTGGAGCCGTGGTTTGGTTGCTGCACGGCCAACATGCACCAAGGCTGGCCCAAGTTCACCTCTCACCTATGGATGGCCTCACCCGACGGCGGGCTGGTGGCGGCCGCTTACGCACCCAACAAGGTAACGGCGCCCGTGCGCGGCGGTGAGGTCATTACGATTCGGGAAGATACTGATTATCCGTTCCGGGAAACCGTCCGCTTCACGGTGGAAAACGGAGCCAAACAGCCGTTCGCGCTGCGTTTGCGCATTCCAGCCTGGGCCACGAAGGCCACTGTTACGGTCAACGGCAAACCGGCGAAAAGGCCCAAAGCAGGCACCTTCTACGTGCTGGAGCAAGCCTGGAAAGCCAACGATGTGGTGGAGCTTCGCCTGCCCATGGAGGTGCGCGTACCGGCTGGGTTCAACCAATCGGTGTCGGTGGAGCGTGGGCCGCTGGTGTACGCGCTGAAGCTAGGAGAAAGCTGGTCGAAGCTGCGCGACCGGCCCACTGCGGCCGACGATTATGAGGTGCACGCCACCACGCCCTGGAACTACGGCCTGCTGCTAGGTACCAAGCCCGCTGCGGCCTTTAAGGTGCAGGAAAGACCAACGACAGGCGTCGTTTTTTCGCCCGGCGAAGCCCCCGTTGAACTGCGCGTGTCTGGCGTGCGGTTGCCTCAGTGGGAGCTAGCTCAGAACTCGGCTGCTCCAGTGCCCGCAAGCCCAGTGACTCGGCCTACTGGCGCTCAGTCTGAAACCCTTACCCTTATTCCGTATGGTGCGGCCAAGCTGCGCATTACGTCGTTTCCGGTGGTGAAGTGAGCTGCGGCCACCTTCTAAAACGGTCATTCCGAACAACGTGAGGAATCTGAATACCACTCAAGCTGGCGATTCAGATTCCTCACGTTGTTCGGAATGACCGTTTTGGCTTTACTATTTGTTCCTAACTTTTCTTCAGCGGCGCGGCTTTGCGGGCGGCACGCACTTGCTCGGCTGCAACGCGTTGCAGCCGTTCGGCATCTTGGGGCGTAATACCTAGGTCGGCGGCGGCTTGCTCTTTGGCACCAAGTGTACGCGGATCTTTACCGGTTATTTCGGCAAACAGCACGCAGGCGTTCAGGTACGAACCCCAGTTGCTAGGGTGGTAGTTATCGGCGCCCCATAGGTTGACTTTGCCGGCTTCGGGGCTGTAGGGGTTGCGAATGGCTACGCCTTCCTTGATAGCCCGCAGCCACGCATCGCCGGCGGGCGCCACGCCGGCCATGTGGCCGTTCTGCTGAGCTAGCCCGTAGTAGCCGCGGTTCAAATCCTGGGTCATCGAGTCGACGGGCAGGCCGCTGTAGGCTTTGCCCTCGGGGTAGGTTTGGTCGGCGCGGGCCCAGGTTTCGTAGAGGTATACCTTGGCGCTAGGGTTGCGGGCGTGCACGGTTTGCTCCAAGCGAGTGCCGTACTCTTGGAACAAATCAGGGTGGCCGGTGCGGCGGGCAGGGAGCGTCCACATGCTGTGCTCTTGCAATACCACTGCGTCCCAACCTGGTTTATCGACTACGGCGCGGGCACTGTCGTAGTGAAACTTTAAGGGCATGCCGCTAATCGACTCTAAATGTACTTCATAGGCTAGCCCTGCTTCGTCGGTGAGCTTCTTGAAAATGGCCGGAATGCCGCCCCACGGCCCACCTCGCTCGTGCCGTGGGCTGCGCTCGGGCACTGTCGCATTTTCGTCGGTAATGGCAGCGGTGTTGTACTTCAGCACGGGCTCAAAATGCCCATGGAAGAAGCTGTTCCCAACGAACAGAATTATCACGGGCTTCTTCCCCGCAGCTTTGGTCATCGGTTTGGTCGCCGGGGAAGGTTGCGCGGTAGCTAGCGTAGCAAAACCTAGCCCCAGACCTAGCAAGGTTAAGCGGCGTACTGTGTTGAGGAAGTGTAGTGGCATTTACAAGAACAAAAGGGGTTGTGTTTGAACAGCGTCACATGGTGCTTAAACTGTCATTCCGAATGAAAAGAGGAATCTGAGTTAACGTTCGTAACGATTCAACTCAGATTCCTCCTTTCATTCGGAATGACAAATAAGATCAAACAGAATCTATCTACTTACCAGCTTCTACCACGCTGATGGCGTAGCCGCCGCCGGGCGCGCAGTACTGGCTCAGCTTGGTCTTGTTGGTCACGTTGACTTTGCGGATCTGATAAGCTTGGGGGTTCTTCTCGTAGTGGGCGTTCTTGGCGTCGGTGTAGATGGTGGCCACGTACTTTTTGCCAGGGTCCAGGAAAGCTAGGTCAATTTTAGAGGTGCGGCCGTTTTCGTCGCAGGTGCTGCCGACAAACCAGCTGCTCTTGCCCTTGGCCTTGCGGGCGTAGGTGATGTAGTCGCCGGGCTCTGCTTCGAGCACTTTGGTGTCGTCCCAGTCCACGGCCACGTCCTTGATGAATTGAAAGGCATCGAGGTGCTTATTGTAGGTTTCGGGCAGGTCGGCGGCCATTTGCAGGGGGCTGTACATGGTCACGTACAGAGCTAGCTGTCGGGCCAAAGTGCTGTGCACAAAGGACGTATTCTGCGGATTATAGGCACTCACCTTGGTCTGGAAGATGCCGGGCGTGTAGTCCATGGGACCGCCGATAAGGCGGGTGAAGGGCAGAATAGTGGTGTGGTCGGCGTTGTTGCCGCCAAACGACTCGTATTCGGTGCCGCGGGCGGCTTCATTGCCGATCAGGTTCGGGTAGGTGCGCGCTAGGCCGGTGGGGCGCACAGCTTCGTGGCCGTTGACCATGATCTTGTGCTCGGCGGCTTTCTCCAGCACGTATTGGTAGTGGTTGTTCACCCACTGGTCGTAGTGGTGGTGGCCCAGCGGCACGATGTCGCCCACGTAGCCGGTTTTCACCGCGTTGTAGCCGTATTTGTTCATGAACTGAAACGCCGAGTCGAGGTGGCGCTCGTAGTTGCGCACCGAGCCCGAGGTTTCGTGGTGCATAATGATCTTCACATTCTTGCTAGCAGCGTAGCGGTTCAGCTCGGCCACATCGAAGTCCGGATAAGGCGTCACGAAGTCGAACACGTAGTCTTTGTGCTTGCCGAACCAGTCTTCCCAGCCTGTGTTCCAGCCTTCTACCAGCACCGCGTCAAAGCCATGTTTGGCGGCAAAGTCGATGTACTCCTTCACGTGGGCGGTGTTGGCGCCGTGGGTACCGTTGGGCTTTACCTTGGAATAGTCAACGGAATCGAGCTTGATGTTTTCCAAGTTCGTGTACGACCACGTGCTTTTGCCCGTAATCATCTCCCACCACACGCCCACGTACTTCACGGGCTTGATCCAGGACACGTCCTTGTACTTGGTGGGCTCGTTCAGGTTCAGCACTAGCTTTGATTCCAGAATGGCACCGGCCCGGTCGCTGACGATGATCGTGCGCCAAGGTGAATTGGCCGGCGTCTGGATCAGACCTTTGTCACCGACGGCGTCGGGCGTCAGGTGCGACTCCAATACGAAGTTCTTGTCATCCAGCTCCAGGTGCATGGCCGAGTAATCGATCAGGGCAGCTTCGTGAATGTTAATGTAGAGCCCGTCTTTGCTTTTGAGCATGAGCGGGGTTTGCACGCCCGTGGGCGAAAACGGCGTCTGCGAGGCGTTGGGTGTGGTGGCGGCTTTCATCAGGCCGCGTACCTGCGAGAGGTTGCTCGTGACGGTGCTGTACTCCTGGGTGTCGTAGTCGCCGGGCAGCCAGAAGGCTTTGTGGTCGCCGGCCAGCGCAAACTGCGTGCGTTCTTCCTTAATGGTGAAGTAGTCGAGCTTGGGCTGGCGCGGAAACTCGTAGCGAAAACCTAGGCCGTCGTCGTAGAGGCGAAAGCGCACCCGGATTGTGCGCTGGGTTTCGGCCTGGGTGAGCGTCACGGCCAGCTCGTTGTAGTGGTTGCGAATGCTTTTCACCTCGCCCCACACTGGCTGCCAAGTTTCATCGAAGCTGCGCTGCTTGGTGTCAGCGACCGTGAAGCCGTTCATCAGGGCCGGCGCATTTTTCAGCTCTAGACCTAGCTTGCTGGGCTTGATAACGTCGCGGCCTTTGTAGGTGAGGTGGTAGGTGGGCACGCCGCCGTTTTGGAGGGCAAACTGCAGCGTGAGCTGGGTATTGGGCGACTTGATTTCCTGCGCTTTGGCAACCTGCCAGAGCAAACACAAACAGAGGAAAACAAGGGTGCGACGAGCCTTCAGACGCAACGGCTCGGCGGAGAATAGGTAGTGCTTCATGGGTGGAACGTGCACGTAGTAAAACAAAAAACGGCGCAATCCCACGTTGCGGCAGGATTGCGCCGTAAACCTCGGCAAGATACTCTAAGAGCGTCGGATAGCACTTAACTCAGCTATAGTATAACGGCACAGTTTGTCGTAACGCCTACTTTCTCAGATCAGCAGCTAGTGCACAAAACTTAGCTTCAGCCCTAGCTCTGGCACAGGCCAAAAGTGCTGGATTGTGGCGTCTGCCAAAACCTGTGCATTCCATAGCCCCAGACCGGCATAGGCATCTAGTAGGCCATGACCGCCTAACCGCCGCTGCATGCCCCAGAGCGCGGTGATGGAGGTGTACTCGTAATTATATCCTCGATAATCCCGTTTGTACCACCAGCAACTGGCCGTTTGCAAAGCGAGGTAGTTGCCCACAAAAGGCCCAGTGGCTCGTCCGTGCTGCTGGCGCTTCTGTTGGTTGTAGTAGTGGCGCACGCCCACATCATAGCCGAGCGAGTTCAAACCAATAGGCCGCTCAGGCCGGAACGAGTTACGCTCTTCGCCAAACAGATAAATTCCGCTGAACCCGCTGGCATATAGGCTCCATCTTCGACTAAACTGCAACTCAAAGCCTGGCACCACCGGCAGCGCCAAACCACCCGAACCGAAGGCAAAGCCTCGTGTGAGCCCCGTGCCGAGCTTGAGCATGACCGATCTTGTAGCTACCAGAGCAGCCACCGAATCCTTTGAAACAGTCGTTATGGTCTGGGCGGTTGCCGATACTGTGAGGCCAAACACGAGCCCGCCTACAATGAGAACTAAACGAGGTGACATAGATTGTGGAATTTCACAGCCTTTTCGTTGCTTGAGGCTTCTCCCCAAGTAGGTTGTCCTTTCGACCAGCGGAGAATTCTTGCGAGGAGCGGTAAGGTCTACCTAGCGTCAGCCCCTTTACGCTTCACGCGGTAGCCGCGGGCGCGGGCATAGGTGTGGGTAAACGGCGAGCAGCACCTGCTACTGGAGAGCCCCGTGGCTATTTGTTGCTCTAAAATTAGCAGCCCTTTTCCTCCTCTCCAATGCTCACGTACATGCACTGGCGATACGGCCTACCAAATTGCCAGAACCTCCCCCTGAGTTGTCAACACCTAGCTCTATAAGCAAAATGCCGCGCCCTAGGAGGACGTGGCATTTGCTTGTTGAGTTGTAATGCGGAAATCCGTTCGGCGCTACGCTCGGCTATAGGTACGGAGTGCCTCGATAAACTGATCGACGGCGTGCGCCGGCGTGGCCCACGAGGTAATCAGGCGGATGGCCGACTGCTGCGCGTCCACTTGCTTCCAGACGTAAAAGCCGAACTCACCCTTGAGTTGATCAATAACGGTGTTAGGCAGAATGGGGAAGATCTGGTTGGTTTCGGACACGGTTAGCAGGTGATACCCTAGCTCCTGCACTACGCGAGCTATTTTCTGCGCCATGGCATTGGCGTGCGCTGCTAGCTCAAACAGCAGTCCATCCTGCAAAAGCGTCGCAAACTGCACTCCGAGCACCCGGCCTTTTGCGAGCAGGGCGCCCCGCTGTTTTAGGTGGTATTTGAAGTCGGGCTGCAACGCGGGGTTGTTGATGACGATGGCTTCGCCCAGCAGGGCACCGCATTTTGTGCCACCTAGGTAGAACGCATCGGTGAGCCGGCCAATGTCGGCTAGGGTTAGGTTGGTAGAGGCAGCGAGGGCCATGGGCAGGCGGGCGCCATCGAGGTAGAGCAGCAGGCCATTGGCGCGGCAATACTCCGAGAGAGCCGTCAGCTCGTCCTTGGTGTAGGTGGTACCGATTTCGGTGGAATTAGAGATGTACACTACCCGCGGCTTTACCGTGTGGTAGGGCGGCGATTTTTGAAGTAATGGCGCCACGTCTTCCGGCCGCAACTTACCATCGGGTGTGGCGGCTACTTCGATTTTGTGCCCCGTAGCCTCAATGGCGCCCGCCTCGTGCACGAAAATATGACCCGTTTGGGCCGCAATAACCGACTCATACGACTTCAGGAAGGCATTTAGCACGAGCAGGTTGGCGATGGTGCCGCCGTGTACGAAATGCACGTCTGCCGCCGGATTTTCGAGTTGGCTCCTTAACAACTCAATGGCTTGCGTAGAGAATTCATCGAAGCCATAGCCAACCTGCTGCGACAAATTGGTACGCGTTAGTGCTTCCAGAATAGCGGGGTGACACCCTTCAGTGTAATCGTTGGTGAACAGAATCATAGGTATTCGCTTGCGGAAGAATAAGCCGAGCCGCCGCAACACTCTGCTAGCGGTGGCAGCTAGGCACTAGGTAAGTGGGTTTATGGACAGCAGATTGCCCGAAGAGTTGCGCCTAGGCGCCGGCAAAGCTAGCGCCAAGTGCGTCAGTGTAACCGTTTTTCAGGACCTAGTTCAACCCGATTTTTCTACAATTCAGTCGCTTTTTTACCAGCTACTGTATTTCCACCTAGGTGTAGCAGAAGCGGGTCCCGGGTTTAGGGCCGCTACTTGATTCGTTTTAACACGTCAACTACTCGGCTCATGCTCAACGCTGCCTCTCTCTTTTTGGTCGCTCGCCGTTTGCTAGTTTTAGGAGTACGCCCGGCTTTTTTCCAGCTAATCCCCCTATGATTACCGGCAAGCCGCATCACGGCTTATTTAGAAGCGATTATAAAGTACCAGCCACTTAACCATCAACAACTTAGTATGATTGACAAAGTAGCCTGGCTGCACCTGGAAGAAGGTAAAGTGCTGAGTACGCGCAGCCGTGGCAAAGACCGGTATTATTTTCCCGGCGGCAAACGCGAACCAGGCGAGACTGACGCTGAAACGCTGCTGCGCGAAATTGAGGAAGAGCTTACCGTTGCGCTCGACCCAGCTAGCCTGTTGTACGCAGGCACGTTTGAAGCCCAAGCCCACGGGCATCCGGAGGGTGTATTGGTGCGCATGACCTGCTACCGAGCCCGCTACCAAGGCACGCTGCAACCCGCTGCCGAAATCGAAGAACTGGCCTGGCTAACCTACAAAGACCGCGACCGGGTATCGGCGGTCGATCAAATCATTTTTGACTGGCTGAAGGAACGCGGCTTACTAACGGATTAGCCCTCACCCGGCCCCTCGCCAAAACAGAGAGGCCGGGTGGGAACCACATTTCATGTGGACTTTTGCCTAATTCAGTCGGGACTTGCTACACTCGTGGCGCGTCTTCTTGGCGGGCACCTTGCTCTTTCTCCTGCTCAACATGTTGTGCGTGGCAGGCGGCTCGTACCTGGCAACCTAATTTATCTGTTACTTGGCAGCATGAAAACGATTGCCGATTTGCTGCTCCTAGGTGACCCACGGCTTTACGAAACGTGCGACCCAGTACTGGAAGCTGACTTACCGCAAGTAGCCGGCTGGGTGGCCGACTTGCACGCCGTGATGGAGGATATTCGAGCAACGTACCACTTTGGCCGGGGCATTGCGGCTCCTCAGCTAGGTATCATGAAGCGCCTCGTTTACCTTAACATCGACCGGCCGCTAGTGCTGCTCAATCCGGAGCTAGTGCAACTCAGCGAGGCCACCTTCGCCCTCTGGGATGACTGCATGAGCTTCCCCAACCTGCTGGTGCGCGTGCAACGCCACGAAGCACTAACCGTGCGCTACCGCGATGAGCACTGGCAGGAACAAACCTGGCGGATAGACGACCGCGCCCTCGCGGAACTGCTCCAACACGAATGCGACCACCTCGACGGCGTTCTGTGCACCATGCGTGCTATCGATGGTCAATCATTCAAGTGGCGCCCTACTCCGCAAGCTAGCTAGCCCAGCCCAAAGCCACCCGCAAGGCTAGGTGACGTTAAGCAAGGCTAGCGCAAAGACTGCGCAAGGGGCAGCCTGGCTACTCGTGCCGCACCTTGCACAAGGTGCTCTGACCATCCACTACCAGTTGCAGCAAATACAAACCCGCGGGCAACGTGGGCAGCTTGTCTAGGGTGCAAACGCCGGTGCTTAGCTCATCGACGGTGAACGGGTGACGGCTCAGCACTTGGCCAGTCAGGCTCAATAGTCGGGCCTCGCCGCTTTCCCCAGCTGTTGTAGATAGCGTGAGCGTTAGGGTTTGCGCAAAGGGATTGGGAAAGGTTTCTACCGATTGGCTCGCTCCCGTTGAGACAACCTCCACGGGCGAGTAGGCGCTCGTACCGTCAACGTCGATTTGGTGCAGGCGGTAGTACGTGATGCCCGATGTCGTAGGACGATGTTGGAACGCATAGTCGGTGCTGGTGCTCACGGTGCCAGCGGCGGGCACCTCGCCCACGGGCACGAAGGTGTGGCCGTCGGAGCTAGCTTCTACCACAAACTTCTCGGCATTTTGCTCACTGGCGGTGCGCCACGCAAGGTGCACTTGTCCACTGGCCTGCGTGCGGCCTCGGAAATACGTCAACTCCACCGGCAAGACCGTTAGTGCTTGGGAGTTGTAAGCTACGAACGCCACGTCGCTGCTGCCACTTAGCTTCACCTGAAACTTGGCAATGCGGTTGTAGTCGGCCGGCACGATGCCAAAGTCGGAGAAGTCGGCGGTCCACAGACGCAGGTCGCGGGGCGTTTTGGTAAAGCTCCCTGCCAATGTCATTGGGCTCTGCGAGCCTTCGTAGAAGTCGGCCATCCATCGGCCTACAACCGGAAAGCTACTGCTGTAGGTAACCGTAACGGCTTTGCCCACCACCACATCGTTGGCATCCAGAAAGCTGTACACATCTGACGAACCCGCAGGGTCGGCGAACTGCGTCACCAAAATGTCGGGCACGCCATCGTTGATAGCGGCTTGCTGCACCTCGCCAGCGGTAAACGTGAGCAGGCCCGCAGGGATATTAGCTACCCCAGTACCTATATCGAGGCCGTTAGGGCCATCGGTGAGGTAACGGGCTAGGTCGCGCACAGGCGGCGGACTACTTGGCCCGTTATCAACTTTATCGTAGAGCTGCCCGAGCCCAACCTTGGTAAGCGAAGTAGGAGCGGCACTGATGGCTGACACGGGCAAAGCGCGATACTTCCCTGGTTTGAACGTGAGGCTAGCTTTTGTGAGTCGCGCGTCGCTTACGCCAGTTGAGTAGCGAATGCCGTTCGCCGAAAAAGCCAGTAGATAATGGGAGCTGTCAGGCAGGATAGCACTTACATTGCCGCTGCCGCTTTGCCAGATGCCTCGATATGTGGTAACAATTTCCGTTACGTAGTTGATGCTTTGGGCACGTGCCCCAACTGCCAAGCCTAGTAAACCTAGGCCCAGTATCATTTTTCTAATCATAAGTCTTCCCCCAACGGGCTATAAACCAATAGGAACGCTTGAAAAATAGCGGGTGGGAGGCAGAGAGAGGCGCAGCTAGCTGAAAACAGCGAAAAGACTGAATTGTACTCTACCCATTTCAGGTGACTTACTTTCAGCAAGACAAAGGTAGATACATAGAATATTTCTATTTATTGGAATAATTGTCTATAAATAAGAATGTAGCAAACCCGCTAAAATCTATGCCAGTAAAATGGGTTGGAATAGGGTTCGGGAAGTGAGCATAGCTGCAGAAACCCCAGGTAGGGATGTACCAATTTGAGAAATCCAAAGTAGCTTGCGTTTAGGGCTTGCCCGTGAAACCCTGCGTCAACGTATTGATACGACACAACCACGAACCAGTAGCCAGGTACAGCGTGCGGCCATCGTCGCCCCAGGCGCAGTTGGCCACCACCTCGCCCGGGTCGATGGTACCTAGGTGCTGACCCTGCGGGGACAGCACCACCACGCCACCAACGCCCGCCGCCCACACATTGCCCTGCCGATCTACCTTCAGGCCATCGGGCACTTCTTTGAACCGCACTTTCGGCAACGTGCTCATGTCGAAGAACACGCGGCTTTTCCCAAGCTTTCCATTCGAGCGCACCTCGTAGGCCATAATCACGGGGCGTAGCGAGTCGGCATTGGAAATGTAGAGCGTGCGGCCGTCGGGAGTAAAAGCTAGGCCGTTGGCTTTACTTAACTCACTGATTTCCTGTGTCACCTTGCCGTCGGGCGCGAGGCGGTATACGCCGCTCACGTTAATTTCGCGAAGCGGATCTTTGTCTTGCTCGGGTAAACCAAATGGCGGATCGGTGAAGTAGATCTGCTGGGAAGTTGGGTGGGCCAGCACGTCGTTGGGGCTGTTGTAACGCTTGCCTTGGTAGTTGTCGGTGAGGGTGCGTTTGCCGCTTTTGCCGGCAAGTGGCAGGCTTGCTAGGCGCCGGTCGCCATGCTCGCAGATGAGCAAATTGCCGCGGCCATCGAGAGCTAGGCCGTTGCTGCCGGGCTCTTTGCTGTAAGGCATTCGACCCGTGTAGCCGCTTTTCTCCACAAACTTCGACAGGCCATATTTCGCCGACCATCGGTAAATCGTCCGCTCCTTAGTGTCGGAGAATAGCAACATGCTGCTATCGGGCACCCACACAGGGCCTTCAATGTGGTCGAAACCAGCCGCCACGATTTCGATTTTGGCATCGGGAGCAAGCACCTGATCCAACCCCGGGGCCTGCCGCACGACGCGACCCGTAGTGGTGAATGAAGCAGTCTGGGCGTAACCGTGAGTCGCCGCGACACACAGCAACGAGCTAAAAAACAAGGCATTAAAACGCATGATAGACCTAGGTTAGCGGGCTCCGCTAGCCTGGGCGCCCGGCTGTTCTACCCACGGTGCAGGGCGAAGGTTGCTTTCCGTTAGCCCAACCTTCGCCGGAAGCCGGGCGTAGGCACAGGCTAGCTACCGCACCACTGCGGCAGCTGTTTGGCTGCTAACAGCCTGCTTCCTGCATGAAAAAAATATTTTTATTCTTCCTTTTTGGCGGCATGCTCGCTAGCGCGTCGGCTTTTGCCCAATCAGCAGAAGTGCCACTAGAAGAAGTAGCGCAGTTTGGTCGCCACCAGCCCATTGGCGTGGCCGTGTCGCAGCAGGGGCGCATTTTTGTGACCTTTCCTAAGAAGAAAAAAGACTTCGATTATTCCTTGGCGGAAATCGTGAACGGGCAACGTCGCCCCTACCCCGACGCCACTTGGAATCAGTGGGACTCGACCCAAGCCACCACGCGCTTCGTGAACGTGCAGGCCTTGTTTGTGGACCAGAATGACGCACTCTGGGTACTCGACCCGGCCAACCCCGAGGATGAAGCCCCCGTGCTAGACGGCATCAAGCTGCTGAAAATCAACCTGGCGACGAATAAGGTGGAGCGCATCTACCGGTTTGAGGACCTGCCCCGCGAGCGGTCGGGCCTCAACGATGTGCGCGTGGATGTGAAAGCGCAAGTAGCTTACCTCTCCGACCCCAAGCTCGCCGCTATCGTGGTGCTCGACCTGCGTACGGGCAAGAGCCGCTTGGTGCTGCAAGGCCATAAGTCGGTGATGGCGGCGCCGGGTTTCGTGCTGCGCATCGACGGCAAGGAAGTGAAAGACAAAAACGGGAAGCCCTTCAGCAGCAACGTCAATGGCATTGCTCTCACCCACGACTACCGCTACTTCTATTACCGGGCCATCAATCAAACCAAGCTCTACCGCATCGAGACGCAGTATTTGCGCAACGCGGCGCTGCCCGCCGCCGAGGTGGCCAAGCACGTGGAGGAAGTGGGTGAAACCGGCATTTCGCACGGCATGATTGCCGACCAAGCCGGCAATGTGTACCTCACCGATTCACCCAACCACGCCGTGCGCCGCGTGACGCCAGCAGGCCGACTCGAAACAGTTGCCAAAGACGGTCGTCTGCATTGGCCCGACTCCTTCGGCCTAGGCCCCGATGGCTACCTCTACCTCACGGCGGCCCAAATTAACCGTACGGCAAAGTGGAATAACGGCCAGGATCTGGTGGAATATCCTTTCCGCCTCTACCGGATGAAGCTACGATAAGCAGCTCATCTGCAACAATCTAATCTGAATTTCTAAGCGCTTGCGCCTTGCCTTTTTCTAATGCATCGAACCCTAGAACTTACTATACCCTCTACCGCCACCGATTCTCTTCAGCAAGAGCTAGCTTCGCTGGATTCCGTTATTGGCCTAAGCTTACAACGTGGCGCTTCGCTCAAACCCGTCGGTGATGTGCTTACGGTGCACGTGCTCAACCGAGGCGCCGATGAGGTACTGCGCCGAGCCCGCGCCGCCGTGCAGAAGCGCGAAGATCTGAGCGTCGTCACGAGTGAGGTAGCTAGCTTCATTTCGCCTGCCGACCACCACGCCGTAGATGATGACCGCGACGAAGCCATTTGGGAGGAAATGGAAAGCGGTCTGCGCCACCAAGGCCGTATCACTACCAACTATTTAGTACTCATGGGGCTAGGTGGTATCATTGCTGCCATCGGGCTCGTATCCGATCCAGTGCCGCAGGCCGTCGCCTTCGTTGCATCGGCCATCATTGCGCCCGGCTTCGATCCTATGACGAAAGTACCGCTGGGCTTGGTGCTCCAGCGCTGGGTTCTGGTGTGGCACGGCCTGAAATCAGCTTTTGCAGGGTATGCGGTCCTCATTGCCGCATCGGCAGCCACGATGGCCGCGCTCATTGCCACCGGCGAAACGGATGCTACGGCTTTGGCGACCAACAGTGAAGTAGAACACTTGATGCACCCCAAGCTGACGGAACTCCTGGTGGCAGCGGCCGGGGCACTGGCGGGCGTGGTTATGTTGGCCGCATTCCGTCGCAGCTTCCAGGCCGGGCCTCTTATTGCCATGGCCTTCATTCCGGCGGCAGCCCTCATCGGCGCGGGCTTAGTTGTGGGTCGCCCCGACCTAGCAGTAGAAGGCTTGGAACGGTTTGGCGCCGACTGGGGCTTTATTGTAAGCTTGGGGGTGCCATTCTTATGGCTAAAGCAACGCTTTCTGCACCGCCGGCAGCCCTTGGTGTAAGGTACCTAGGTCTACATTGTCCCGCATAAAAAAGCCCCTCGCGCGAGGGGCTTTTTTATGCGGGACAATGTGTGTTTGAGGATTATGACAACAGGTCGTGGGCGCTAGTCCAGGATAGCTGCGGATAGCGGCTGTTGTTAAGCGGCTCGTTTTGCACGCCCATCATGCTAAGCACATACTGCATTTGCTGCCAAGCCGGGTAAAGCTCCTGCTCGCCTTCAGGGTGGGCAGCGCGGACCTGCTGGATGCGCGAAGCTAGCTCGTCGCGTCCGCCTAGGCGAACCAGTTCAAACGGCGTTTTGTGTACCGCAGCGGCCACGGCGGCCAGTTCCGCTGGGCTAATTTGGAAGCTAGCAATCCGCAAGAACCGGGGCGTATGCGCATCCAAGGCGGCCGCGGCCGTAAAGGCGGCGGTGTCGTCCATGGTGGTGAAATCAATGCGCCAATTGGCATCTTCCCAGTAGCTCACGCGCTTTTGCTTGAAATCAAGCAGCGTCACGCCGTATTGCAGCAGGTCGGCGAAGGCTCCGTTGAGCACCGACGTGCTAGCAATGGGCGCTTGATCCAGTCGCGCTCGAAACTCGCGGCGCAAATCGAAGTTGCGGTTGTCGCCGGCCGGAAGCTTGGTGAAGTCGCTCGAAAAGTCAGAGGGAATGAAGCGCGGCACGCCCGCCGCCACGGCCGCCGTTAGCAATGCGGTTTGCGTGTCGACAATCACATCGCGGAGACCTTGCAGCACCGACACTACGCAGGCGGCCCCTTGGCACGCTTGCGTGAGCTGGGCAATATCCGTCATGTCGACGGTGATAAGCTGCGCGCCTTGCTCGGTGAGCTGGGCTACTTTCGCCGGATCGGCTTCGGCGCGTACCAGCGCGCGGACGGCGGCGCCCTGCGCCAATAAATTCTTGATCAGGCGGCCACCTAGGTTGCCGGTACCACCCGCGACTACTATCGTCTGTTGCATGAGCTTGCTGCTGAGAGTGCTGTGCGTGAAAAGTCAACCCATTCGTTGCGTTGAAGTGCAGGCAAAGGTCTGGCAACGAACCACGACGGGCTCATCAGTACTTGCTCTCTTCTTACAGATTCTTGCTGTTCTCGCCGGGTGTATCCACGCGCGGCAATTCGCGCTAGCCTAGCTCCTCTCCGGCGGCTTTTGCTCCTGCTTTTACCTCCTGTTAGGCTTTCGCTACTGAAGGCGTTGATAGTCTTCACGAGGCATTCTGAGGCCAGCAATGCAGCGGCGCTCTAAACGGTCAGATTACGCCAAATGTTCGTTTTAGCCCTGGTTTGACCCAAATCATAACAACAACATTGCATAGCCTTAATACTGTCTTTACACCTCGAAGGAACCTTTGCGCATCCAAATTCACCCCTTCCTCATACCAATGCGCAAAAGCTCTATTCTCTTTCCTATTTGTTGCGTCGCGCTCAGTCCGCACCTAGGTTTTGGTCAGTCGACCGACGCCTCTATTTCGGGCCGGGTTGTCGACGAAAAAGGCATCATGCTGCCGGGCGTCACCATTGTGGTGCGCAACGAAGCCACTGGTTTTCAGACCAACACTGTAACCAACGGCGAAGGTCGCTACTTCCTGCGCCAACTGCCCCTGGGCAAGCCTTACAGCGTGCGAGCCAGCTACATCGGCTCAGCTACGCAGGTCAAAAATGAGCTGGCCCTAAACCTAGGTGACCAACTCGCCGTCGACTTCAAGATGCAGCCCTCAACGGTGGGACTGAACGAAGTGGTGGTGCGCGGCAACGCCTTGAACAGTCGTGTCGACCGCCTGGGCAGCAGCACAGCCATCACCGACCAAACCATCCGGCAGATTCCGACCCTGAACCGCAGCTTCACCAACCTAGCTTCGCTGGCGCCCACCTCCAACGGCGGCAGCATCAGCGGGCAGCTCGCCTCTTCCACCAACTACCTCATCGATGGGGTAAGCGCGCGTAACAACTTGACTTCGGGCGCCGTGGGCAACGGGCCGTACTCATTGTCGCTCGAAGCTATTCGCGAGTTTGAGGTAGCCACCAACGTGTACGATGTGACCCAGGGCCGGCAAGGCGGCGGCACCATTAGCGCCGTGACCAAATCGGGCACCAACACATTCACCGGCTCGGTATTCGACTACTACCGCGCCGACTTCCTGGCTAGCCCCTACGACATTCGCGGCAACCGACGCACCCAGAACTTCACCACCAATCAGTACGGCTTCAGCCTCGGCGGACCTATTATTAAGGACAAGCTCCACTTCTTCACTGCCCTCGACCGGCAAGATCAGTCGGCGCCGTTCTTCATTGCCGATATTAAGTCCGACGCCGATGCAAATGCGCTCGGCATCAGCAAAGGCGCCTTAGATACGGTGGTAACTATTGCCCGCAACAAGTACGGCGTGAGCAACGCGAAGCAAACCGGCGAGTTTGGCCGCAAGACGCTGGCAAACACCTTCTTCGCCCGCCTCGACTGGCAGATCAACGAGAAGAACCGCCTGACGCTGCGCAACAACTACAGCGACTGGAATAACCCCAACAGCACCGACGACAACTCCGCCATCAACCTGTATGAGGTGTACGGCAACTTTAAGTCGCGGGAAAACAGCACCCTCGCTTCGCTGCGCACGCAGTTCTCGCCCAACCTGCTGAACGAGCTGAAGGTGCAGTACCAAACCGTGAAGCGCGACTACACGCCCAACGATGAGCTGCCTTCGGCCAACATTCCGCGCGCCATCGTGACGGTGCGCTCGCGCCTCCCCAACGGCCGCCAGGGCAGCACCTCGGTGCAGCTCGGTGGGCAACGCTTCACCCCCGAAAATAACCTGGAAAACCAGATTCAGCTGGTGAATACCACCTACCTGACCAAGGGCCGCTACAACTTCACCTTCGGCACCGACAACACCCTTACCTACCTCGATACCTATATTTCGAGCGAGCAGAATGGGCGTTTCGTGTTCAATAGCTTGCAGGAATTCGACAACCTGAACCCGTCGCGCTACGCCCGGGAGGTGCCGCTGCAAGGCATTCCGTCGGTGCAGCAGTACGTGCTGAACACCTCACTCTTTGGGCAGATGCAGTACAACCCGCTGCCGCACGTAGAGGCCATCCTAGGGTTGCGTTGGGACATGACGAGCTACCTGACGGCCGGCGCCTACAACCCGGTGGTGCAGGAAGCCCTCGGTTTGCGCACCAACAACAACCCCACCGACTGGAACAACATCCAGCCCCGCGTGCAGCTGACCTGGGACGTGAAGGGTGAGCGGAAGAGCATCATTCGCCTGGGTGGCGGCATTTTCTCGGCTAACCCCGTGAACTACGCTCAGGTAAACAACATCCAGAACAGCGGTACTAAGGTGGCTTCTATCGACGTGACGCGGCCCTCGACGGGGACGAACCCCGTGCCCCGCCCCGACTTCCCGGCCTACCGCGCCGACCCGAACACGGCGCCTGGCTTGCTGCCCGGCGTACCGTACGTATCGACCATCAACCTGAACAACAAGGATCTACAAGTTCCGAATATCTACAAAGCCAACCTCAGCATCAACCGGATGGTGGGCAGCTGGCTGCGGGTGGGCGCTAACTTCCTCGTCTCCTACACCAAGGACAACTACGTGTACCTGGACCGAAACCTAGTGGACCAGCCCTACTTCACGCTCAGCAATGAAGCGGGCCGCGGCGTATTCGTGCCGGCCAACACCATCACCACAGCGGGTATTACGAACAACGTGCTAGGTCGCAAAACCCAGGCTGTGGGCCGCACGCTGGAGTTCACCAACGGAGCCAAATCGTACCAGATGGCCATGGTGTTCGATGCCGAAGCGCGCTACTTCCGCGACGGTTTCTTCAACGCGAGCTACACCTGGAACTCGACCCGCGACAATACTTCCTACAACGGCAACGTGGCCAACACGTCCACGTTCCGCCCCATCAAGTCGGACCCGCGCAGCCTGAGCGAAATCAACTATTCCGATAACCAGTTCCGCCACAAGGTGGTGTTCTTCGGCACTACGCCCACGGTGAAAGGCTTTGCCCTGAGCGGCCGCTTCACCGGCCTCGGCGGCACGCGCTACTCGCTCACGGTGGATGCCGATATTAACGGCGACTTCGTGGGTGGCCCCGGCACCGACAACGACCTAGCCTTTGTGTTCGACCCGAACAGCCCCGAAACGGACCCTGCCGTGGCCGCTTCCATGCAGAAGGTGCTCGACAACCCCGACAACCGCGCCAAGGACTACATCCGCCGCAGCCTAGGTTCTATTGCTGACCGCAACGGAGGCGTCAACCCTTTCTCCGGCACCTTTGATGTGCGTCTGCAAAAGACCTTCAAGACGTTTAAAACGCAAGCCTTCACCTTCAGCGTCGACGTGTTCAACTTCGCCAACCTGCTTAATAAAGACTGGGGCGTGAACTACAACCTAGGTCAGCAGAACCTGATGTCGGTCACGGGCTTCAACCAAACCACGCGCCGCTACACTTACCGCGTGAACGAGAACGTGGGCACCACCAACCAGAACGGCACGCCCTACCAGATTCAGCTCGGCGCCCGGTATTCGTTCTAACGGAGCGCCTCACCCCCCGGCCCCCTCTCCAAAAGAGAGGGGGAGCCGAGGAGGCAACAAATAGTGGGCAATTGTTCACTATTCCTTGCTACCCGCTCATTGCTCGTCTGGCTCCCCCTCTCCTTTTCGGAGAGGGGGCCGGGGGGTGAGGCGCCCCGCTTGCACAACCTCAACTCCACAACCATGAAATCCTTCCTCACGACTCTCGGCCTAGGTCTTGGCCTTACATTTTCCTCCTTTGGCCAATCAGCCAAACACGTTGTGCTGATCAGCATCGACGGCTTTCGTCCTGACTTTTATCGCGAAGCCAAGTGGCCCACGCCTAACTTGCAGCACATGGCCGCCCATGGCACCTCGGCTGATGGCGTGCGGGGCGTGTTTCCGAGCGTCACGTATCCGTCGCACACCACGCTTATCACGGGCGTGGCGCCGGCTGAGCACGGCATTTACTACAACTCGCCGTTCGAGCCCGATGGCGCTACGGGTCGCTGGTATTGGGAGGAAAACCTGATCAAAACGCCCACCCTGTGGGATGCCGTGCACGAGGCGGGCCTGAAATCGGCTTCGGTGCAGTGGCCGGTGTCGGTGGGCGCGCCTATCGACTACAACGTGCCGGAGTTTTGGTCGCTTGACAAGAACATGGACCGCCTCACGCCCATCCGCCAGCAGACCACGCCCAAGGGCTTGTTTGAGGAAATTGAGCTGAACGCCACCGGCAAGCTCACCGCCCGCGATATGAGCAGCGACTATGTGAGTGAAGACGAGAACGACAGTCGCATCGCCGCCTACTTGCTCGAAACCTACAAGCCGGCGCTGCTTACCATCCACATCTTCGGCGTCGACCACGCGGAGCACCAAGACGGTCGCGATGGGGAGCACGTGCGTAAGGCCCTAGCCACCGCCGACTGGGCCGTGGGTAACATCGTAGAAGCCCTCGCCAAAGCCGGCATCGACAAGGAAACCGCCGTGATAGTAACCGGTGACCACGGCTTCGTCGACATCAACACGACCCTAGCCCCGAATGTGGTATTGGCTCAAAACGGTTTGTACAACGCCGAAAAAGGCGACTGGAAGGCGCAATTTCATACTTCCGGCGCCGCGGCGTTCTTGATGTTGAAAGACAAAAAGGACAAGAAGACCGTCGCACAGGTACGCAGCTTGCTCGTCAAACTGCCCGTCGATCAGCAGAAGCTGTTCCGGGTAGTGGAGCGCCCTGAGCTTGATAAAATTGGTGCTGACCCGAACGCGGTGCTAGCCCTCGCGCCTGTGCTCGGCGTGTCCATGAGCGCGGCGCGGGAGGGCGCGGTAGTGCGGCCAGGCAAAGGCGGCACCCACGGCTTCTTCCCCGATAACACGCAGATTCAGACCGGGTTTATCGGCTTCGGACCGGGCTTTACGGCTGGGCAGGTTATCCCGCAAATGGCCTTGCAAGACGTGGCACCACGCGCAGCGAGCCTGCTAGGTCTACCCTGGCCCACTGCCACCAAATCGACGACCAAAACTACCACAAGCCAACTCACTGACAATAAAGCAAATGATGACAAATAGTTAGCAGGCTCGGCGGATCAACCATTCTACCGATCTAGTGCTGGGGCCAATTGGCCATGCACCGCCGTTTGGGTTATATACATTGCTTCACTCAAACTGTGGCAGGTGGCCGAGCTTGGCGCTGATCTGCAAACTTGCTAAGCTAGGTTCTTATAAGGCCGTCCTCTCTTCTATTGGTTGAGAGGACGGCCTTTTTCATAGTGAAACGGTGAGTACTTGCGCCGTAGCTGTCGGGTGTGGCTTTGCGCAGCTCATAGAGCAGAAAGCGCCGCCTAAGTTTAGCACGCAACTGCTTCTCATTCGGAAAGTGGGCAGCAGGATAATAATTGAGGCAACTACCAGAAGAAATCCGCATCTTTTTGGCGTTTGTCGCTCTTATCTACTATCTGTTCATGAAAAAACCCACTACCAAAACAACACTTGCCCGGGCGAGCGTTGGCGTGCTAACGCTGCTAGGCCTGACCTTTCCCCCCGCGCAGGCCCAGAAGCCCACCCTCACCCTCGACTTCTCCAAGCCCAGCGCCGCGGTAAGCCCAATGCTCTACGGCTTGATGACTGAGGAAATTAACCACTCCTACGACGGAGGGTTGTACGCCGAGCTTATCAGCAACCGCATCTTCAAGGACAACCCCGCCGCGCCCGATGGCTGGAGTCTTGTGCAAGAGGGTGCGGACTCCAAAGGTGCCATCAAGCTGATGGCGGCCACCCTAGACAACGTTCCCTTCCCCGAGCGTCGTCACGCCATCAACGAAGCGCTGACTACCTGCCTGCGCCTGACCGTAGAGAAGGCCGGTGGCCGTGTTGGCGTGGCCAATGAGGGCTACTGGGGCATCCCGGTGAAGCCCGCCACTACCTATCAAGCCTCGTTTTACCTGAAAGGCTCCGGCAGTGTGCCGCCGCCCCGTCAACGGCCTGGCCAACCCGCCCCACCCGCTGAGCCCGTGATTGAGGACCAAACCGCCGGTCCTATCACGGTGAGCATCGAAAGCAACGACGGCAAAACCGTGTACGCCACCGGCACCGTCAACCTGGAGAAAAGCGTCTACTGGAAAAAGTATAACCTGGCGCTGACTACCAGCGCCAACGTGAAACCCACGAAAGACGCTCGGTTTGTTATTTCCACCAACCGCCCGGGGCTCTATTATTTCAACCTCGTTTCGCTGTTTCCGCCTACGTACAACAACCGCCCTAACGGCAACCGGCCGGATCTGATGCAGATGATGGTGGATATGAAGCCGACGTTCTTGCGGTTTCCGGGCGGCAACTACCTGGAAGGCCCCCTAATTACTGACGCCTTTCCTTGGAAAACGACCCTAGGTCCGCTGGAAAGCCGACCAGGCCATCGGGGCTCATGGGGCTACCGCGCCTCCGATGGCATGGGCCTGATGGAGTTCTTATTGTGGTGCGAGGACATAAAAGCCGAGCCGTTGCTGGGCGTATATGCTGGTTATTCCCTGAACGGAGACCATATCGACGCTGGTCCGCTGCTGAAGCCCCACGTGGAAGATGCCCTGAACGAAATCGAGTACGTGATGGGCGACGTCTCCACCTACTGGGGCGCCAAGCGCGCCGCCGACGGTCACCCGGCGCCCTTCAAACTGCGCTACATCGAGATTGGCAACGAAGACTGGTTTGACCGCAGCAACAGCTACGACGGCCGTTTCAATCAGTTTCGGACGGCTATCGAGGCCAAATACCCGCAGCTGCACTGCATTTCTACCATCGCCGATGCCCAGTTCCCGACCATGAAAGTGACGACCGGCAAAAAGCCAGAAATCCTGGACGAGCACTACTACCGCAACTCCTGGGACATGTGGCACAACGCGTCGCAATACGACAGCTATGACCGCAGCGGACCTAAAATTTTCGTGGGCGAGTGGGCTACGCGGGAAGGAGTTCCGACCACAAACTTAAACGCCGCACTAGGCGACGCCGCTTGGATGACCGGTATGGAACGCAACGCGGACCTCATTGTCATGTCGTGCTACGCACCCTTGTTTGTCAATGTCAATACGGCTACTGCCACCGCCAAAAAGGCTTGGCAGTGGGATTCGGACCTAATTGGCTACGACGCCCTGACCAGCTACGGTTCGCCCTCCTACTACGTCCAGAAGCTGTTCAGCGAATACCTAGGTACCGAAACCGTGCCCACGACGGGAGCCAACATCCCGATGCGTGAGCGGCCGCGCACCAAGCGCGATAGTACCGAGGGCACCACCCCAAAGCCCGTGCCTTCCTTGTTCTATGCCGCCACCAAGGATGCTAAAACGGGCGCGGTTTACTTGAAAATGGTGAACACCACGGGGCAGAAACAGCCCGTTGACATCAACTTGACAGGAGCCTCCAAAGTAGCCTCAACGGCAACGCTGGTGGTACTCAAAGGCGCCAAGCCGGAAGACACAAACTCTATCACGGAGCCAAAGAAGATCGTGCCGGTCACCTCGAAAATTAAGCGGGTGGCGCCTCGCTTCACCCGGACGCTAGACCCGTATTCGGTCACGATCCTGCAACTGCAAGCCGGCTCATAGAGCATCTGCTGCCCCGGTGCACTTCGCACGCCATTAACCAAACGCCCGACCTAGGTTCAACTTAGGTCGGGCGTTTGGTTAATGGTCATGGGCATATAGCGCGGGCTACTTACTCTCGTTACTGTACCTAGCCTGCACGCCAGCGGCCACTTATAACTTCCCGGCATTTTACCTGAAGCTCAGCAGAGTACAGGAGAGTTTAGCTAGGTTAACCTAGCTCTTTTACCTCCACACCCTGCTTGCTGACCCGCGCAATCGGCTTTGGTCAAATTCTGCTCTGCTTGCCCTGCCGGCAAGCCCCCGACGTTTTAAAACCCCACCAAAACAAACTTTCCTAGCAGATGAGAACAAACGTTCTACGCTGTACGCGTGCCTTAAAAGGAGGTACGCTTGCCCTTGGCTTATTGGCCGGCACCCAGTTGGCCGCGCAGGCCCAAACCCTAGCTTTCCCCGGCGCGGGTGGCTTCGGGCGCTTCGCTACCGGTGCCCGGGGCGTTGCCAACCCCACGGTGTACGTCGTGACCAACCTTAACGACAGCGGGCCGGGCTCTTTGCGCGACGCCGTGAGCAAGCCGGGGCGCTTCGTGGTGTTTGCCGTAGGTGGCATCATCAACCTATCTTCCAACCTGAGCGTGGCCCCCAACACCACCATTGCGGGGCAAACGGCGCCCGGCGATGGTATCGTCACCTTCAATAAGCGCGTCACGTTCACAGGGTCGAGCAACACCATTTGCCGCTTCTTTCGCATTCGGTTGGGCTCCACTGGCAACCAAGGTAACGATGCGTGCGGTCTGGCCAACGGCTCCAACATGATTTTCGACCACATGTCGTTTACCTGGGGCATGGACGAAGTTTTCTCCATCAACTGGGACGGCAACGGCACGGCACCCGACAACATCACCGTTCAAAACTCGATCATCGGGCAAGGCCTACACCGCGCCAACCACTCCGCCGGGGGCCTGATTCAGACGCCTGACGGCGGCAAAGTGAGCTTGGTGGGCAACCTCTACATCAGCAACAAGACCCGCAACCCCAAAGTAAAGGGTATCAATGAGTTCGTGAACAACGTGGTGTACGACTGGGGCAACGGTAACCGGCTCGGCGACAACCTCAACTACGGCTGGTCGGCCGATGCCTACATCATGGGCGGTTCGGCCGGCGTGTCGGAGGTGAACATCATCAACAACTACTTTGTCGGCGGTCCGCTGACAACACCCACGCTGAAAACGCCTTTCTCGCGGGGCACCGGCACGTTCAACTTATTCGGGGCCGGTAACTACTTCGATAACAACAAGAACGGCGCCCTCGACGGTGCCGCCGTGCCCTACGACACCCTAGGGTATCCGGGCATTGCGCCAACTGGTTTTCGAACGCAGCCATTCGCCTACCCCACTGCGCAACCTAAGTTTACAGCGGCGCAAGCCTACCAGCAGGTTATCGACAGCGTAGGCGCCACCTACCCGCGCCGCGACCAGGTGGATAACCTCATGGTGGAAGAGGTGAAATCGAAGGGCACCAAGGGGTTGTACGTGTACAATGAAACCGATCTGCCGTTCGCCAACGGCGGCCTAGGGGTCGTATTCAACGCTCCCGCCCGCTCGGATACCGACAGCGACGGCCTACCCGATGCGTGGGAAGATGCCAATGGGCTGAACAAGAACAACCCCGCCGACGCGGTAGCCTACAGCAGAGCTAGCCCCCAGTACCTCAACATTGAGGTGTATATCAACAGCCTCATCAAGACGCCCGCGCCGGATTTCGTGAAGCATCCTACCGGCATCACGCTCACGGCCACGACCACGGAAGTGCCCACCCCGAGCAGCAAGGTTGTGGTGACCTGGGCCGACAACTCCGACAACGAGCAGTACTTCGTGCTGGAGCGCTCCACCGATGGCATTGCCTTCACCGACATCAACCACCCGGCTGCCAACGCCACCACCTACACCGACCAAACGGGCCTAGTACCGAACCAGACCTATTATTACCGCCTAAAAGCCGTGGGTGATACCGGCTCCTCGGCCTTCAGTGCACCGGTTTCGGCTAAGACACCGCCGCTTCCCTCGGCTCCAACTGTTACGAACACGCCCACCCCCGCCGACAACTTCCAGTACGCGGAGGTGAGTAATGGCAAGCTGACCCTGAAATGGCTCGGGGCTACCAATACCGTGACCTACGTGGTGAAGTTTGGTACCGACCCGGCCGCACTAACAACCCGCGCAGAACTGCCCTACTCCGCTACTCCTTCCTACGAGGTGAGCGGGCTCTCGGAAAATACCACCTACTACTGGCGCGTAGATGCCGTGAATGATCGTGGCACGGCCGAAGGCGCGCTGTGGTCCTTCCGTACTACCCAATACATTGCACCTCAACTGGTTGGTCACTGGGGCTTCGATGAAGTGGAAGGCACCCAGATTCTGGATCAATCGAGCTACAACAACACCGGCGTGCTAGGTCTCGATGACGATGATGCCAGTATCCGCATTCCGGGCAAGGTGTTCAACGCCCTCGACTTTGCCACCGCCCGCCCGGATATGTACGTAGTGCGCATCCCCCAGCAGGATCAGCTCTACCTCGATCAGCAATCTTTCTCCCTGTCTTTTTGGATGAAAGCCAGCGCGGCGCAATTGCCCCAGGACAACAACACGAGCGCCTACCTGCTCTGCAAAGGCTCCATCACCCGCAACGCCACCACAGGCGCCACCGGCAAGCGCTTCAATATTGAGTTTAAGAACAAGCAGCTGCGTTTCGCCATCGATGACGATAAGAACAAGGACGAGTTGCAAGCCACCGGCGCGCCCTTCTTCACCAGCGAGTGGGTGCACGTAGCGGCCCTGCGCGACGTGCCCAACAAGAAGCTCCAGCTGTACCTGAATGGCGTATTTGTGAAAGAAACCGCTACCAAAGCCCTAGGTATCGGCGAAGCCAGTGCCTTAATTGTGGGCAACATCGGAGAGCTAGAGTTCTTGTCAACAGCAAATCAACCCGCTCCTTACCAGGGCGCTTTGGATGAGCTAAAGGTGTTCAACTTTGCCCTTACGCCCGCGCAGATTGCCCAGCTGGCAGCCGGCCTGCCGCTCGCTGCTCGCAATGCTAGCAAGGCCAATCAGCATCTGCTCGAAGCATTTCCCAACCCGTTTGCTGGGCAGGCCACGCTTCGCTTCCGCGCGCCGGCCACAGGTACCGCCCAACTACACGTATTCAACGGATTGGGGCAACAGGTAACCACGCTGTTTGACGGCACGGTCCAAGCCGGCCGCGACTACAACTTCACCATGGATGGTACCCACCTAGCTAAAGGCATGTACATCGGCCGCCTGACTACCAATGGTACAGTGGTCACCCAGCGCCTATTGCTGAAATAGCCGCCAGGTTGAACCTAGGTAACTACGAGGCGCTGGCGAAAGTCAGCGCCTCGTTTGCGTTGAGAGGGCAGCAGGCTTAGTTAGCCTACATACTCAAGAGTTACCGCTAAAAGAGGCTTATCAGGGATACAACGTGTACTTCTTGCGCATGGCTTTGTACGCGGACAACTGCGGTTCCCAGCTTTGCCGAATCTCCTGCTCGCTCTTGCCCGCTATAATTTGTTCTTTCAGTAAGGTGGTACCGGCTAGCGCATCGAAGTTATTCATCTGTTTGCTCTGTGTGCGATCGAAGAATTGCGCTTTATTGGGGGAGGCGCGGTAGAGTTCCAGCAGCCACCCTAGGTTGATTTTACCGGCGCGCCGAAGTGCCGTCAGGTTGTAATTGCGCAAATCAAGGCCATAACACATCTGGTCCTGGTAGAGTGGCGTTTCGGACTTTCCCGGCAGACTCACCGGCGTGAAGGAGAATGGATATTTGCCTTTTAGCGCTGGGCTGCCTAGCACCGAGAAGGGCATGTACGTTCCCCGTCCCTGGCTAATAACGGTACCCTCAAACAAACACAAAGAAGGATAGAGGCCCACTGCCTGCTGGCTCATCAAGTTGGGCGAGGGTCCCATGGGCAACGTATAAGGAGCTGTGTGCGAATAGTTTTTAACCGGAATGATTTTGAGCTTACACGCTTTCTGGTTCGGCAGCCAGCCCTCCCCGTTGATCATTTGGGCGAACTCTCCTAGGGTCATGCCATGGGTGATGGGCACGGGAAACTGACCGATCCCCGACTTCAGCCGCATATCGAGCACAGGACCATCCACGTAGCCGTTGGGGTTAGGCCGATCAAGCAACACCAACTCCTTGTCTGCGGCTGCACACGCTTCCATAATATCACGTAGCGTGTTGATGGTCGTGTAGAAGCGGCACCCCACATCTTGTAAGTCGAAGATCATTATATCCAGCGCCTGTAGCTGCGCGAGAGTAGGCTTACGCTGAGCACCATACAACGAGACGACGGGCAAGCCGGTCGTTGTATCGACGGCGTCTTGTACGTGAGCACCATTGCTGGCATTACCCCGGAACCCATGCTCAGGGCCAAATATCATCCCGAAGGTGATGCCGAGCTGCTGGAGGGTATCGACCAAGTGCTTTTTACCTACTACTGACGTCTGGTTGCCTACTAGTCCAACACGCTTACCCCGCAGGTAAGGCACGTACGCCGCGAACTGTTCTGCTCCGGTTCGGATAGGCTCTTTCGCTGAGAAGGTCGAGCGAACTACCGTATCGGACCGAGCAGCGAGTGGCACAGCGCTCGGCCGCGGAAGAGTAAGTAAGACAACGAGCACTAAGAGAAGTAGACGCATGGCAAGCAAGGGAGCAATGGAACAAGCATACGGGTAGCAAGGAACCCACCCAGAGAATTTACCTATAAGGTACACAACCAAAGGAATACGCCGCGACTAATCCGCACCATTTGCTGCTTCCACTCCTTTTGGAGCCGTGCTACCTAGCCTACCGGGAGGTGCTCTGGATAAGACAGGCAATCGTTAAAAGGAGAGTTGGTCCCAGAAAACCACATTGCCGGCTTGCTGATGCACAAACTGCACGCTCCCATCCTGCGACACGACAATGGCTAAGCAGTCGGGTGCGGCCAAGCACAGGCGGTAAGCCGCTCGGTGGCGGGTACCGCCGTGGTCAGCGGGCACTGGCTGCAGGGATACAGCTTCCATATCCATGGCCCGATACACCTGCGTCAGCGGCACTTGCGTGGCTTGAATTTCAATTCCAAAGCCTATGATATCAAGTTGCTGCGTGAGCACCAGAGCCCCATCCACGGCCCCCATGTCGGCGATATAGTCGGCGAAGCGGTCTATTTCCGCCGTCAGCGCCTGCAGCTCTGCATCCGAAGAGCGTTGGTAATGCGCCCAGCTGAATTCGCCCAACTCTATTAGCCGCTGCACGATGGCATGCATCAGATTGGAGTAACGGGGCCCTACCTCAGGAGGCAGCAGCCGATACTTCGGCCGCAGCAAACCGCCCGGCGTAGTCAGCGATGCTACTCGGTGAGTAGGCACCAGTACCACCAGTAATCCGTGACCACTGACCCGCGAGCGGGTAAGGGCACGGCGTTGCATGTGTAGCACGAACTGTATGATGCACTCTTCCTGCACCACCGTCCACTCCTGGCCCACTGCCGCAGGTCCGGCGAGCTGCCGATTCTCAAAAAAATGCCCCATCCCCCAGGCCTTAGGAAATTGCAGGAAGCCGTGCCCTTCAATGCGCCCGCGCTGCAGTGTAAGGATGCGGTGGGCACCACTGTAGAACACTAGGCTGCCCGGCCCACTTATCTGCACGAGTAGTGCCTGGGGCGCGACAGCCCTCATCTCCTGTGGATCATCCAGCACGTGGTCCCACGCATGACCACTGAACAACAAACCCCACAGTCGCAACTCCCCCGTCGCCATCGGCTCCACGGCTAGCAGGCTGCTGCGGTGCTGCACAGCGGGACTCAAGCGGCGCAGTTCCTGCTCATTCCAGGCGCGTGGCTCGGCGAAACGGGCTATATGAAAATCCGTTAGCCTAACCGGTTGCGCTTCTAACTGGGCTTGCGAAGCCAGCACGGCATGGCACACAACCGATCGCCCTTCCTCGGCCAGTAAGCTAGCTTGGTAGAGCGTAGAAATAAATGCCGTGAGCTGATCTAGAGGAGGCAGTGAGGCGGCTTGCGCAGACCAGCGCTGTTGAAGGGCCACGGCCAAGTCTTGCGGATAGTAGTGCGCAGGCATGCGGAGAGAGGTCTGGAGAAGACAGATGAGGTGCCAGGGTAGCTAAATCGCCGAGTACAGGCAAGATACCAAGTCAGCACCAACTGCTTAGTATATGACTCGGGCCGCGTATAGCGCTAGGGTTGACAAGTTTCTTACAAGTCCACTACTTACATTAGGCACAGTTAATCAATTAGTTGGTTCCAATCGTATGGTTATCGTAAGGCGTACAGCGTCTGTTCTGCTCCTATGGCTATTGGCAGGCCTTGTTCCGGCTCTCGCTTCTCACTTGGTTGGAGGAGAACTAACGTATAAGTTTCTAGATGCCGCGGGTCCTGTCAGCCAGCCATTTCGCTACCGAGTAACAGCGAGAATCTATTTCAACAAAGAAGATGGCTCCGCGGCTCCCAACGGAACGCCTTCCATTCCGATTCGGCTCTACAGCAAAGCGCCTGGCAAAGGCTTGTTACTGTCCGTGAATGTGTTGCGTGACAGCTTCGTGGAGATTACGCCAGCTACCCCACCAGGATGTGCCGCTCTCGCACCCCGCGTTACCCTAGCTATATACGATACCATCTTCAGTTTGCCGGTCGTGCCCGAAGGGTACGTAGCGCAATTCACTTCTGCGGCCCGGAATGTTGGCATAACAAACCTGCGCACTCCCTCGACGGAGGGCATCACGCTGGCAGTGGATTTAACGCCCGGTACGCTCCCCAATACTTCACCAGAATTTACGAGTGATGCTCTGATTGTGGTTTGTCGCGGCCAAACTGTTTCCTCTCTGAACAATGCCTACGATGCCGATGGCGACCGGCTGAGCTACAGCTTAGTTGCTCCTGCGGGTAATCCTGATTTTTCCACTTTCATCCCGACGACTGTATCCGTGCAGTATGCAGCGGGCTACAGCGCTACGCAACCCTTCGGCAACGTCGGTATGGCTACTATTGATGCGGGCACTGGGCTGGCGCAGTACCGGAGTTCCACACAGGGCTATTTTGCCCTAGCAGTCGACGTGCAGGAATACCGCATGATTAATGGAAAGGAAATCTTGCTTGCCACACTCCGGCGCGATATACAGGTAGCCGTATTGAATTGCAACGGACCCGATAACTCATCGCCCGTCTTTTCTGCGGCAACCCTAGCTCAACGGGACATGCAAGTAGAGGAAGGCCAGGCCCTGCAATTCAATATTATGGCCCAAGACCCCGATAATCAACGCTTAACCATGACCGTAAGCAGTGGATTGCTCGACGGTGCAGGCCCTATTGAGGCCACCCTCAACGGACAGCCGGGTGCCCCAGTGGGTACCCGGGCAGTGGGAGTAGTCCAGGTAACGGGGCAGGGTACCGTCAGCGGAATTTTTAGTTTACGGGCCGGGTGCGGGCTGGCGCGCGTCACCCCCTACGACATAGTAGTAACGGTAGCCGACGAAGCATGTGCCAGCAAAGTCATTGCCCAGGTATTCCGCATTACCGTGGTGCGGCCCAAACTTATTGTTCGCATACGGGGCGATTCGGTGGTGTGCGCGGGAAGCACTGTCTCCTACACTGCCGTTGGCCCCGTTCTCGATCAGTACCGGTGGATAACCCGTGGCGGACAGGTGGTAGGCTCCCCTACTAGCCGCACCGTGCAGGTGCGTTGGAGCAATGCTGGTAAGGGCGTAGTAACAGTCAGCGGCCTGCTGGCGAATGGCTGCCTCACAGACTCGGTGTCTCACCTAGTTACCATTGGTAGCGGGCCCATCATTACAGGACCTACCACTTATTGTGCTCAGACCCGCAAAGGCCTACGTTATACGGTAGATGGCATACCGTCTGCCTTCCAGTGGACAGTAACAGATGGTCTGCTGGTAAGCGGCCAAGGGACCAATGAAGTGCGCGTAGATATCAACGAAGGAGCCGTTGCCACAATTCAAGTAGTCGATCTGGCATCGCCCTCCTGCCCCACCCTCCTGCGCGTTGAACCGGACAGGCGTTGCCTAGCTTTCTACAACATCATCACCCCCAATGGGGACCACTTGAATGACGTGTTTGTCATCACGAACCTAGCGTATCATCCTGGTACAGCTCTAGCTATTTTTAACCGCTGGGGGCACAGCGTGTACCAGACGGAGGATTACCAAAACACCTACAATGGCGAGGGTGTTAGTGCTGGCCTCTATTTCTATCTCTGCCGCCTAACGGATGGCACCACCTATAAAGGCTGGTTTGAAATAGTGCGCTGAGCCGCCCAAATGTACTCTACTACACCTTTTTAGGTAAAACAGACACCTATTTGAGAAGCTGTAGGAACAAACCGCAGCCAGCTAGGTCGGCGACCTTGAAGGCGACGGCTTGCAAATAAGAAGTAGCACTAGACGAACGAGTCGATGTGACGCATTAATTCGTCCTCTGCAACCAACCGCCTAATCATTGTATATCACCCTATTATGTGATTGCGCAGCTATTTCTTGTCGCCGATCTTACATGGGCGCTGCTCTTCAGAAGAAGCGTGTTCCAGCGAAGTTCCCCTGTTCGATTGCACTTCATTCTGCTCTATCATGAACCGCGAACGTTTTCTTCGTGCCTGCGTGGCAACCGCTACATTCCTAGCTTTTCCGCTGACGCGAGCAGCCAAAGCACTTACCCGCTTGCGCGATGGGAAGGGTTTCGTAGTAAAAGTAGGCCAGGACCGCAGCAATCAACCCATGGCGTTGTTCGAGGGCGACACATTTTGGTCGAAAATCAGTACCATAGATACCGCAGGTGACTTGTATGTCTTTGAGTCGCGCCGTGTCAAGGAAGGAGGCCCCTCCCACCACTACCACTTTGAACAGGATGAGTGGTGGTACGTGCTGGAAGGAGAATTTCAGTTTAAGATTGGCGATACCCTCACTCACGCAACGGCTGGGGATAGTGTGTTTGGTCCCCGTATGATCCCGCATAGCTTTGCCAAAGTAGGTCAGGGAGCCGGCCGGCTATTGATGATTTTTCAGCCAGCTGGTCGCATGGAAGAATGCTTCCGCCAGATCAGCCAAGGCGTCACCCGCAACATGTCCGAAGCCGAACAAGACCATTTTCGGGAGACACACGGCTTCAAACGCATCGGCCCACCTATTGGCTTAAGCAAGCGCATGGTAGACAAATAGATAGTACTTACTACTCTACTGCGGTGCAGCAGTGTTACTAGCGCAGGCATGCGTTCGTGGTAGCATTGAATGCTAGCGGTCATGAGCAAGCGACTATATGTTTTGGGGTCTTATTCAGTTGTGACCTTATAGGATTTTTTGAGAGCATGACTACGCCGAAGTAGGCCCCAATACTAGCGGTGCAGGAAGAGGTACATTTTCCTTTCAACCACAAGGGTGCAAAGAGCTTTTTCCTTATAGGATAAATCGTATTGAGAAGTACTTAGGAGCTACTTATTACTTCTTGCAGCAAGGAAAATTAGGTGGAACCTAGCTCCAACAGCCCGTACAACTCGACATGCACCAGCCACAGATTATGCCTAACGTTACGGTACCTAAGTCACCTTCCATAACTTTCATAACTCTCTGATCTTGAAATCACTGCACATATTGGTACTGAACTAACCGAAGTGTTCAATCTTTAAATAGTAAAATACAATTATTATATATTAAAATATAATTACTACTATTGTTTATTCTATGTGTATCTGATGTCCTCTACCTCTGTGCTCTCGCTCCCTACTTTGCATTTTCCATCAGCAACGAGTCCTTTGTCCTTAACTGATGCTGCACCGCACCTACAACGCTGGCAGCGCAGCTATTTGCGGCGGCAGCGGGCGCAAGCTCAGGCCCAAGTAGGTCCTGGCATAAGTTCCTGGGCACCACGCGTTTGATGTAGAACATAGTCTGAGAGAAAAAGGCTGGCACTTAACACAAATCTTGACAATTAGGCTTTAGAATTGCGTGCAGATCCAAACAGCAATAGCTAGGCACGCTTGGATGAAGTACTATCCCTAGCAAATTTTTTGTTCTACAACGTAACTAAGCAAACATGCTGCGGCCGTTCCACAGTCTGTAAGTACTTCTATCACGTATAATGTATGTCCCTGGTCATACGTTAGAGAGAGTATGAGAAAGCTGCTGTTGATCCTCGTGCTGCCGGCATTACTGTTAACCGACTGCACGAACCGGTACCGCCAACTGAATACGGGCGGTGCTCGCCACACCCGAAGTAATTTTCACCGTCGCCCCTAGTAAGAAAGCCTCAGTTCACACTGGGGCTTTTTTTGATATAGCGAAGAGCAGTCGAGACGGACATTGAAATGCTGCTCCTGCATGCACCCAATCTAGCTAATCGAGTGTGGACTCAGACTATTCTCCTCCCTCCTCCTATACAAGTGCGCGTAGTGCTGCCTAGAAAAGGCTAGGATAGCTATACGTCAAAAGCTCCGATGTTAATAAAATCACACGACGCAACGATCCCTGCTAGCTTAAGCCAAAGAGGTTAAATAGACTCAAGCACGCATTGTGCCGACGAAATTTCTCCGTCGATAGCTCAGATGCTATCAGCGAGGTGTTGCTAAAAGGATTAGCGAAACGTAAATTCGCTGAAAACTTTCGCTATTCAGAATGGCAACTAGCAAAACAACTCGGCAAGTCATTGTTACTGATGAGCACTCACTATACGAGTCCGAGCCCAATAGTCTATATCCTGATGAAGCACAAGAAGAGATACTGGATGCCTCCTTGTGCCTTAGTTGCGGAGAGCCTCTCGCCTGGCACGAAGTAGCTTGTAGCACATCACCTGTGCCTATTCCGGAAGCCGATGCTTCAGAAGAAACCAGTACTCTCCTGCGTAGTCCTGCTTCCTGCTTTGCTTATGCGTTGGGTCAGCCAGTACAACCTACTCCTGGTGCACCAGCGCGTAATATTATCTGGCGTGGCCAGATGAAAGAGCGTCACCCACGTACCAAGTTATGGCTCCGCGTGAATGTGTACCAATTAGATGACGGCCATTGGGACTGCTACCGTGAAGATGAGCTGCAAGCCGCTTAAAGTCTATTGAGCTACAACTACAAACCTGACGCTGCTGAGGCTAGCTTTGGCGTAGCCATTCACTCTTTTGTCTTTCCAAAGCTTCACTTAATTACTTTATTAAGAAGCTTATCAATTTCGATAAGTTGTTTTTGCAGGTGGCGTAAAACCTAGATAGTTGACTTATACGAACATGCGCCTAAGCTACCGCGTGTTCATCTATCTAATACTCGCATCGGCCATTTCGCACCCGGCAGATTGCATATCTAGTTTTTAAGTCACCACTGCTACTCGGGAGCCGTCATTGGACGCTGGGTCGTCGCTGGTTAATGGATACCTACGTAGATGTTGTCATGGCGAGTTATCGTACCCAGCGGATATTACTTCAAAGAATCTGGAGCCTGGGAGCAGGCTATTGGTTTTGACCCGAGTTAGCAATCCGATACAGCATGTTATTGATATGTGCGTTGCCAGAAGCGATACCAATTTCTATTAGCAGGATAATGGCGGGTGGGAGCAAGATTATTAACAACGACTGCAACTAGCAGTAACAATAGAACACCTGTAAGCACGGGCATTAATACATACCCGTAACCGAGCGCCCTCAACTGAGGTGAGCCAATGATGGCAATCAACGCTGTAGCCCCGCCAGGTGGATGCAGCGTTTTGGTGATTTGCATTCCTATAATGGAAAGTGATACGGCCAACGCGGCTGCCAACCATAATTGTTGCGGGATGAACTGATGCACAGTCACCCCGATAACAGCACTAAGTACATGGCCGCCCACGAGGTTGCGCGGTTGTGCTAAAGGGCTATTGATAACGCCATAAATGAGAACCGACGAGGCACCAAACGAGCCAATGAGCAACGGTGCATCCGCTGGGGCAAGGCGATATTGACTGAGTAAGCCAATTAGACCGATACCTAGGAAGGCACCTAGAAAGGTCCAGAGGTGCTCTTTATAATCAAATAAGGTTTCCTTATATACAATCACCTTGAGCCGGCGCGTATGGCGTCGTAGTCTGGTTCGCATAGATTCAAAAAGGTAAACGCTGTTCTTACGCTGTTTCGTCGGTAAGCGTATGGCAGAGAAGCACAACGAACATACCCGCTCCGGGAGGCAGAACACAAGCTACAGAAACAAACTTTAGTCTTCCGAAGTATCGCCTGAGAAAACGAGAACGGCCTTCCTGAATCAGGAAGGCCGTTTCTTGTAGCGGGGACGAGAGTTGAACTCGTGACCTCAGGGTTATGAATCCTGTGCTCTAACCAACTGAGCTACCCCGCCGCGTTTGGTGCCGCAAAGGTAGACACAAGATTTAACCTGATGCAAGCGTTGTAGAAAAAAAAGATTTGTATATTGGTTGCAGCCATCCAAAATCTGCGCTGATGGCCTAACACCTATTTTGCCGCTTTGCTTATGCCGCTCTCTGCTACTCGTACGAAGCACCGTTTTATGGTAGAATACCCGGTCAATGCTTCACCAAAGATATTGTATCCGTATTTAGCTTCACCTTCTGGTCTGGGTCAATGGTTCTGCCAAGAAGTACGCCTCGAAGAAAATCAACGCTATAACTTCATCTGGGACAATCAGTCCCACTTTGCTGAGCTCAACTCGCATCGCACCAACCGCTCGGTGCGTTTTGTGTTTTTAGACCAGGACAAGCGTCCGATGACCGATGCCAACTACCTCGATTTCACCATCGAAGAATCTCAGCTAACCCAAGAAGTGTTCTTGCGGGTGCTGGATTACTCGGAGGAAACGGACGATATCGAACTTCAGGAAATGTGGGATGGTTTAGTGCAACAACTACGTGAGTTGGTTGGCGGCTAGGTTTTTCTATTAATTCAAAGGAAACGGGCGCGAAACGAGCCGTATCTTCGTTTCGCATTTACGCTTAGCACGCCAAGCGCCGCTTACGGGTAACGCGTGTCCGATTCTCATGAAAAAACTTGATAAGTTGATTCTAAAGGCCTTCGCTGGGCCTTTCTTTCTCACTTTCGCGGTCGTGCAGTTTATCCTGCTCACTCAATACATGCTCAAATATCTCGATGACCTAGTCGGCAAAGATCTAGGTATTGGGGTAATTGGGCAATTGCTGTTCTTTTTCAGCGTGCTGATGGTGCCTATTTCGCTGCCATTAGCGGTGCTTCTCTCCTCCCTCATGACGTATGGTCAGCTAGGTGAGCACCACGAACTGACTGCCATTAAAAGTTCAGGCATTTCGCTGACTCGCATCCTGCGGCCGGTGCTGGTTGTTAGCGTGGCACTATCAATATTTGCCTTCTGGTTTAATGATACCATCGTGCCCAAGGCAAATCTTGGTGCTTACAGTCTCCTCTGGGACGTACGTCAGCAGAAACTAGCGCTGGATATTCGGCCAGGGGTGTTCTACAATGGTATTCCGGGCTACACGATCAAAGTGAATCAGAAGCTGGGAAAGAACGGCGATATCCTGATGGGGGTTATGATCTATGACCACACGAATGGCCGGGGCAATTCTACGATGATCTTGGCCGACTCTGGGCGCATGTTCACGCGCTTTGGCGGGCAATATCTAGGCTTGGAGCTGTTCCGCGGGCAGACGTTTGTAGAACAACCCGACACCCGTGACCGCTCCGGAGCGAGCTTTATTCGCCAGGCTTTCTCGCGTAACATGATTACGTTCTCACTAGCATCTTTCGACCTAAATCGCACCAGGCAAGAGCTTTTCGCTGAGAACCGGATGATGAAAAACATTCCGCAACTGGTAAAAGCGGCTGACTCTTTACACTCCCGCTTAACGCTACAGCGACGCAGTTTGATTCAGCAGTTGAACCCTTACTATACCTACCTTCGCCTCGATACGACTGGTCAAGCTTCCAACCGACGCATTGAAAAACTGCAGGTTCCGGCAACACGGTTGCCTGCTTTGCAGGTTGGCATTGTGCAACAAGCCACTAACCGGGCTCGCAACGTGCGCTCATTTGTTGGCTCTTCGGGCGAGCAGCTCAGCAACCTAGGCAAAGACGCTAGTGGCTTTCGTATTGAGATCTTTCGCAAGTACACTCAATCAGCGGCCATTTTAGTTATGTTCCTCATTGGGGCACCACTCGGCGCTATCATTAAGAAGGGCGGTTTAGGGGTTCCTATTCTCGTCGCTATTCTGTTCTTCATTATCTACTACGTCATCTCGATTATTGGGGAAAAACAGGGTCGTGAAGGCATAATTCCGGTGGGTCTAGGTATGTGGATGGCCGACTGCATCTTGCTTCCTATCGGCCTATTTTTCCTGTACCAGGCTCGCAACGATTCAGGGTTGCTGGAAGTAGATTTCTGGCGTCGTCTTCCAGCTAAGATCCGATGGCCGTTTCGAGGGTACCAGCGAGGCTGATTTTCAACAATTGGCTTAGCCGTCAATTAGTCACTGAAGACTAAACCAGATTATAGAAATGCTGGCAGAGTGCCTTAATAAATGAGAATTGGCAACTAAAAATCTGCTATCTTTGCAGCCACCCCGAAATGCGGGGTATAAATTTTCTTTTTTCACGCTTAATCCAAGACGGGGTAACCTATCTGCCGATGAAACTCACTACCGAAGCAAAACAGGCTATTTTCGAGAAGAACAGCCTGGCTAAAACTGCCACCGATACCGGTTCGGCTGAATCGCAAATTGCACTGTTCACCCACCGTATCAATCACCTGACTGAACACCTTAAGGTGAACAAGAAGGACTTCTCGACTCGTTTGGGCCTGCTCAAGCTTGTTGGTAAGCGTCGCCGTCTGTTGGACTACCTGCAGCACCGCGAGATCAACCGCTACCGCGCCATTATCAAGGAGTTGGGCATTCGTAAGTAAGCCCACCCGCTGGAGTAGGGAGCCCTCAACCAGGGTTCCCTACTCTTTTTTTATGCAGAGTAGCCACCTTTTTTGCCTATTCTGTTGTTCTATTCTTGGAAGTAGAAATACCTAGAGTAAAACGGCGCTGCTACAAGCCCGTTTTTTTGGTTACTCGCCCGCTGTCGCTGTTTCAAGCAAACTGAAGATGCCCAATTACAACGCTATTACCAAATCTATTACCCTGCCTGACGGCCGACTTATTACTATCGAAACCGGCAAGCTAGCAAAGCAGGCCGACGGTTCGGTTGTCGTACGCCTAGGTGACGCCATGCTGCTAGCTACAGTGGTATCGCAACCTAGCCAGCGTGAGGGAGTAGATTTCCTGCCTCTTTCGGTAGACTATCAAGAAAAATTCGGCTCGGCCGGTAAGATCCCTGGTTCATTCCAGCGCCGCGAAGGTCGTCTATCAGACTACGAGATTCTTGTATCACGTTTGGTAGACCGCATTCTGCGGCCCATGTTCCCCAAAGACTATCACTACGAAGTGCAGGTGATGATTTCCCTCATTTCGGCCGATAAAGAAGTACAACCCGACGCCTTAGCAGCTCTAGCTGCTTCGGCAGCTCTATCAATATCTGACATTCCGTTTGCTGGTCCTATCTCGGAAGTACGAGTAGCTCGCATCGACGGTAAGCTGCAGATCAACCCCAAGAGCGCTGATATTGCCCGTGCCGACATTGATCTGATTGTAGGTGCTACCATCGACTCTGTAGCCATGGTAGAAGGCGAAATGAGCGAAGTAAGCGAGGAGGAGATGGTGGAAGCCATCGCTGCCGGACACGAAGCAATCAAAGACCAAATTCGCGTGCAGCAGGAACTCGCCGCGGCTGTAGAGAAAGCAGCCGTAAAGCGTGAGTACCCACAGTACGATGAGAACGACGAGCTAAAGCAGCGTATCACCGAAGGCATTTACCAAAAAGCCTACGAGATTGCCCGATCCGGCAACACTAGCAAAGAAGGCCGTAAGGCAGGCTTTAGCGAAGTAAAAAAAGCGTTCTTAGCAACTCTGCTAGAGGAGCAGCCTGAGTTGGACATGAAAATGTTCAGCCGCTACTATGGCTCAGCTGAGAAGAAAGCGATTCGTGATATGATGATCAAGGAGCGCGTGCGCTTGGATGGTCGTCAGCTTGAAGAGATCCGCCCCATCTGGAGTGAGGTAAACTACCTACCTGGTGCCCACGGCTCAGCGGTATTTACCCGTGGTGAAACACAATCTTTGACCACTGTAACCCTCGGCACCAAGCTCGATGAACAAATCATCGACTCAGCTATGTACTCGGGATACAGCAAGTTCATGCTGCACTATAACTTCCCCGCTTTCTCGACGGGTGAAGTGAAACCTAGCCGCGGACCAGGCCGTCGTGAAATTGGTCACGGCAACTTAGCTCTGCGCTCGTTGAAGAAAGTGCTTCCTGCTGAGGAAGAGAATCCTTATACCATCCGTATCGTGTCGGACATTCTCGAGTCGAACGGCTCTAGCTCGATGGCTACGGTGTGCGCCGGCTCACTGGCGTTGATGGATGCAGGTATCAAAGTAAAATCGGCAGTAGCCGGTATTGCGATGGGCCTAGTACAAGACAAAGACACCAAAGAGTATGCTGTACTCAGCGATATTCTCGGTGATGAAGACCACCTAGGTGACATGGACTTCAAGGTGACAGGTACCGAAAAAGGTATCACGGCTTGCCAGATGGACATTAAGATTCAGAATTTGTCGTTTGACATTCTGACCAAGGCGCTGCACCAAGCCCGCGCCGGCCGCTTGCATATCCTAGGTGAAATGGCCAAGACGATCAGCGGTCCTGCTGCTGATTTGAAGCCGCATACACCTCGCTCGCACAAGATGCTGATCGACAAAGAATACATTGGTGCCGTTATCGGACCTGGTGGTAAGGTCATTCAGCAAATTCAGAAAGACACGAACGCGACTGTTATCATCGAAGAGAAAGATGAGAAAGGTCACGTGAGCATCTTCGCTTCGAACCAACCCGACATGGAAGCCGCTATTGGCCGCATTCGCGCCATTGCTGCCCAGCCAGAAGTTGGCGAGACCTACAAAGGCAAGGTACGTAGCATCCAACCTTACGGTGCTTTCGTAGAAATAATGCCTGGTAAGGATGGCTTGCTGCACATTTCTGAAGTCGGTCACGAGCGCCTCAACAGCCTTGAGGGTGTGCTCGAAGTCGGTCAGGAAATTGACGTGAAGCTGCTTGACATTGACAAGAAAACCGGTAAGTACCGTCTCTCGCGGAAAGTGCTACTCCCTAAGCCGGAGCGCACAGCTGCTGACAACGGTGCTGCTTAGGTCTGCTTAGTCGAACTTTCGTGGATGCCGGTACGTTGATCCCAACTGACCGGCATCCATTAGAAGGTAGCCACATGTTTAACTTTTATCGAATTATCATTCTTTCGCGCCCGCAATGAGACAGCTTAAGATCAGCAAGCAGATCACCAACCGCGAAAGCCAATCGCTGGATAAATACTTACAGGAGATTGGCAAGGTAGACCTGCTCACTCCCGACGAGGAGGTAACGCTGGCGCAGCGTATTAAAGAAGGCGACCAACAAGCCCTGGAAAAGCTGACAAAAGCTAACCTGCGCTTTGTGGTGTCGGTAGCTAAGCAGTATCAAAACCAAGGTCTTTCGCTCGGCGACTTGATCAATGAAGGCAACTTAGGCCTGATCAAAGCAGCTAAGCGTTTTGATGAAACCCGCGGCTTTAAGTTTATTTCTTACGCCGTATGGTGGATTCGCCAGTCGATTCTGCAAGCTCTAGCCGAACAGTCGCGTATTGTGCGTCTGCCGTTGAACCGCGTAGGTTCTTTGAACAAGATTTCTAAGTCATTTTCTGAATTGGAGCAAAAATTCGAGCGGGAGCCTTCGCCCGAAGAAATTGCTGAAGTTCTGGAGTTGACAACTTCCGAAGTGGTTGACACCCTGAAGATTTCGGGCCGCCACGTATCCGTGGATGCTCCTTTCGTCCAAGGTGAAGAAAACCGTCTCCTCGACGTACTGGAGAACGAAGACGAAGAGTCACCCGACATGGGTCTGATGAACGACTCGCTTCGCAAGGAAGTACAACGGGCGCTTTCCACACTTACGAAGCGTGAGGCCGACGTTATTACCCTGTACTTCGGTCTGAACGGTGAGCACTCGCTCACGCTGGAAGAAATCGGCGAAAAATTCAACCTAACGCGCGAACGGGTACGCCAGATTAAAGAGAAGGCCATCCGTCGCTTGCGCCACACTTCGCGTTCTAAAGCGCTGAAGCCCTACTTGGGATAAGCGAAGTACTTATCCAATTTTAAAAACCCCAGCCCAGCCGTTGGGGTTTTTTATTGCCAAACGGTTCCCCCCTTCTTCGGACACTTCGTCAGTTACTAGCCTAGGCATAGTTACTGCTTTGTACCCGTAAGGAATCGATTTCCACGCCACTACTTGCTGGCGCTTACCTTTGCACCCTTATTCAAAAGCAATTCTGCTTTTACCAAGCAATGGAGACTACCCCTGAACACATCAAGTGTCTAATTATTGGCTCGGGCCCAGCCGGTTACACAGCGGCCATTTACGCAGCACGTGCTAACATGCAGCCCGTTATGTACCAGGGCTTGCAGCCTGGCGGGCAGTTGACCATCACCAACGACGTTGAAAATTTTCCGGGTTATCCGACCGGTGTGATGGGCCCGGAAATGATGGAAGACTTAAAGAAGCAAGCCGAACGCTTCGGCACTGATATTCGCTACGGACTTGCTACAGCGGTTGACTTTTCAGGACATCCGCACAAAGTAATTATCGACGAACGCAAGGAAATCACCGCAGATACCGTCATTATTGCCACTGGCGCCTCAGCCAAATGGCTAGGTCTAGAGTCGGAGGCGCGGCTGAATGGCTCGGGTGTATCGGCGTGTGCCGTGTGCGACGGCTTCTTCTACCGCGGACAAGAGGTGGCTATTGTAGGTGCCGGCGACACGGCAGCAGAAGAAGCCACTTACCTAGCTAATCTGTGCGAGAAAGTGTACATGATTGTGCGCAAAGGTGAAATGCGGGCCTCGAAGATTATGCAGAAGCGCGTGGTCGAAAACCCTAAGATTGAGGTATTGTGGAATAGCGTGACAGACGAAATTCTGGGTGAGCACGCGGTAGAAGCCGTACGGGTCAAGAATACGTTGACGCACGAAGCCCGTGAAATTCCGGTGAAAGGTTTCTTTGTGGCAATTGGGCACGAACCTAACTCTACCATCTTCCAGCCTTACTTGCACCACGACGAGCAAGGATACCTGAAAACTATTCCCGGTTCGGCTAAAACGAACGTTGATGGCGTGTTTGCCTGCGGCGACGTGCAGGATTATACCTACCGTCAGGCCGTAACCGCGGCCGGTTCGGGCTGCATGGCGGCGCTAGATGCTGAGCGCTTCCTAGCTGCTCTTGGCGAACACTAGAAAGAGCCTGGGTGAGGGAAGAGCTGAGTGGATGCTTTTTAGCAGTACTCAGCTCTTTCCTTATTCACTTTCTTTTTACTCAGTTTCCTGACTATTCAATTACTCTTTTTGCCCTTGCTAGATTCGTTGAAATATGGGCTATTTCTGTTGCTAATGGGGCTATTGCTAGCGCCTCAGCACGTGGATGCCCAGCGTCGCAAAGCTACAGAACCGAAAGCCAAGGCTGGTGCAGCAGGCAAGCGCTCCGATTTTTTCCGCATTAAGTCGCCTTCTATCCGTTACGTACGGCCTGACACGACTATCTTAATAGAAACGCAGGATCTGCCCGATGACAACTCCGATGCGGCAAAGTCCATCTTCTTTAATCCAGCGAAGAAGTTATCCATTGTAAGCGAGGATACCTCAACGCTCAACGAAGGAGGACAGCACATTGTGGAAATGTCGGACGAGGTGCTCATCGACAGTTCTTGGATCAAAGTAGCCGGCTACTACGCCATTTGGGATACCCATAATATCAATCCCTACCGAGTAGATGGGCGCCGCATTCGCGATACGCTGACGCTTCACCTAACAGACCCTCCGCGACAGCGCTACGCCCGGATGCCCCTTAACACTACTCCTACTACATCGGGGTTTGGCTTTCGTGGCTACCGCTGGCACTACGGCACCGATCTAGACCTAGAAACTGGCGACTCCGTGCGGGCGGCCTTCGATGGGGTCGTGCGCATTTCAAAGTGGGATGGATCAGGCTATGGTAACTACTTGCTTGTGCGGCACTACAACGGCATTGAGACGCTGTATGGCCATTTAAGTAAGCCTCTCGTAACGCCCGGCACCTTTGTGAAAGCGGGGCAAGTTATTGGCCTAGGTGGCAATACAGGGCGTAGTACCGGGTCGCACTTGCACTTCGAGGTACGCTACGAAGGCAACCCGATCAACCCGACCGAGATGTACGATTTTCCGGAGTACAAGCTTTGGAAAGACAACTTTCTGATCACGTCGTCGCTCTTCAATTATTATAGTCGCGCACTACGCAGCCGCTCAAGTGGCCGTAGTAGCTCGGCTGCTCGGCCTTCGGCAGCACGGCGCACAGTTACGCACCGTATCCGGAGCGGCGACACGCTGTCGGAAATAGCGGAACGCTATGGCGTATCAGTCAGCAAGATCAAGCAATTGAACAAGGGCACTTCCACCCTACGCCCAGGCCGCACCTTACGGATTAAATAGAAATAGCTCAGTAGTTAAACGTTGAACGGCGGTTTCCCAATTCAGTAGCTGTCAGCCTTTAACTATTCAGCCATATGAACCTTCCATGAAACTTGATATTCTGGCTATTGCTTCCCACCCCGACGATGCGGAGCTAGGCTGCGTTGGAACCTTGCTAAGTGCTGCTGCACAGGGCAAAAAGATCGGGATTGTTGATCTGACACGGGGAGAGCTAGGTACGCGAGGTACGCCCGAAATACGGGCCGAAGAAGCGGCTGATTCGGCTAAAATTCTGGGCCTCCATGCCCGTGAGAACCTAGGTTTGCCGGATGGTTTCTTTCGCAATGACCGGGAGCATCAGCTGCCTATCATTGCTGCGGTGCGCCGCTACCAACCTGAGATTGTCTTGCTGAACGCAATGCATGACCGGCACCCTGACCACGGCCGGGGCTCTGTGCTAGCGTCGGAAGCTTGCTTTCTAGCTGGTTTACGTATGATCGAAACTTTGGACGCGGACGGGCAGCCTCAAACGGCTTGGCGCCCTAAACAAGTATACCATTACATCCAAGACCGCCAAATTGCGCCCGACTTTGTGGTCGATATCACCCCACACTGGGAAACTAAGCTAGCTTCCATCCGGGCTTTCCGCACCCAGTTTCACGACCCCGAAAGCACCAGCCGTGAGCCGCAGACCTATATTTCTGGGGCCAATTTCTTTAACTTTTTGGAAGCTCGCGCACGTGAGATGGGCCACATCATCGGAGTAGATTTTGGCGAAGGATTCACCGCGGAGCGCGCCTTGGGGGTGCGTGATTTGAGCACTTTGCTCTAGCGCCTGAGTTCGAAGTAGAACGCAACGACTCCGCCGTGAGGATACCACCAAGTTGGTATCCTCACGGCGGAGTCGTTGCGTTTAGCTCGTAACCAGGAGGGCTTTTAGACATTTTTAGCTAGACTAGGTACGCTGGTGAACGTCGACTCCACTCTGGTATAAATACACCTATCGATGCCCCTATGGGAACCTGGTGTTCAACTTAAAGGGCCGCTTATCGAACTCTATGCTCCTTTCCGCGTAGGATTTTGCTACCTACTGTCCTTACCTAGCATTTATGAAAACGTTTTTCTTGCTCGCCACATTGCTAGTTTGTGCTTCCCTCGCGCACGCGCAAACAACACCAGCAACTACGTCTTCTTCCACCAACTCCGCGTCGACTTCCACCTCGGTGTCAGGTACTAAGAACGTACGTACTGACCGGGCTGACTCGCCAAAAGCGCCTGGTATCGAAGCTCAGACGACAACGCCCACTACCACGTCTAAGAGCACAGCCACCAAGGCTTCTTCTACCAAGACGACGGACAAGCGCAAGGCTACTTCAGCTACGAAACAATAACTTTTAACGAGAACCTGATGCCACTATTCAAAACAGGTGATGTCGTACATCTTGCCTCGGGCGGACCTAGCATGACGGTTATTACCGCCGACCAAGAGGTTGTACACTGCACGTACTTTGATCAGGAAGGAAACCTGTACGGCAACCCCGACGGAATTCCTTTTCAGTCAGAGCTCTTGCGCGCAGGTAATGCGCCCACTCCTGACGAGAACGAGGAGCGGGAAAATAGCAAGTTCGGCTACGCCTAGGTGTGCCTTTAGCAACCTATCACCTTACCTAGCTTAACATAAGATGGCCCCACCAGTACGCGACTGATGGGGCCATATTGTTTGCGGTAGTAGGTGGACTATTTACCTGCGCTTTGCAGTTCCACCACTTCTTTGGCGTCGTGGCGCACTAAAGGCCGAATAATAATGCGTGTGCCCCGCTCATACGTAAAGAGACGGTATACCCAGTTGCTCAGCACGATCAGCTTGCTCCGGAAACCAATGAGGTAGTAGATGTGCACGAACAGCCAAGCCACCCAGGCAATGAAACCACCTAGGCTCTTATTGCCGGGCAAGTCGGCGACGGCACGGGCGCGGCCAACAATAGCAAGCGAACCTTTGTCGAAGTAATCGAAGTCCTTCCACGCCTCGCCTTTACGCTGGCGCACAAGGTTTTTGGCGAGGTGCGCTCCTTGCTGCAACGCGGGTTGGGCTACCTGCGGGTGACCCTTAGGCCACTTATCCGTTTTCATCACGGCAATGTCGCCAATGGCGAAAATATCCTCGAAGCCCGCTATTTGGTTGTAAGTATTAACCAGGTAACGGCCGCGCTCCACGGAGCTAGCAGGCATGCCTTCAATAGTAGCTCCCGTTACCCCAGCCGCCCATACGAGCGTTTGGGTCGGAATCTGCTCCCCATCTTTGAAGGTAACGACCTCCCCGTCGTAAGAAGCTACCAGCTTGTTGAGCTTGATGTTTACCCCTAGCTTCTCTAGATCTTGGTGGGCGCGCTTGCTAGAAGCAGGTGACAGCGGCGGCAGCACCCGGTCGAGGCCATCGACCAGGTAAATGTTCATCTCGCTAAAATCCAGCCCCGGATAGTCCTTGGGCAGAATGTGCTGACGCATTTCGGCCAACGAACCCGCGAGTTCTACGCCTGTCGGACCAGCACCCGCAATAACAACATTAAGCAGGCCTTGGCGCGTTTGCTTGTCGCGCGTCATGCTTGCTTGTTCAAACGATTGGAGCAACTGGCTCCGCAGGTTTACGGCATCCGAGAGTTGCTTGAGCGGAAAGGATTTCTGCTCAATCTGCTTGTTGCCGAAGTAGTTCGATTGAGTACCAGTAGCAATTACCAAGTAATCGTACTTGATATCGCCGATTAGCGTGTTCACCGTTTTGGTAACCGGGTCGATGTTGGTGACACGTACGAAACGGAAATGAAAATCCTTGCGGTCATCAAATAGCTTACGAATCGGTTCGGCAATCGACTCGGGCTCCAAGCCGGCGGTGGCTACTTGGTAGAGCAGCGGCCAGAACCCATAATAGTTCTGCTTGCTGAGCATTACCACCTGAAAATCTTGTTCCGGCAAATACTTCACGAGGTTCACGCCCCCGAAGCCACCACCAATCACCACAACCCGTGGTTTGGTAGTATCCGGAATATTCAGCGAAAGTTTGTTCATTTCCAGCATAAGCAGCAGGCATCAGCGTCAAGCCAGGCAGCGAATTCTCGCTGCCACCACCCTAGAGGGCGGAAATCTGGCTTTTCAGGTTAGGTAAAAATTGAGAAGGCGCGAAATTAGTTACGGAATTGATGGAACGAGCCTTTATCCAAAATACCCCTACGTTTTTTAGGGGGGATTAGGTTAGGATACTATGTAAATCAAATTACCCCAGCTCAGCAGTAAGCCTAATTTCTTCGGAGCCATTGCTTTTCACAAAATTGCCAGCGTAACACAGGCTTAAGTTAAGCAACTGCGTCACGCTGGCATAAGAACAAACCAACAGGTGATTTTGATTACATCGGTAGCGATTCTGTACTACCTCCACCTAGGGCACGGTAGAGGTCAATGAGCAACAGAAACTGCTCGCGGCGGGTATTCGTCAAGTTAAGCTCGGCTTCCAGCACACTACGCTGGGCCGTAATTACTTCCAGGTAGGAAGCATAGCTAGCGCCGTAGAGGTCATTGGAGATCTCCACCGCTTTGTTCAGCGCTAGTACCTCCTGCTCTTGGAGCTCGTGCATGCGTTGGTAATTGTCGATGCCCTTTAGGCTCGTCACTACTTCCTGAAAACCCGTTTGAATGGCTTTCTGGTAGTTATAGTAGGCTTCGCGTTGCTCAGCGGCCGAACGGCGGTAGTCAGCTTTAATGACGTTACGATTCAGAATTGGTCCTGCCAAACCGCCTAGCAAGCCATACGCCAGCGAGGCGGGGGTGTTGAATAGCACCGAGGCATTGTAAGAATTCAACCCTAGGTAAGGCGTAAGCGTGAGCGATGGCAAGAACGCGGCGCGGGCCGCATCTACGTCGGCGCGGGCCGCTAGTAGCTCCCGCTCGGCCTGCTGCACATCGGGGCGGTGCAACAACATGGCGGCTGGAATACCCGCCGTTACTTGCTGCGGCAAAGGTTGTTGGCCGATGGGCTGACCTCGCGTAATCGTCTGTGGGTAGCGACCAAGCAGGCGGTTCAGCTCATTTTCGGTCGCCACGATGCGTTGCTGCGCTTCCACCTGTAGGCTGCGTGTGCGCAGCAACTGCGCCGTGAACTGCTGCACAGCTAGCTCCGTGGCCCGCCCACCTAGCTTCTGAATTTTGATAATTTCGACGGCCCGTTCCTGCAAGGCCCGGTTTTTACCGAGTACGACCAACTCATTGTCCAAGGCGAGCAGGCTATAGTAGAGCCGCGCAACTTGGGCCACTAACGACGTTTGTACGAGTTGGCGGCCTTTGTCGGAAGCTAGCAAGCGCGCAACGGCAGCTTTGCGCCGGTTACGCAGTTTACCCCACAAGTCGATTTCCCAGGAGCTCCGCAGACCCAGGAAGAACTCAGGCGTGGGCGTCGGAATGCGTTGCTTGCCTTCAATATTGTTGGAAAGATTGGTGTCGTAGTTGCCGATGCCGTTCATAGTATAATCAGCAAACCGGTCGACGCCGGCCGAACCAACGGCATTGACAGTGGGCAGCAAGGCCCCGCGGGCCACCAGCACATTGGCGCGGGCCATTTCGACGCGCTGTATCGCAATACCTAGGTCGGGGTTGGCTTGCAGGGCCGAATCGATCAGGCTCACCAAGTTCGGATCGGCGAAAAACCGGCGCCACGGTTGATCGGCTATGCTGGAGGAGTCGGAAGCGCTGCTGACGAAGGTCGCAGGTACAGGCGCTGCTCGCGGGAGCGTCACAGGCTCGACTGAACGGCAGCTGCTTACCAGTAATAAACCCGCCACGGCGGGCAGCAAATGACGACGTACTTGGATGATTACCCTATTCATATCTGATTCAATACAGTTCTAAAAGCTAGGTCAGCGGCTTGTCCATTGTGGTCGGAGGACTAAGCGCCGCCGAACCAGAGCAGATGACCAGTTTCCTTGCTATTCGTTAAGCCGTGGCGTGTACCGGTTCGTGGGTTTCGACTTCAGCTAGCTCTTCTTTAGCCTTCTCCTTCTTGTTGGAGCGCGAGAACAGCACGTAGAGCCCGGGAATGAGCACCACCCCGAACAGCGTCCCGATGAACATACCCCCCGCCGCGGCCGTCCCGATGGAACGGTTGCCGAGAGCACCGGCGCCGGTAGCAATGGTCAGCGGAATCAGACCGGCGATGAAGGCAAACGAGGTCATCAGGATGGGGCGCAGACGCGAGTAGCCGCCTTGTACCGCTGCTTCGAGCGCCGAGAGGCCTTCTTCTTTGCGCTTGAGCACCGCAAACTCAATGATGAGGATGGCGTTCTTACCGAGCAAACCAATCAGCATGACCAGCGACACCTGGGCGTAGATGTTGTTTTCCAGACCTAGCAACTTCAGGAACAGGAAGGCGCCGAAAATACCGGTCGGTAAGCTCAGGATAACGGGCAGCGGCAGCAGGAAGCTTTCGTACTGGGCGGCCAGCAGCAGGTACACGAACAGCAGCACCACGGCAAACACGTAGAGTGCTTGGTCGCCGGAGAGCACCTGCTCGCGCGTCATGCCTGACCACTCGAAGCTGTAGCCGCGGGGTAGCTCTTTGGCCGCCACTTGCTGCACCGTGTTAATCACGTCGCCGGAACTGAAGCCGGGGGCCGCGTCGCCGTTGAGCATGGCCGAGGTGTACATATTGTAGCGGGTGAGCTGCTCGGGGCCGTACACGCGCTCCAGGCGCACAAACGTCGAGAAAGGCACCATCTCGCCGCGGTCGTTTTTCACGTACATTTTCAGCACGTCTTCAGGCTTGGTGCGGAAGTTAGGCGCTGCTTGTACCATCACCTTGTACATCTGGCCGAAGCGGATGAAGTTGGAGGCGTAAAAAGAGCCCATCAGCGTTTGCAGCGTGCTCATGGCCTTGTCTACCGTCACGCCTTTCTTGGCCGCTTGGTCCTGATCGACGTGGATCATGTACTGCGGAAAGCTAGGATCGAAGCTGGTGAAGGCGCTACCAATGGCTGGCGTCTTGCTCAAGGCTTCGATAAAGCGGTTCGATACTTCGGCCGTCTGCTGCAAGTCGCCACGCCCGGTGCGGTCGAGCAAGCGCAGCTCGAAGCCGCTGGAGTTACCGAAACCGGGTACGGTAGGCGGCGGGAAGAACTGAATGTCAGCGTCCGTGATGCCCTTTGTTTTTTCTTCCAGCTGGGTAATGAGGTCCGTTACTGATTCCTCGCGGTCATCCCACGCCTTCAGGTTGATCATACCCATGCCATAGGAAGCACCCGCTACTTCGTTGGTCAGGCTGTAGCCCGCTAGCGTCGACACCGATTCTACCGGACCTAGCTGCTTCGCGATGTCGTTGATCTGGTCGAGCACCCGCTCTGTGCGTTCCACGGTGGCACCGGGCGGCGTGGTCACGTTCACGTAGATCATGCCTTGGTCCTCCGTTGGGATGAAGCCTGTGGGCAGGATGGTGGTCATGCCGTAGGTAGCAGCGAAGAAGAAGATCAATAAACCGATGGTCACGAGGCGGCGGTTGGCAATAACGCGCACCAGGCGTTGGTAGCCGCTTGCCAGCGACTCGTAGCGGCGGTTGAAGCCAGCAAAGAAGCGGCCTACCACACCTTGCTTTTGCTCGCCTTCGTGCACGGGCTTCAGCAGCAAGGCGCACAGAGCCGGCGTGAGCGTGAGAGCGTTAACCCCCGAAATGACAATGGAAATAGCTAGGGTCAGGGAGAACTGGCGGTAGAAAACGCCGACTGGACCTTCCATAAAGGACACCGGCACAAACACTGCCGACATCACCAGCGTGATGGCTACGATAGCACCGCCGATTTCGCCCATGGCTTCAAGCGTCGCGTCCATGGCGGAAAGGTGCTTTTCGTGCATTTTGGCGTGCACGGCTTCTACCACCACAATGGCGTTATCGACCACGATACCAATGGCGAGCACCAAGGCAAACAGCGTGAGCAGGTTGATGCTAAAACCTAGCAGCTGCATGAAGAACAACGTACCGATAAGCGCTACCGGCACCGCAAGGGCTGGAATTAGCGTCGAACGCCAGTCCTGCAAGAACAGGTACACCACGATGAACACCAGCACGAAAGCTTCGAGCAAGGTGCGCAATACCTCGTGGATAGAAGCATCGAGGAAGCGCGACACGTCATAAGACACGTTATAGGTCATGCCAGGCGGAAACGAGGTTTGCTTCAGCTCGGCCATGCGGGTCTTCACGTTCTTGATAACGTCGGAGGCATTAGAGCCCGGGCGCTGCTTCAGCATGATGGCCGCCGAGGGCTTCCCATTGATCTTCGACACCATGCCGTAGCTCAGCACGCCGAATTCTACCTTGGCGATGTCTTTCAGGCGCAGCACTGAGCCGTCGGGGTTGGCGCGCACCACAATGCTTTCGTATTGCTTGGGCTCAAACAGCTTGCCCGTGTAGCGCAGCACGTACTGCAACACCTGCGCCGCCTGACCCGAGCTTTCGCCCGATTTACCCGGCGCCGCTTCCACGTTTTGGTTACGAATAGCCTCCACAATCTCATCGGCCGATACGTTATAGGCCACCATGCGGTCGGGCTGAAGCCATACGCGCATGGAGTACTCACGCTGCCCCATGATTTCGGCGAAACCCACCCCATCAATACGCTTGAGCTCTTGCAACACGTTGATATCGGCGAAGTTGTAGATGAACTTCTCCCCTACTTTTGGGTCGTCGCTCATCACGTTGAGGTAGAGCAGCATACTGTTTACCTCCTTCTCCGTACTCACGCCCGCCTTGATAACTTCTTCGGGTAGTTCGTCAATCACCGTCTGCACGCGGTTCTGCACGTTCACGGCAGCTAGGTCAGGGTCAGTACCAACTTGGAAGAAGATGGTAATAAGCGTGATACCGCTGTTACTGGAAACCGACGACAAGTAGGTCATGCCGGGTACGCCGTTGATGGCGCGTTCCAGCGGCGTGGCCACGGCCTTGGCGCACACCTCGGCGTTGGCACCGGTGTAGCGCGCCGTTACGGTTACCGAGGGCGGCACGATATCGGGGAATTGCGTGATGGGCAGAGACACCAACGCCAGCAGCCCTAAAAAGGTGATGAACAGCGAGATGACCAGCGAAAGCACTGGTCGGCGAATGAATAGACTGAGCATAGGATATGTGGATAGACGCGCAGGCGCCAGAGCGTTGAATCGTAAGAATGAGCTGCCCGACCTAGCTTCCGTGCGTGCTAGGTCAGGCTACAAGTACTACCGGGCATCAGCCATCAGCTCGTCCATAGCCACGAATCGTGGCTGGATCTTGGTGCCTTCCCGCAGGTCCTGCACCCCTTCGTACACGATTTTCTGCCCGGGCTTCAGGCCGCTTTTCACCACGTAGTAGTCCGAAAGGCGTGTTTGAGGAATGAAGGCTTGCATCTTCACTTTGTTGGCTTCATCGACCACGAAGACGTAGTTTTTATCCTGAATCTCGAACACAGCTTTCTGGGGCACGAGCACCACGTTGTGGATGGGGTTCGTCAGGCGCACGCGGCCGGTGGCGCCGTGCTTGAGCAGCTTTTCGGGGTTCGGGAATTGTGCCCGAAAAGCAATGGAGCCGGTGTTTTCCTCGAATTCGTTTTCCTGGGTTTGGATCTTGCCGGGGTACGCATAGGGTGTGCCATCGGCTAGCAGCAGTGTTACTTCGCTATCACCCGGCCGGGCTTTGTTCTGCTGGCGGGTCTTGGCGTATTCTAGGTACTCGTTTTCTGCTACGTTGAAGTAAGCGTACACGGCACTGGGGTCCGAAACGGTGGTGAGCAGCGTGCCATCGGCTATCAGGCTACCGGCTTTCAGCGGAATCCGGTCCACAAGGCCGTCGAAAGGTGCCCGTACCAAGGTGTACGATAGGTTCAGGGCCGCCGTGTTGCGCAAGGACTGCGCCTCGGCAATACCCGCCTGCGCCGCCTTCAGCTTCGACTGCGCCACGGCTAGCTCGCTGGGTGAGATGATGTCCTTCTCCACCAGCATCTTCACCCGATCGAGCTCTAGCTGAATCACCCGGGCTTGGGCTTGGGCGTTGTTATAAGCCGCCTGGGCCTTGGCTACTTGCGAGCGAAACTCAGCGTCGTTGATGCGAAAGAGCGGCTGTCCTTTCTTCACCGGGCGCCCTTCATCTACATAAATCTGCTCCAAAAAGCCAGCGACCCGGGCGCGTAGCTCCACGTTGCGTACTGATTGAATATCAGCCACATAGTCGTGGTGCAAGACCGTGTCCTGCGACGCCAGCTCCGTGACGGGCAATACTGGTGCAGACGGAGCTTTCTGGGTGTCGGCTTGGCTTTTCTCACCGCAGCCAGCCAGCGAGATACCGAGGAGAGAAACAACAACCCAGGCAAACTGGGTAAGGCGAGTAGCGGGCATAAGAAGTTTAGAATGAAGGCTCATAGCACGTGCATCAAGCAGGCTACCGTAAGATTTAGATAGTTCAGAAGTATTCGGCGGCACCTAGCTTCACTCCGAAGACACGAGCAAGTCGGAGGCGGCAGTGCGGAGCCGGTCGGGGCTAGTTTGGGCTCTTAGGCTATCCGTGCGCAGGTGGTCGGCTTGACAACGGGCTAGCATTGTGCGCGTTAGGCGCAGCTCCTCTGCCATCGTCGACTGATCATCATCGTCAGCTTCGTCATCGTCTTCCTCTTGCCACGTGGCTAATCCTTTCGGCAGCACATCTTTGTACTGCAAGGCAACTAGGTAGCAGTTGAAGCCAGTGGAGAGCAAGAGAGCACCGATCAGCAGCCAAATCAGCACCGAATAGCGGTTGTCTATTTGCATCAATTCACGGGTTGGTGTGCTGCAAAGGACTTACGACAACATTAGAACGGTCTGAGAAGGACATTAGAAAACATTAAAAAAGCACCAGGGGCTAGCCCTCGGAAGAGCTAGCCCCTGGTGCTGACCAAGAAGCGGATAACGTACGTGGAGAGCAGCGTTCCGCTACTTGGCCTCGGCCGCTGGCAACCGCACTGTGGCGGTAGTGCCCTTGCCCGGCGCCGATTCGAGGAGCAATTGTCCGGCGTGTAGCTGCACAATCTTGCGGGTAATGGGCAGACCTAGGCCGTAGCCGAGAGTGTGCTTGCCGTTTTCGCCACGGTAAAGGGGTTCGAACACGCGCCGCAGCTCTTCCTCGCTCATCCCGAGGCCAGCGTCTGCAATCTGAAGTTGTAGCTCCTGCGGCGTACGATACCCTAGCGTTACCCGAACGTCGGTTTGGGAATACTTGCACGCATTATCGAGCAGGTTGAGCACAGCCGTGGTGAGCAGCTGGGCGTTGCCAAGCACCATAAACATGTCCTCCACCGACTCGGGCAAAAACCCAAAGTCCAGCCGTAGCGGGTGCTGCGGGTACTTTGTGGAGCAAGCCGCAATAGCTTGGGTGACGCACTCATCCAAGCGCACGGGCAGGCGCCGAAACGAGGTATCGTCGGCTTTGGCCAGGGCTAGTAGTCCATTCGTCAGCGCAATGACGTGGCGAATTTCCTCAATTGCCGAATTGATGCTTTGCTTGGCATCGGCTAGGTCGGTATCGTAGGCGGCAGAGGTTTCCAGGGTGCCGAGCAGGTTGGCTAGGGGTGTGCGCAGCTCGTGCGAGGCGTGCGACAAAAAACTCTTCTGCGACTCAAAAGCTAGCTCTAAGCCGCTGAGCATCTGGTTGAAGGTAATGGCCAAGCGCGCTATTTCGTCCCGCTGGTTGCCCTCGTGCACGCGCAAGCTCAAGTTACTAGCCGTGATGCCCTCCACTTCCGTTACGATGCGCGAAATCGGCTGCAACGACTGTTCCACGAAGTACCAGCCGGCCAGAATGATGAGCACCAGCGTACCTAGGTTGCCCACCAGCAAGATTAGGCGCAGCTTCTCAAACTCGCGCATGCCGAACTCATCGCGCCCCGCTACAAAGATCTGGTACGTCCGTCCTTGGTGGCGGTAATGGATTCCAACCGTTTCCAAGGCGCCCTGCCGGAAGCTCACGAGCTTTTCCTTTCCAATTCGGGCAAAATAAGCGGCATCGGATGCTGATTTACTGGCCGCCGCTGTCGAGTAAAGCATTCGGCCGTCCTGATCATAGATGCTGATGCGCTCGTCGTGCATCGTCAGCAGATCCTTGCGGTGGAAGCTGCGTAGCTTACTCTCTTGCAGATTGCCCCGCCGAATCAGGATGCTGCCTATCAAAGCGGCTTTTGCCTCCAGCCGGTGATAGTAGCGTTGTTCCCGCGACAAGGCGCTGTAGTAATACACAAACGCAGACAGGCACAGCTGAATAGCCACCACCAGCAACGTAAACCGCAGAATCAGCTTGTTACGAATCAGCATCGGCCTAGCTTATCCTTCGCGCATCACGTAGCCCATACCTACCACGGTATGAATCAGCTTGGTATCGTAGCCTTTGTCGAGCTTTTTGCGCAAGTAGCTCACGTACACGTCGATGACATTGGTGTTGGTATCGAAGTTCAGCTCCCACACCTTCTCGGCAATATCTACCCGTGAGATGACCTTGCCGCGGTTCAGCAGCAAGTATTCGAGCAGGGAGTACTCTTTGGTCGTCAGGTCGATGCGCTGCCCGCCACGGGTTACCACCTTAGACTCTAGGTTCAGTTCTAGGTCAGCGATGCGCAGCATGCGCTTCACCCCAGCCGCGTCGGAGCTACGCTTGAGCAGCACGCGCACGCGCAGCAGCAGTTCCTTGAATTCGAAGGGCTTAACCAAGTAGTCGTCGGTGCCAGCCTCGAAGCCCGTTACTTTATCGTCGAGGCTGTCGAGGGCGGTGAGCAGCAGCACGGGCACCAACGGGTCGTCGGCGCGGATCTGCCGGCACAGCTCAAACCCATTGACGTAGGGCAAGTTCACGTCGAGAATAATCACCTCGTAGCTATTCTGGCGCAGCAGCGATTGACCCATGCGCCCGTCGTAGGCTACTTCTATTTCATAGCCTTCGTTTTCGAACCCCTTCTTAATGAAAGACGCAAGCTTCGGCTCATCTTCAACCAATAACAATTTCATATTTGACCTCCGGTGATGCCTTTGTGTACGGTAGAGGCTCGTACTTGTGTCTCGTCGTTGACCGATTACGTGAATGAAATAGAGACGCCCTAAGGTCAGGGTAGCGCGGAAACTCGCTCCGCGCTACCCTGTACTTTTTCGGTTGTTCTACGCTGATAACCAGATAGACACCACTACACGACTACCCCAAAATCTCGTTGATCTTTGCTAGCTCCTCGGGGCTGAACTGCGTGTTGTCGAGGCAGCGCAGCGAGTCGGCAAGCTGCTCGGGCTTGCTAGCCCCGATCAGCACCGAGGTCACGCGCTCATCTTTCAGTATCCAGGCCAAGGCCATCTGAGCGAGACTTTGACCGCGGGTTTGGGCAACGTCGTTCAGGCGTTGAATCTGCGACAGGCGCTCTGGGGTTAGCTGCTTCTCGGGCAACGAACCTAGGTTTTTCGCTACGCGCGAGTCATTCGGGATGCCACCCAAGTATTTGTTGGTGAGCATGCCCTGAGCCAGTGGGGAGAACGGAATACAGCCCACACCCTCCTGCCCCACTAAGTCGAGCAGGCCATCTTCCACCCACCGCTCAAACATCGAGTACTTGGGCTGGTGGATAAGACACGGGGTACCTAGCTCCCGCAAGATGCGGAAGGCTTCGGCCGCTTCTTTAGGGCGGTAGTTGGAGATGCCCACGTACAAGGCCTTGCCCTGACGCACGATCAGGTCGAGGGCGCCCATGGTTTCTTCCAGTGGCGTCTCCGGATCGGGGCGGTGATGGTAGAAGATATCGACGTACTCTAGCCCCATGCGCTTGAGGCTTTGGTCGAGGCTGCTGACCAAGTACTTCTTCGAGCCCCAGTCACCGTACGGACCTTCCCACATGGTATAGCCCGCTTTGCTGGAGATAATTAGCTCATCGCGATGGGCGCGAAACTCTTCTTTCAGCACCTTACCAAAGGTTTCCTCCGCCGAGCCCGGCGAGGGGCCATAGTTATTCGCTAGGTCGAAGTGCGTGATGCCGCTGTCGAAGGCCAAGGTGAGAATACGGCGCGAGTTGGCTAGCACGTCCACGTCGCCAAAGTTCTGCCAGAGCCCCAGCGAAACGGCAGGTAACTTCAGGCCACTGCGACCGCAGCGGCGGTATTCCATGTTTTGGTAGCGGGCGGGATTCGCGAGGTACGTCATGAGGGAATGTGGTTAGAAAGATGCTTTCTGGTCCGAGGCTAGGGCGTCGGACCGGTTGTCGGCTGTGCGTGTTTGGAAAAACTAGGCGGATAAATCTGGCGGTAAGATAAGGTGACTTGCCAGATTCAGAAGCGCCTGCCTTGTTTGTTAGGCCTGAGCACCGTTACTACTACCGCCTATTGCTTATTTTTGATGTCCTAGCTTTCCATTTCCAAACACATTCCATTCGTATGAGCCTGTTTGATACGTTTGCGCATCTGTCTTCCGGCAACAAGATTCTGGAGGCCGAAGAAATTCTTAAGAAGCTGGAGGCCACCGAGCTAACGCCCGAGCAGCTCTCCTTAGTAACGCGCCTGCACGAGCTGTTGCGACAGCTCGACAGCAATAACACGATGGGCTTATTTTTGTAAGCAACGGCCGCTGGGCTTATGAACGATCCTGAAATTCGTGCGCTACTTTACCCGCTGCTGCAAGACGGCGTGTACGTAGATGAGCTGCCCACCGGCACCACCCGCGCCGACGTGGTGCACATTACGCCCACGTTTATGCACTGCTACGAGGTGAAGGGCGACGCGGACACGCTCAAGCGGGTGCTGCCGCAGCTCAAATGCTACGGCGTGGTCTACGACTTGGTCACGTTCGTGGTAACGGAAAGACACGTGGAGAAGCTGCTGCCCATGCTGCCAGCCTGGGTCGGGGTGATGGTCGCGTCGGCGGAGGGCGTACGTACGCATCGGCCTGCTTTGTACAATTCGGCGGTCGAGCGGGCGCACTTAGCAGGCTTGCTCCTGCGCGAAGAGGTGCAGCAATACCTCATGACCCTAGGCCTGAAGGGCGCCAGCCAGCTAAGGCGGCGGGAACTGGTCCGCATCCTAGCCCAAACGCATTCAATCCCGCTTTCGGGCTTAGCGCAATTTGTACGCGAACGACTCATTGCCCGCATGCCTCAGCGCCTCCAGAACCGCGCCGAACGCAAGGCAGAGCGCCAACGAATAGCAGCCCGTCGGCGCAAACGCAAGAAGCACAAAGCGGCAGCTGCTGTCAAACAGCGCTAGAAACTACTGTTACCCTGCTAGCATCGTAGGTATCTGATTATCTGAGATTTTTGCTCGGCTGATATTCGTGCTATCTTGAGCCATATGATCAGAAATATACTCCTACTTTGCCTGCCTTTATTAGTGGTCGGAGCACAAGTCAGCGCCCAAAACGGCTGCACCGATTCTAGGGCCTCCAACTACAGTGCAGGCGCAACAGTCAACGATGGTTCCTGCCAGTACACGGCTACCTCCACCTTGCTACTCACCAAAGCACCACTGCCGAGCGCAGTGATTGAAAGCTCCGGCTTGCAGTACACCGACCAGCGCCTGTGGACGTTCAACGATAGCGGCAACGACCCCATCCTCTATCGCCTCGACCCCAACCTAGCTACCATTCAGCAGCAGGTGCGCGTTAGCAATTTCATCAACGTGGACTGGGAAGATATTGCGGCTGATGCGCAGTACCTCTACATCGGCGACTTCGGCAACAACAACGGTGACCGGCGCGACCTGCGTATTCTGCGCGTCCGCAAAGCGGCCATCGGCACGGGTACCACGGAAGAGGTGGCGGCAGAGGCTATCCAGTTCAGCTACCCCGACCAAACCAACTTCAACCCCGGCACCAACAACCACAACTTTGATTGTGAGGCTTTTTTCTTCGCCAACGACTCACTGCACCTGTTCACGAAGAACTGGGCCGACCTGAAGACTACCTACTACACCGTGCCCGCCACGCCTGGTACGCACGTTGCTCGCCGCCGGGGTAGCTTCAACGTTAACGGCCTAATTACCGCCGCCGACCTCAACGCGGCCGGCACCGAAGCTAGCTTACTTGGCTACAACCAGAACACCGGCGCTACCTTCCTGTGGCTGCTATTCGATTTCCCGAGTACTAGCTTTTTGCAGGGCAATAAAAGGAGAATAGAGCTTCCGAACGCGCTGACCATCGGGCAGGCCGAAGGCCTCACGTTCACGAGTCGCTATACGATGTTGTTGTCCAACGAGCGGGTGTCGGTGGGGCCACTTACCATTCCGGCGCGACTCTACGAGCTGAACGCCAGTCAGTGGCTAGCCCCTGTTATCACCACGGCTAATAAGCAGTCGCAACTCAACAGCTTCACACTCTTTCCAAACCCTGCCAGTCGCACGCTACACATTCAGAGCCAGGAAGGATTTGCTCCTAATACCAGCGTTGTACTTCAAGACCTTCAAGGGCAAACCGTTTTGACCTCTACTCTTGCTTCCGGCAACCTCGATCATACCATTGACATTCAACCGGTTGCTGCAGGAACTTATTTACTAAGAATTCAGTCCGACAAAGTTGTTTTCGTAAGAAAACTAGCAGTACAGTGACAGTCAAAGTCAACCTAGCTTACACCTAGGCGGCTACGAGGTTAAGCTAGGTGCAGCCTGCTCGCCGTCTCGGATTCATGCGCTACACTCCCTGGTCAGTCCGGCTTCAAGGCGGGTCCTACGAATTGAGTGCCGTAGGATGCCGCCAGCGCTCTACGTCCCTCAACGCTTTGATCCTTCAGCTTGCTTGCCGTGCGAAAATACTCTTCCATTCTCGCGGCGGGTTGGTGCATCACAATTAAGCGGCCCGCGCCCTCGCTGGTTTTCACAAAGGCGTGCGCAGTGCCCCGCGGCACCAGCAACGTGTCGCCGACTTTTAAGCGCATTATCTCTTCTCCCGCCTGAAACTTGAACTCGCCCTCCAGCACCTGAAACCATTCATCACAGTTGTCGTGCTTGTGCAAAGCAGGACCTACTTTCTCGGGCCGGAGCGTGTCGAAAATCACACAACGGCCCTCCGTATCTTTCTCCGACACTTTGACCAAGAAAGTGGCATCCATAAATTGAAAAGGCGCATTTGCACGATCAGCTCCAGCGCGCACCAGCACACTCTTTTGGGGCAACAGTTTACCCTTAGCCCCCTGGCCTATACTTAGCCAAGATGGGCGGATGGAACTAGCTGGAACCACTAAAGCCAAACTGAGAAAATTGCGACGTTGCATAAGCACCAAAGGATATGAAATCAGACGATTACAGATAAGCATGCAACTCCAATAGGCTCAATGAAGGCTGATCAGTCAGGCGTTAGGGGCGGCCCCACGTAATGAATATCATGCGCCTCGGCTAGTGCCTGCCGGGCTTGTTGGCTTTGGTCGGCCATCTTGCTAGCCGTTCGGAAGAACTCCTCCATCGTACCAGCCGGCTGGTGCATCACAATCAGACGCGCAGTCCCTTCGCTCGTCTTGACAAAGGCATGCTGCATGTCGCGGGGTACCAGCAGTGTGTCGCCGGCTTTGAGCCGCATGAACTCTTCTCCCGCCTGAAATTTAAATTCGCCCTCTAGCACCTGAAACCACTCGTCGCAGTTATGATGGGTGTGCAATACTGGACCTACTTTCGCTGGCCGAAGTGTGTCGAAAATAACACAGCGACCCTCCGTATCTTTTCCCGATACTTTGACGAAAAAGGTAGCATCCAGAAATTTGAAGGGCTCATTCGAACGGTCGGCGTGGTCGCGCACCAAGACGCTTCTCTTAGGCGGCTCACTCCCTGGGCGTGCAGCGAACGCCCCCAACCAAGATGGCGCATACGGCCATACCGGCGCTACAGCAGACAGAAAAAGGAAGTCACGGCGTTGCATAGGCAATACGTTGGAGTACACGACGGCACGCATGAGCAATGTTTCAACTTACGGTACGGGCGTAGCAGCTCCCCTAGCTACTTTGTTACAATGTCGTGCTAATGGCAATTTCTGAATTTATCTGACCACAATCAATCACACAAACATGTGATAATGAACAAGCTACTTACTACTAGCTGATCAACTCTCGGACCCACTCTAGATTGAGAGATTTCCAGAGCCTAGGTAAACACAAGAACGTCCCGGTGAACTGGTCGAAGCATCTTTCCCAGAGTAGATGATTACTACTTTGGGAGATGCTTCGACCGGCTCACCGGGACGTTCTTGTGTTTGTAAGAAGTTAGCGCTTCCCTACACTACCCTTCGCCTCCGATGCGGGCGCTTTCGCACCAGCTGCTTTAGGGAAGTTTTCCGGCGGACCTAGGTAGCTAGGCTTCAGGCCACCCTGGTCGACTACTAACTTTTCTAGCACCACGCCGGCGTCCACGCGCCAAAACTTCAGCACATGCTCGCCGGGTTTGGCCAATGTATGTTGCGAGGTTTTGAGAATGATATTCTCCGCTACTGCTTTTTCCCAGGGCCGATTGCCATTGTCGGCGACCATGCCGGTATGCAGATTGATAATTTGTGGCGCTTCGTCATCAAACGACACGGCGTAGCGCAAGCCTTGACTGTTGGTGAAATCCAGCGTCGGAGCTAGGTAGGCCTGCACAGTTACGGGCCCAGCTTGGGCGAGCGAGATGCGATACTCCAAGTGCGGACTCGTGCCGCCCGGTGCAGTAGTGGGCGCGGCCGTAACCGGGAACGTGGTGACGGCGCCCGCCGTGCGACCTAGGTCGGGCAGACGCTGCCAGCTGATGGGGCTGGTATTTACCGCTTGGGTATAGTGCTCCGCATCAATCGAAACGAGTTGGTTGCTAGCATAGGGCACCGGAGCAGTTGGCTCCGCAGCAGCCGTGATTTTGTCCGGCGACAGAGTTACCACGTCCGGCATTTTGTCGATTGGTGGTTGCTGCCAATACGTATACCCAATGTGCGTTTGGTCCATCATGTGGTTCCACTTGCCCCCAGTTAACGAATGGTAATGATCTTTAATCGCTACATCCTTATCAAACAGGGCTTTCGCTTTGTCAGCAAGCGCATTGGTTGTAGAAGCGCCAGTCTTGGCGGCTTCGCGGTTGCGGGCGACAGTGTAATACAGCTCATTCAGGTTGGCGCACGCCTGCACAGGGTGCAACACCAACTCGAAATAGGCATCCCGACTGGCAGCGGGCAGCTTCTGGTTGATGGCTTCGGCGCGGGTTAGCAGTTGTTGATATTCGTTTACGACAGTGGCCCACTCGCCAGTAGCTAGGCTGTACGTATTGGCATCCAGCAGTTCGGGCTTGCGGCGGGCGTTGTACTTGGCGTACTTGGCCAGAATGTCGGCAATGTCGGCGGCGTGCTTCTCGCCGAATTGCTGCGCGGCCCATTGCTGGGTATACGCCGCCACTTGGTCCGCCTTGATGTTGTCGGGGTTCCAGGCGTAGTCGAGGAAGAAACTGATGGGCAGCTCTACTGGCTTCAGGTCGCCCACGTTCACAATCCAGATCTGGTCGACGCCGTACTCATAAGCTAGGTGCATTTGTTCCCAGATGCGTGGCAGCGGATTGGTATTGAGCCACTTGTAATTGCGCGGACCACCCACGTAGTCGAAGTGATAGTAAATACCGTAACCACCCTTCCGAGGCTTGTCACTTAGCTTAGGCAGCTTGCGGAGGTTACCCCAGTTGTCGTCGCAGAGCAGCAAGGTCACGTCGTCGGGTACGCGCATGCCTTTGTCGTAGTAGTCCTGCACTTCCTTGTAGAGGGCCCAGAGCTGCGGGGTTTGGCTAGCAGGCTTATGGGTTTCCTCGCCCAAGATTTTGCGCTGATCGGCCACAATTTTCTCCAGCAGGGCAATGTTGCTTCCTTCCGACATCGGCTCGTCGCCGTCGCCGCGCATGCCCACGGTCACGATGCTTTCGTGGGTGCCCATGTTCCGGATGCCTTGGCGCCAGAAGTTACGCAGCGTACTATCATTGGTCTGGTAGTTCCAAGCTCCCTTGCCGTAGCGCTTCCACTCCTGCTGAGCGCGGAGCATGGGCTCGTGGTGCGAGGTGCCCATCACGATGCCGTATTCGTCGGCTAACACTGGGCTCTGCTTGTCGTCGTCATTAAAGGCGTTGCCCCACATAGCCGGCCACAGGTAGTTGCCTTTCAAGCGCAATAGCAACTCAAACACATGCACGTACATCTTGGAGTTGATGCCGCCGAATTTTTCCTTCGCCCAGCCTGATAGCGCGGGCGCTTCATCGTTCAGGAAAATGCCCCGGTACTTCACCTTGGGCTCACCCTGTGTATGCCGCCCGGCTGATACGTACAGCGCCTGCTGCGGCTGGGTGGGCACGTCGGCCCACCAGTACCACGGCGACACGCCCATCTGCTGCGACAGGTCGTAGATACCGTAAATAGTGCCCCGCTTATCGCTGCCCGCAATAACCAAGGCCCGGTCTACACCTGGCATTGGCTTCTCCACGATCTGCTCGACAAACACCTCCCACTTACCGGCTACGTTCGACACATCAAGCTTCTTGTCGCGCACGAGCTGGTCGATGAGCGGGCTCTTGCCGATAGTACCGATCAGTACCACTTCTTTGCCCGTGGGCGCTTTATCAGTGGTCAGTGTAGGCGTGACCGTCGTCACGCGGTTGATATCCGTTTGCAAATCCTTCGCGGCTCGCAGCACGCCCGGCCAGTCGCTGGCGCTGGCGTAGAGCGGCGCGGCTTTACCAGCCGCTTCCAGTGTGAAGCTAGCTTTCTGCTTCTTCGACGTGACGTACGAGGTACCATCAATTGCCCACGCGGCCTGCGAGGCACTCACCGTGAAGCCCGCTACTAGCAGGAAAGTCAGAACTCTAAGCCGGGGCAACCACCGGCCAATACGTGACAGAACCATAAGTGAAGCTTGTTAAATTTTATCCTTCTTAACTGCTTGGAGCACTGCTTGAAGAGCAGGCTTGGGCTGGTAGGAGCGGTCAAATAGCAACGGGTAACTAGTACGACCTCGAATGGGCCAGTCGTTCAACCAGGAATCGGCATCGGTGACGCCCCACAGCGTAATGCGGTCAATCACGTCGCGGTGCTTGTGGAACAAGGCGAACAAGTCGGCGTAGCGCTGGGTGAGCTTCTGCTGCACCGAATCAGGTAGCCCGCTGGTGTACACGTTGTATTTCTCATCCGCGCTGAAGGTCTCGGCGATATCGGCGCCCTGACGCTTGCTAGGATTAGGCAATACGTCGATATCGAGCTCCGTGAAGTTCACATGGACCCCGAGCTTGGCAAAGGCCACAATGCTGGCTTCCACTTGCTCGATGCTCGGTTTGGTCAGCCCGTAATGGCCTTGCATGCCGATGGCGGTTACTTTGATGCCCTTAGCCTGTAAGCCTTTTACGAGCTTAATCACACCCTCGCGCTTCTCGGGACGATATAGGCTGTAATCGTTATAATACAACTGAGCTTTCGGGTCGGCTTTATGCGCGTACTCAAAGGCTTTGGCGGCGAAGTCTTCCCCTAGGATCTCCAGCCACTTGGTTTTGCGCAACTCGCCTTGCTGATCGTCAATGGCTTCGTTCACTACATCCCAGCCGCCGATCTTGCCTTTGTAGCGGCCAACAACGGTGTTAATATGCTCTTCCAAATGCTTTAGGAGCACTTCGCGGCTGGCGGGCTGGCCTTTTTCGTCCTCAAACACCCACTTAGGCGTTTGTTGGTGCCACATGAGTGTGTGGCCGATGATGAACATCTTGTTTTGCTGCCCGAAGGCCACGTAGTCGTCGGCGGGCTTGAAGTTGTACTTGCCGGGTTGCGGATGCACTGCTTCCCACTTCAGCAGGTTCTCGGGGCTGATGGTGTTAAACTGCTGCTTGATCAGCGCCGTAGCTTTGGCATCCTGGCCGCTAATCTGTCGGTAGTTGAGGGCCGCGCCGACATAAAAATCATCTTTGAACGTATCTTTCAGCGTGGGCGCGGACTTCTGCACAAAGCCTAAACCTAGGCCTGTTAGGGCAATATAAATCAGTTTTTTTTTGGCTCTCATGGTTGTGGTGGGTTGCGAAACAAAGTAGGTCGATACGCCCGCGAAGAACGATTCTATAGGAATGCGCCACGACGCGTTCCTATAGATCTAGACAACGCAAAAAAATAACTCCCCGTAATCAGCTGACTTACAGCTAATCACGGGGAGTTATATAAATTACTACCTTAGATGTACTGGTTGATGATGTTCTCCAACCACTCCTGCTTGCCGCTCTTCTGCTCCGGCTCGCCGTTGCTGAGAGCGTAGGTGCGCAGGTCCTCCAGCGTGAGCTGGCCGTCTTCGAAGGCTTTGCCCTGCCCGCTGTCGAAGGAGGCATAGCGCTGCTGACGGAACTGCTTGTAGGGCGACTTCTCCAGGATGTCGTTGGCGACCACCAGGGCCCGAGCAAACGTGTCCATGCCCCCGATGTGGGCCACGAAGATGTCCTCCAGGTCCGTGGAGTTGCGCCGGGTCTTGGCGTCGAAGTTGATGCCGCCGGGCTTGATGCCCCCATGCTCCAGGATGATGAGCATGGACTCGGTCAGTTCGTTGAGGTTGTTGGGGAACTGGTCCGTGTCCCAGCCGTTCTGGTAGTCACCGCGGTTGGCGTCCATCGAGCCCAGCATATTGGCATCGGCCGCTACTTGCAGCTCGTGCTGGAACGTGTGGCCCGCCAGCGTGGCGTGGTTCACCTCTAGGTTCAGCTGGAAGTCGTTCTCCAGGCCGTGCTCCTTGAGGAAGCCGATGACCGTGGCCGCGTCGAAGTCGTACTGGTGCTTGGTGGGCTCGGCGGGCTTAGGCTCAATGAAGAACTTGCCCTGGAAGCCTTGCTGACGCGCGTAGTCGCGGGCCATGGTGAGGAAGCGGCCCATGTGAGCCAGCTCGCGCTTCATGTTGGTGTTGAGCAGGGTCATGTAGCCTTCGCGGCCGCCCCAGAACACGTAGTTCTCCCCGCCCAGGGCGATGGTGGCGTCCAGCGCGTTCTTGACCTGCGTGCCAGCAAACGCGAGGGCCCCGAACTCAGGATTGGTGCTGGCCCCGTTCATGTAGCGCGGGTGGGAGAAGACGTTGGCCGTGCCCCAGAGCAGCTTCACGCCGCTTTCTTGCTGGTGCTCTTTGAGGTAGTCCACAATGGCCTGCAGGTTGCGCTCGTACTCGGGTAGCGAGGAACCCTCGTCTACTAAGTCGATGTCGTGGAAGCAGTAGTAGGGCGAGCCGATCTTGGTGAAGAACTCAAAGGCGGCATCGGCCTTGTCCTTGGCCCGGCCGAGGAGGTCGCCTTGTGCGTCCCAGGGGAAGTGCTTGGTGCCGGGGCCGAAGGGGTCGCCGCCCGTGCCGGTGAACGTGTGCCAGTAGGCCGTGGCGAAGCGCAGGTGCTCCTTCATGGTTTTGCCGGCCACCAGGCGATCAGCATCATACCATTTGAACGCGAGCGGGTTGTCCGACTCGCGGCCTTCAAACTTGATCTGCCCGATACCTTGAAAGAACTCGGTTTTGCTCAGGGTGATGGATGACATATTGTGTATGTAGTTGGGTGAGTTAAGTGATTAGCTGTTGGCTACTAGGTCAAGCTTGCGATCTGCCTGCTTTTGCTCGGCTGGGTCGAGTACCGTCTGCGTTAGTACGTCCTTCCAACGGGCGTAGGCTATCTGATATTTTTCCTGCAACTCCGGCGTTGGGGCGAGCGTCAGGATGCGCTCTAGGCCGATGAAGGCTTCAGCGGGGCTGGCATACACGCCTGCGCCAACGCCGGCACCGCGCGCCGCACCTTGGGCCGCGTCAGTGTTATAAAGCTCTAGCTCCACGTTGCCACTGTTCACAAACGCCTCGCGGAACAAGGGGCTCAGGAACATATTGGCGTTGCCGGCGCGCACCTTCTGTACCTGTACTCCCGACTCCCGCATGATGTCCATGCCGTAATTCAGGGCGAACACAATGCCTTCCTGCGCGGCGCGCAGCACGTGTGCCTGCGAGTGGATGTTAAAGTTGATGCCCGACAGGCTAGCATCCGTCAGTTGGTTCTCTAATACGCGTTCGGCCCCGTTGCCGAAAGGCAAAAACACGAGACCCTCCGCTCCTACTAGCGCCTGAGCGGCAAGCTGGTTCATCTGGTCGTAGGGCATCTCGCCGACTAACTTGCGCAGCCAGCTATTCAGAATGCCGGTGCCATTCACGCACAATAACACACCGTTGCGCGGGGCTTCGGCAGTATTGTTAACATGAACGAAGGTGTTGACGCGCGACTTTGGATCGGCCGTGGCGGTTTCGTTGATGCCGTATACCACCCCCGATGTACCTGCCGTAGCGGCGATTTCGCCGGGTTGCAATACATTCAGCGAGAAGGCATTATTGGGCTGGTCGCCGGCGCGGTAGCTGATGGGCGTACCCGCGTGCAAACCTAGCTCTTGGGCCGCTTCTGCCGTCAGTTGGCCTTGTACCGAGAAGGTATCTACTACTTCAGGTAGCAGCTCCTTGCTGATACCATAATAGTCGAGTAGATCCTGTGCTACGGCTTGCTGCTTGAAATTCCAGAACACGCCCTCCGACAAACCTGAGATGGTAGTTTGCAGGTTGTTGGTCATCTTAAAGGCGATGTAGTCGCCGGGAAGCTGGATCTTGTGGATTTGAGCAAAAAGCTCCGGCTCATTGTCTTTCACCCACTTCAGCTTGGAGGCGGTGAAGTTGCCGGGTGAGTTGAGAAAGTTGCTCAGGCAATACTCTTCGCCTAGCTGCGTAAACGCCTGATTACCTAGGTCTACAGCGCGGCTGTCGCACCAGATGATAGCCGGGCGCAGCACTTTGCCTTCTTTATCGACTAGCACAAGGCCGTGCATCTGATAGGTGATGCCAATGCCGGCTACCAACGACGTATCAAAGCCGTAGCTTTCCTTCAACTGATGCGTGGCATTGACAGCCTCTTGCCACCAGCGTTCGGGACGTTGCTCGGCCCAGTTCGGAAATGCCACCTCGATTTCCATTTCTTTTTTAGGCGACATGGCCGTGGCAAGAGCTTTACCGGTTTCGGCCGCCAGCAACGACACCTTTACCGAAGAGCTACCGATATCGTACCCGAGCAGGTATTTCATACTAGGTTGTGAGGCGTCTCAACGCCAGTGGTTGATGGGTGGTGGGAGTGATTTCGAACTAGTACTAAGAAGACAGCAAATACAAAAAATACAATACCATTATCTTTTGAAGGCTCAATACTAGAAAAGACCGGCCTTGCTGTTTTCAGTAAATCTATCTTGAAGGTAGCGGGTGTGATGTAGATCTAAAACCTTTGCAATCTTGCACAAGTGCTTCTTTCCGAAACAAACCTATCGAAACCGTCTCCGGAAACGGTTTCGATAGGTAAACCAGTGCAATATATTTTTGAAATTTTACCCTCTGCTTTTTCTTAGAAAAGTTAAAAACGAAGTACAATAGACCTGAACACGCGAGAGTCCTTCTTGGGTGAAAGGTCTTTTTGTCGAACAGCTTGCGAAGGCTCGTACCTTATACAGTGGTTTATTCCTTATTTATGTCCTGTTTTTATCTTACGAGCTAGCCGCAATATTGAAGCATTTAGCGTTCTGCTTAACGTACAGCCAGAATAGCCGCCGCCGCTTTGGCAGCTCCTAGGTCTTGGCTTCGCTGAGTGGGCAGCGAACCTCCAACCCACACCTTTACCGGCCCGGAAGGAGCTATTGATTCGCCCTTCTCATTGATGCGTGCTAGCATCTCAGGTGTTAGTGTGAACTTAACAGTGGTGCTAGCGCCCGGCTGAAGCTTTACTCGCTTGAAGCTTTTAAGCGCGTACAAAGGAATCTGAACGCCGGGCTGCGCCTGGTGTGTCACGTAGAGTTGCACTACTTCTTCACCTTCCATTTTACCGGTATTAGTAACCGTAGCTTCTACGTCAACTGGCTTGTTCTTCGCTACTTTTTTGGCCGATAGTTTCAAGCTAGGATACTCAAACTTGGCATAGCTCAGGCCATAGCCGAACGGGTACATGGGCTCCGCCTCTAGGTAGCGATACGTGCGCCCCTTCATGCCGTAGCTCTCGTAAGCTGGAAGTTGATCGAGCGATTTCGGGAAGGTGATGGGTAGCTTACCCGAGGGCGAGGCCTTGCCGAAGATAATATCCGCTACGGCGCTGCCGCCTTCCTCGCCGGGGTACCAAGCCAGCACGACGGCATCGGCTAGCTCGTGCACCTCGGCTAGGTTCATGGGGCTGCCGCCCGTCACGACAGCAACGATGGGGTGCTTGTTGTCTTTGCGCAGCTTACGCAGGAAGTCGATCTGGTTTTGGGGCAGGTTGTAGTCGAGCCGGTCGCCGGCGTGGGCGGAGGCAATGGATTCGCCCTCTTCGCCTTCCAGCAGGCCCGTAATACCCATTACCACGATAGTAGCATCCGTTACTTTGGCCTCGCCCGTGGTCCAGTCGATAGGGTTCACGTTGGGCCGGTCCAGTAGCATGCCTTGCTTGTATTCGATTTGGCTACCAGGCTGCACGCTAGCTACCAAGCCTTCCAGAATGGTCGTCATCTGGCCGTTCACGCCGTAGTAGTTGCCGAGCAATGCATCCACGCTGGTGGCGTTGGGGCCCGTCACGAAGTACTTACCTAGGTCGTTGCGCAGGGGCAACACGCCGTTGTTCTTCAACAGCACCACCGACTTCAGCGCGACTTCCTTGGCTAGCTGCCGGTGCGCGGGGCTGTTGATAACGGAGGTCGGAATCTTGTCGTAGGGCGTCGTTCCTTTCGGGTCAAACAGACCTAGCTTGAAGCGGGTGCGCAATAGCACGGCCAGGGAACTATCGAGTTGTGTTTCCTTCAGCATGCCTTGCTTTACCGCGCCTACTAGAGCCGTGTAGGTGTCACCGCAGTTGAGGTTTACGCCCCGCTGCAAGGCTAGCACGGCAGCTTCCGTTTGGGTTTTCACCACTTTGTGGCCCTGGTACAAGTCGTCGAGGGCACCGCAATCGGATACCACGTGGCCGCGGAAGCCCCACTCCTTTCGTAGCACATCTTGCAACAGGAAGGTGTTGCCGCAGCAGGGCTCCCCATTAGTGCTGTTGTAGGCGCACATCACGGCTTCCACGTTGGCCTTGACCAACGCGTGGAAAGCCGGCAGGTAGGTTTCGCGCAGGTCCTGGGGGCTAGCTTCGGCGTTGAACTCGTGGCGGAGCTTCTCGGGGCCGCTGTGCACGGCGTAGTGCTTGGCGCAGGCGGCCACTTTCAGGTACTTGGGGTCATTGCCTTGCAAGCCTTTCACAAAGGCCACACCCATGCGGGAGGTCAGGTAGGGGTCTTCGCCGTAGGTTTCCTGGCCCCGGCCCCAACGCGGGTCGCGAAAGATGTTGATGTTGGGCGTCCAAAAGGTCAGGCCGCCGTACTTCACGTAGTGGTTCTGGGCAATGGCCGCGTTGTACATGGCGCGGGCCTCGTCGGAAATGGCGTTGGCTTCGCGCTGGGCTAGGTCGTCGTCGAAGGTAGCTGCGAGGCCAATGGCTTGCGGGAATACGGTAGCAGGTCCGGAGCGGCCCACACCATGCAGGGCTTCGTTCCACCAGCTATAGGCCGGAATGTTCAGCCGCTGAACCGGCGCGCTCTGGTCGAGCATCTGCGCCACCTTCTCCTCCAGCGTCAACTTAGAAATAAGGTCATTGACCCGAGCACTGAGCGGCTGATTGGGATTAAGGTACAAGGCCTGCTGCTGGGCTTGCGCCTTGGGCAAGCTTAATAAAGCCACAACAGCGGAAAGAAGTAGACGGTTTTGCATGCGGTGGGAGGTGAAAGAACAGCGAATTAGGTTGGTAGTGGACAGGAGCAGCAATGTGTCATTCCGAGTGAAGCGAGGAATCTGAGCTTATCGATTAGCCTACTAGAGCTTATCCTATTTACTCAAATTCCTCGCTTCACTCGGAATGATACAGTAAGCTAGCTTTTTGGGCTAGCAATATCAGCTTGGAAGGTAGAAGCGGGCAGCCCTTCCTGGTTGTAGAGCTTAGTGCCTTCGGGATTATCGGCCCAAGCGTAGCGCACGGATACAGGCTGCGCTACCTGGTCACTCCAGATAACGACCTTGTTCCCTTCAATTTTGGCGTTAGCCCACACGTACTTCTTATCGGCACCGGCCACGGCGAAGTATTGCAACTCGCCGCCACCTTTGGCTACTAAGCCGCTACCAGTGTTGGAGAAAGTGAGCGTCACTTTGTTGCCATTCACTTGCATATCCTGGTACAGCGGGCCTGAAGCTACCACCTTCTTATCAGCGTAGGCCACTTTCTCGGCCGCCAAAACGAGGCGATGTCCCACCGTTTGCTTGTCGAGGGGGTGAATGTCATTCCACTCGCCCACGTCGAGCAGCACAGCCATACCCGTGTGCGGCACGGCCAGCGTACGACGCTGCGCATCGCGCAATGCGGCCCAGCCACTCTCGCTAGGCTCTTTTTTCACCGCCATGAAGTTTGGTAGCTGCGCATAGATGAAGGGCAATGTCGGCTGCTTTGTCTGTGTCCGCCAGTCATTGATGAGGCTAGTGAGCAGGGCTTGATAATCTTCCGGGTGGCCGGCATTCGACTCTCCTTGGTACCACAGCACGCCCTTCACGGCGTAGGGTATTACCGGCGCAATCATACCGTTGTAGAGCCCACCGGGTTGGTACTGGAAGGTAGTGGTACCCGGCGTAGGCGGCATGGTAGCACCTAGCTTGTACTGCCAAGGCCCGCGCAAGTCAAGCGTCTGGCCGCCGGCCGTGAGTTGGTAATTCTTACCCATTGTGAAGCCGCCGCGCCCACCGTTGCTGATGAGGCGTATCACTATCACGTTCTTACCCGCCTTGAGCACGCCCGGTTTGAAGTCGTACTTGCGCGGCGGATACTGGTAGCCCGTGGTGCCCACTAGTTGGCCGTTGATGTAAGTGGAATCGGCGTCGACCAGCGTACCGAGCTCCAAGCGGCCAGCTTGCCCCACCATGGCGGCGGGCACCTCGACTTCTTTTCTAAACCACATGACGCCATTCACCGGCCCCAGGGGTGTTTGGTTGGCCCAGTAGCCGGGCACCTGCATGGTGGGCCAGCCGGCAGCGTTGTAGTCAGCCGCCGACCACTTGGGCTGGCCAGGCTGCTCACCTAGGTCGGTTTGATGCAGGCGCTTGTACCAGTCGGCTACGGCGGCGCCTTCGCGCTGCTTGATACCCGCTACCAGGGTACTGTCTTTGTACTTGGCCCCCTGTTGCTCGTAGGTGGGGAACTGCTTTAGCGCATCGGCGCTCAGCCAGGCCTCGGCCGGTGAGCCACCCACCGCATCCTTTATTATTCCCACCGGCACCTGGTACTTGGCGCTGATTTCTTTGGCAAAGAAGTACGCCACCGCTGAGAATTGCAGGATGCTCTGCGGATCGACGGCTACCCAGGAGCCACCCGTTACATCAGCTTTGGGACCACTGAAGGCATACGTCAACGGTACGTTGAACTGACGGATGCGTGGATTATTGGCCTGGGCTACTTCCTGCGGATACTTGTCGCGCACGCGGCTCATGGGCGTTTCCATGTTCGATTGCCCCGAGCACAGCCACACGTCCCCTACCAGCACATCTTTGACCGTGAGATGGTTGGTACCAGCAATTTCCATCTGGAACGGACCTCCGGCTTTCTGGGCAGGCAGATTAGCCCGCCACTTGCCGTCGGTGCCGGTGGTGGCGCGGTAGGTTTTCCCATTAAACGTAAGGGTCACCTTCTCGCCCGGCGCTCCCCAACCCCAGATAGCTAGGTTAGCGTCGCGCTGCAATACCATGCCGTCGCTCACGAGGCGTGGTAGGCGCACTTCTGCCGAGCTAGGTTGCGCAGCAAGGAGCAAGCCCCCGGTTATGGCGAATAGGAAAGAACGCGCGGTCCGTGCATTACGGGCGGGCGCTGTGCTGTTTTGGTTCTTGGTCATGCGTTGTCTCGCACTAGTAAGCATAAAGTTTGACTCGCTGAATACTGTATTCTTCGCCCGGTATCCGCACGTGGCGGCCCTGGTGGTCCTCGTCGCCGTTCATGCGGCGACCAGCTACCCACTTCTCCCCTTCAAAGTGGCCTTCATCGACACTCACGTAACCAGCGCGCTTGCCTTTAGCAGTCGGCTCGCAGGTCAGTACGATGCCCGTGCCCACAACGTAAAACTCATCGGGCGCTACCGCAATGATGAGGCCGCCGCCCGGCGACCAGGTGGGCTTTTTAGCTCCCAATGACCATCCTAGGGTGTATTCGTGCTTGGCGGTGAGGCGGTAGTCGCCGAGCGTGGTGGTACGAGCGGCCGAGTCCTTCTCTAGCAGGAAACCCCGCACTTGATTTTGAGGCTGGTGCTTAGCTACCAGAAAGCTTACTTGCTGTATCAGCTCGTAAGCCTTGCCAATGGGCGCGCCTTTCAGGGTATCGCTGCCTTCAATGGCAAAAGGAGAGAACGATAGACAGTTGTAGTTGCCAAAGGCAAAGAGAGCCTTCGCTGCTACTCCATCCTCGAAGCGAATTTCAGGAATGAATAATGGATTTGCACCGCGCGTGTAGAGGTCGCACCAGTGTTGAAAGTTTGGGTTGTAGAAGTCAGGAGCTAGGATGTCGATGGCGGGGGCACCAGCTAGCCATACATCCATGATGTGCGGCAGCGGTCCGGCACTCGGGTATTTGCCGGGCGCTACGCCCGGCCGATTCAGGGCCGCATTCACGTACATGGGCAGCGGGTACGCCGCTTTACCGGCTGCGGCCACCGCATTGGTATAGGTGGCGTAGAACCAAGCCATAAAAATCTCGTCGGTAGCTAGGCCTTTACCGAACACTTCTTCCCAGGTGCCTTTGGTTTTGGCACCCTGGAGCTGCCAAACGGCCGCAAATTCTGGTTTCAGACTTTTCCGCTCGCGCTGCATGTAGGTAAGCAGTTGAGCTGGTACCTGCTGCTTAAAGGCAGTGTTGGCGCGCTCATCGTAGCTGCGGGCCGTGGGCAACATGCCTATCTCGTTTTCCACTTGCACCGTTACCACAGTGTGCTGCTGGCCATCGGCTTCTTTTAGGTGCTGCATGAGGCGCACGAAAGCCTTGCGGTCGGCTTCCAGGTTGCGCGGCTCGAAAGGCGTCATAATCTCCTGAGCTACGCCTTTATCATCTTCCACGCGTGGGAAACGCTTTGAGTCCGTTTTCACCCAGGCTGGCGCGTAGCACGACATGCTGTTCTTCCAGGCGCCGAACCACAGCAGCACCAGCTTCATGTTGTTCTTGCGAGCATCGCGCAATAAGTCGTCGACCAGCGTAAAATCGAACTTACCTTCCGTGGGCTCCATCAGCTCCCAATACACAGGCGCAATGACGGTGTTCAGGTTCATAGCCTTCAGCTTGGGCCAGAAAGGCTGCATGTAGGCAGTACTGGAAGCCGTGGAGTTACCTAGCTCCCCGCCGAGCACAAAGAAGGGTTTATTATCAACCAGCAGTTGGGTGCTGGTGCCGTTCTTCACGAGGCGCGGCGTGCCGCTAGTGGCGGTTGACTGCGCCTTGGCTGCTACTATGCTTAGAAAAAACAGGTAAACCAGTAGGTGCTTGATTCTCATCGAACTATAATAACTCTTGTACAAAACGACGGTAGGTGTGGGCGGAACGAGCTAGCTACGATGATGCAGCCGAAAAAGCGGAACGGCCAGCATAACTGGCCGTTCCTGAGGAAATAAGAGCAATTTAGTATCCCGTATTCTGGGTAATCTTGCCACCAGTACGGTCAATTTCCGTCTGTGGAATGGGGCGCAATACGTGGTAGTCTTTGATGTTTATGGCAGCGTTGGAGCCATAAATACCTGTGGCAAGACGCGTAATAGGCGGGTTGTAAAGCTTTACTCGTTCTATCAGCTTACCAGTGCGCTTTAGGTCATACCAACGCGTCAGTTCACCACATAGCTCGCGTGCACGCTCATCTAGGATGAAGTCGATGTTTATCCGGTTGGCCGTAATTTCCATTTGCGTGGCTTTGCCAGACGCTGCTGCACGCCGCCGCACTACGTTGATGTAGTCGCGAGCCTGGGTAGAATTGCCGAGATAGAAGTAGGCCTCGGCCGCAATCAAATACGTTTCGGCTAGGCGATATACGATATTCGGACGAGTCGAGAAACCTTGAAACGACGTACGGTTCCGCGAATCAAACTTGTTGAGGGTCGGGAAGAACTCCGTGGTGTATTGGCTCGGTTGGAAAACCCGGTACGCGACGGGCTTGCGGTTAGCAATGCGCGTTAGGACGGCTGCTGGTAACTCACGACCAGGATACCAAATAGAGGTATCGCCTGCTACTGCGCTAGCGCTTCCCCCGTTGGCACCGGGCGAATTAACTAGGTAAACCGTCGTGAACCACTTACTGTAACGGGCGTCTGTGGTGCGCAACTGGGTTTGTGTTTCCAACGCGTTGCCATTGGCGTCACGCAAGATGTAAGCGTCTTCCAGGTAGTGCGTTAAGCTATGCCGAGCGAATGGACGGCCGTAATTAATATCACGGGTCATGTTCGGTAAAATATCATAACGGCTGTGGAAGTTGAAGGCCGCTATATTCTCTCCACCGAAGGTAAAGCCATCAATGCGCGAGAAGCTGGCGTCACCGTTGAATTGCGCATTGAAGATGACTTCTTTGCCATTTTCGTTGCCTTCAGCAAACACAGTAGCTGGGTCAGCTTCTAGGCCCAAGCCGTAGCGGCTTTGGTTGTCAATGAGTTCCTTGGCAAACTTAGCGGCATTGGCGTAGTCGTCTCCTTGCTTAGCCGTCGAGGTGGCCCGTTCCAGATACACCTTCGCCAGCGTGTGCAGGGACGTGGCGCGCGTTACACGGCCAGGTTGGGCCGGTTTGTCAGCAATGTTGTTCATAGCGTCCGTGAGGTCCGCAATGATGGCATTGTACACTTCTGCCTGCGGCGCCCGGCTGATATCCTTGGTAGGCGCGTCAATAAAGCTCAGCATCAGCGGCACGTCGCCAAAGTGCCGCACTAGCAGAAAGTAGTAGGTTGCCCGCAACAGTTTTGTTTCTGCTACCAGCTGCTTCAAACGAGCCGGGTCCATACCCTGCACAGTGGCCGAGTACTGCAGCACGCCGTTGGCGTTGTTAATCTGCTGATAGCACACCTGCCAAAGGAAGGAGGTAGACGTCGCGTTGGCTGGGGTAAGGTCGTTGGGATTATAGTCGTTCAGCCCGCTACTAGACGAAATGCCATTGGTCCACAGGTCAGTTCCGGCCTCCGTGGAAAAGAATGCTGCGTCGTTGCCGTAGATCTGTCGCAGGCCCGAATACACTCCTGTTACACCTGCTTCTATACCTTGGGGCGTCCCTAAGAAGCTAGGAGTTGTTATCGATTGTGGGTTTTCGTCTAGGATGTCCTTGTTGCAACTCGCACCAGCGAAGAGCAAGGAGGTTCCTAGCGTAACTATTACTAATTTTTTCATATAGAAGTAGCGCAATGCGCTGAAAAGTTAAGGAGGTTGACCAACTGATAAAATGAGGGGTATCTGAGTAACCGAGTGCTAGGTGTTGTATGTTCCTTAGCCACTCAGTTACTCAGCTACTTCGTCCTGTCTTAGAAGCCTAGGTTGAGGCCTACAATGAAGGACCGCGTGAAAGGATAGTTCACGCCGTTACCACCAGACGTGCCACCGCTCGTGTTGTTGGGGTTACCGCCGGTGAAGGCAATACCGCCAGGCTGGCTTGCGTCGAGGCGCGTCGAGTAAGACAAGGCATCGGGGTCGATGGCTTTGTTAGCCTTGAAGAACGGATCCTTTGCCCAGAGCAGGGGGTTTTGCACTTGCACGTAAACACGTGCATTGCTCATGAAAGCTCGCTTCGCCCAAGCGGTTGGCAGTGCATAACCTAGGTCAATGCTACGCACTTTGATGAAGGTACCGTTCCGGTATGCCAAGGTCTGTCCGTACGTGGGCCACTCGGTTGCGCGGGAGGACTGGTCAGGCTGCGGGTACTCGTTGCTGGGGTTAGTGGCCGTCCAGTAGTTCAGGTTCACCTGGTTGCGCCGCCCCGTGTTGGTGGTGAAGTAGTTCGGCCCGAACAAGGTCGGATCCACCACCGTCGCCCCGACCCGCGTCAGCGCCACCAGCGTCAGGTCGAAGCCTTTGTACTTGAAGCGGTTGGTCAAACCCGCCTCGAACTTGGGCTGGCGGCTGCCTACAATCACGCGGTCATTGGAGTTGATCACCCCATTGTTGTCCACATCAGCCACCTTGATCTGCCCGGGCTTGGAGTTGTACTTCTTGGCCTGGTCAGCTTCCGAGGTTTGCCAGATGCCGAGCTTCTTGTAGTCATAGAACACGTACAAGGGCTGGCCGATGAAGCGCTGGTTGCCGATGTCACTGAGCTTGTTGCCGCTGGCATCGTTCAACCCCAGGTCCAGTACCTTCTCCCGGTTCACGGTGAAGTTCCAGTCCGTGCTCCATTCGAAGCCGCTTGTGGTCCGCACGTTCACCGTAGAGAGTGACACCTCGATACCGCGGTTTTGGGTCTGACCCACGTTGCGCACGTAAGAGCTATAGCCGCTGGCCGTTGGTAGCGCGTCAGGCAGCAACAGGTCGCTGGTGCGCTGCTGATACACTTCCACCGAACCCGTGATACGGTTTTGCAGGAAGCCGAAATCCAAGCCAAAGTTGGTCGTCGTTGTGTATTCCCAGCCTAGGTTGCCGTTCGGGATGCTGTTCGGTACTACGCCTACTGCGCCAGTCGCGCCGTAGTTATAGTAGCCGTTACCGATGCCCGAGCCTAGCGCTCCGAGAGTCTGGTAAGGGTTCACCGCTGTGCTACCCACGCGGCCCAAGCTAGCCCGGAACTTCAGGTTGCTAAGCCACGCCTGATCTTGCAGGAACGACTCATTGGCAATGTTCCACGCTACGGCTGCAGAAGGGAAAGCCTTGTACTTATTGCCTGGCGCCAAACGCGAAGAGCCGTCAACGCGCACGGTTAAGGTAGCCGAGTAGCGGTTATCATAGGCGTAGTTTGCGCGGCCCATGTAGGAGATAATATCCCAACGCTGCTGACTGCTGCTAGCCGAGCTAGGCGTACCAGCACCTAGGTTATTGTATAGCTGGTAGTTAGCCAACAAATTACGAGCTCCAACGCTAGAGTTATCGAAGCGGTAGCCCTGCCAGCTGTATAGGCCCGTAAAGTTCACATCGTGCTTACCGAAGCTGCGGTTATACGTCAGGATGTTTTCGGTCAGCAGGTTGAAGGCTAAGTTAGACGAACGCGAAGCCGTGCTCTGTCCTCCGCCGTTTTGCGGGGTGTATGAAGCGTAGAAGGTGCCGTTGTTCTCGGAGCGCACATCCAGACCTAGGTTCAAGCGGTAGTCTAGGCCTTTCAGAATGTTTACCTGCCCGTATAGGCTGTTGAAGGTACGGATCCGGCGACTCTGGTCTTTGTGCGCGTTATCGGCGTACAAGGTGAGCGGGTTCGATCCGGCCGTGTCTCCGTTCGGGTACAGAACCTGATTGCCGTTAGCATCCGTAGTAGAAGCCAGCGGGCTAGTTGTCAAAATCTGGTTTAGAATGCCGACGTTCGGGTCGTCCGACACGTTGAACGTGTTCAGCGTGTTCACCCCAACTTTCACCCGTTTGCCAATTTGTTGGTCAAGGGTACCACGCAGCGAATAGCGCTGGTAACGTTGTACGGGGGTAATGCCCGTTTCGTCGTAGTAGCCTAGCGAGGTCGAGTACTGGGTTTGGTCCGTACCACCCGACACGCCAATAACGTGGTTTTGGATGTGCCCCTTTTGGAAGAGCAGTTTCTGGTAGTCCGTCGTGCGACCAGCGGCGTAGTTAGCTCGTTCGTCGTTCGTGAGGAACGTAGTAGCCGTGTTGGGGTCGTAGTTCGCGTTCTGCGCCCGGTAAGCTTCGAGGCGGTAGTTGTAGTACTCCTGCCCGTTCTGCAAATCGTAAAGGCCATACGCCTTTTTCGTGCCGTAGTAGCCGCTGTAGGTAGCGCGGGGAGCACCCGATTTACCGCGCCGAGTGGTAATCAGGATAACGCCGTTGGCACCACGAGCACCGTAGATAGCCGTCGAAGAGGCGTCTTTCAGCACTTCCAGCGACGTAATATCGTCCGGGTTCAAGTCGTTGAGGCTACCGTCGAAGGGTACGCCATCTACTACCAGCAGCGGATCGTTGCTACCCGAGATAGAGCGGTTGCCCCGGATACGAATAACTGGGCTCTGACCAGGCGTAGTGCTGGAGTTGGAAATCGTAACACCGGCCGCGCGACCTTGCAGGGCCTGACCAACGTTAGCCACCGGCACATCCCGCAGTTGTTCTTCCGTAACCGACGAAATAGCGCCCGTTACCTGGCTCTTCTTCTGCACACCGTAGCCCACGACCTGTACTTCATTCAGAGCGGTGGTTTCGGTAGCTAGCTTCACATCGAGCGAAGTGCGGCTGCCCACCGCAACTTCCTGCTTCAAGAAGCCAATCGAGCTGACAACTAAGATTGTGTTATCGCTGGGCACTGCTAGGCTGAAGTTACCGTTGGCGTCGGTGCCGGTGCCTTGGCTCGTGCCTTTCACCACAACCGTTACCCCAGGTAGACCTTCGCCATTCGTGCTCGTAACCCGCCCCGTTACGGTGCGTCCCGTTTGCGCCATCACCAACGTGGGGGTGAGGCCGAGTAATGATAAAACTACTGCGCCGCGCGCCACTGGTTGCCCGAAGCGGAGCATAGCAGCATATAGAGGTGCTTTCATAATAGGTGGGAAATGTTTTGTGGGAAAAACTCTTGACTGTGGGAAAAATTCTTAACCTAAAAACCAATTGAATTGCCGCCATCAACTGGCAGCGAGGCACCCGTGATGTAACGGGCGGCATCGGAGGCAAGGAACACGGCCGCGTGGCCGATGTCTTCGGGTTTGCCGAACTTACCCATAGGCGTGCGGCGCATGGCTCGGTCGCGGCGTTCGGGGTCGTTGTTCATGGCCGTGCGGCTCATTTCTGTTTCGATGAAGCCGGGGGCAATGGCATTCACTCGCACGTTGGCGCCCGAAAATTCGGAGGCGAGCACCTTTACCATGCCTTCTACCGCCGACTTGGAAGCAGCGTAGGCTACTACTCGGTCGATGCCGTAGTAGGCGGCCATCGACGAAATCATCAGGATGACGCCGCTCTTACGGGCTACCATCTGCTTGGCGCAGGCCCGTGTGAGGGAAAACACCGAGTTTAGGTTAGTGTGAATAATACGATTAAACTCTTCGTCGGTCACTTCCAGCGCGGGCTTTTTCATGTTGATGCCAGCGTTGTTCACCAGAATATCGAGTGGCCCCCAGGCATCCTCGATCTGCTTCACCAAGCCCTCGAGTGAACCTAGCTCACCCACATCGTTGATGAGGTATTCGGCCGAAGTACCTAGCCCCTCAACGGCATCTTTCAGCGGCTGTTCGCGCCGCCCCGTGATAACCACACGAGCACCCGCCTGTACCATACAACGGGCAATTTCCAGACCGATGCCGCTACCGCCGCCCGTAATCAGAGCGAGTTTACCCTCCAGGGAAAAAGGGTTTGGTTGCGTCATCGTATCGGTGTGGTTCGTATGATTTTCGAAGTGCTCCATGTCGGTATGCTATTCAATTAAAATGGGTGTTCAATTCTCGGGCAGGCTTTACCTGCAGCCAGCTTTTGGTTCGCCTAGTGCGTTTGCACAAGAGTTATTCTGAAGGAGGTCAGTTGCTAAAGCGGCTTACCGCATCTGGTAGATATCCACGATCTGCTTCACGGCTTCCAGCGAGCGTTCGGGTGGGGCAAAGGGAGCCGGAATCGGCTGCTTGGCGAACGTTTGGAAGTAGAGCACGCAGGCATCGCGCCACCAGATGGCTTCTTTGTGTTGCGCTTGGAGGCGAGCAGCCACATCGGCGTACAGGGCCGGGTCAACGGCCGGTTTCACTTGGGTCCATTGCTGCTGCATCCACACCACCGAGTCGGCGCCGGTGTAGTAGCGGTAGCAGAGCTCGTTCCAGAGCGTGCGGCCGGTGCTGAGCGGCTGCTTCCACGGCACGTGGTGGAACCACAGCAAGTAATTGAGCGGACAGGTTTTGGCGTCACCCCACATTTGCTGCACTTCAGGCTTATACAAGCTAAGTGCATTGCTGCCCTTGGCCGTGCGGTCGAAACCTAGGCCGATAGAGTCGGCTTTGTGATAATACACCGCGGTCCAGTCGGGGCGGGCACTTTTAGAGAGCCACGGCTCGGGGCCATAATGCACCGTTTGCCCCATGATGTGGTGTAGGCCGAGCGGCATGGTGTAGCGCACATAGATGTCGCGCGATTTTACCAGCAGATTCGTGATCGTACTCACTGCCTTCGGCTCGCTTGTCAGCGTCATTCGGGTCCATTCCTTGGCAAGTGCTTCCGACGACAGCGTGTGGTCCCAAGCTAGGCGGCCGTAGGCGTACCAGTTGGCTTGCCCCATCGGGTGCCCAGTCCAGTTGCGGTCGGAGCCGATGTTAGCCACACCTGCAATACCGCTGATCTGGTGATTGTCAACGCTGCCATCGACCACCTTGGCTACCGTCGAGCCTTTGCCTTTGGAATATGTATCTGTTTCTAAGCACTCTTTAATAAGTGGGCCTAGGTACACCATGTGCGTAGCAAAACCTAGGTACTCCTGCGTGAGCTGCACTTCCAGCACGAGCGGCGTGCTTGGCATTGCACCAAACAGCGGGTGAAATGGCTCCCGCGCCATAAAGTCAATGGGACCGTTCTTAACCTGTACTAGTGCTTTGGCCGCAAACTTCCCATCTAGTGGCTTAAACTCCTCATAGGCTTCCTTGAACCGGTCGCCGTTGGAGTTGGCTTTGTACACAAAGGCCCGCCACATAACGATGCCATCGTGCTGACCTAGGGCTTCGGTGAGCATGTTGGCTCCCTCCGCGTGGTTGCGGCCGTAATCTTGCGGGCCGGGCTCCCCTTCCGAATTTGCTTTCACCAGAAAGCCTCCGAAGTCGGGAATGGTCTTGTAGATTTCGTTTGTTTTGTCGGTCCACCAGCTGCGCACTTTCGGATCGAGCGGATCGGAAGTAGGCAGGCCACCCAGCGTTTTGGGCGCTGCCCAAAATACCGATAAGTACACCCGAATACCGTAGGCCCGGAACACCTTAGCTAGCGCTGCCACTTTGCGCAAATACTCTGGTGTGAGATACCGAGCACTGGCATTCACGTTATTGATTACCACACCGTTAATCCCGATTGAGGCATTTGCGCGGGCATAGTCCTGGTAGCGCGGATCAAGTAACTCCGGTAGTTCGTACCACTTCCAGATAGAAGATCCGGCGTAACCGCGCTCTACGGTACCATTGGGGTTGTCCCAATGATTCAGCATGCGATACTCGATTTTGGGGGTACTCGTGAGAGCTAGGTTAGCGAGCGACTGCCGGGTTTGGAGTTGGCGCAACAGGGCAAACGTGCCATAGAGCACCGCCGCATCCGTTGGGCCGGCAACTACTACATTTCCCTTCTCCGAGCGAAGGCTATACCCCTCTTTGCTTAGCTTCTTGAGCCGATCGTTTGCGGTAACGTTTGCAGCTGAATTAACGCGCAAAATGATTCCGCCTTGCTTTTTGGCGGGTCCTGTCAGCACCGAAACTGGCTGCCCTAACAGGCCTTTCAGGCCAAGTTGCAGTTCTTTTACTGCTGATTGTAGCACAGGCGACGAAGCACCTTCAATGGCGATAAACTGCGTCGCCTGCTGATAGGCTTTGCGCTGAGCAGCATCTTGAATCAAATCATACTTCAGCCACAATCGGTAGCCGTCGTCGGCCACACTACGGTGCGCTCCAACGACAAGCAACAGAAATAATAGCGAACGAAGCACGGTAGTAGAACGTGAGAGCACTGAGAACTAGTAGTTGGTAGCAGTCATAAACTCAGCGGGAGCTACATCGGCAGCTAAGGAGCGGCGAATACCTAGCTCCAAACCGCGCAACTCAGCCAAGCCCCGTAAACGACCGATGGCAGAATAGCCGGGGTACGTTTTCTTGTGTAGGTCGTCGAGCATCTGGTGACCGTGGTCAGGACGCATCGGGATAGACAGGTTGCCACTGCCTTCCTGCTGACGGCGTAGTTCCTCTAACACCAGCTCACGCACTACGGCATACATATCCACGTCGCCTGCTAAGTGGTCGGCTTCGTGGAAGTTGCGTGGGTTTTCCTCCCGCTTTGTAGCGCGCAGATGGATAAAGTGAATGCGCTGGCCTAGGCGCCGTACGATGCCGGGCAGATCGTTATCGAAGCGAACACCTAGTGAGCCAGTGCAGTATGTGATGCCATTGGCAGGAGCATCATAAGCAGCCATTAATTCCGCCAGATCGGCCTCGGTGCTCACCACGCGGGGCAAGCCTAGCAGCGGATACGGCGGATCATCCGGGTGAATGCAGAGGTTGATGCCTACTTCGGTAGCTACTGGTCCTACCTCTCTAATAAAGTGAAATAGGTTTTGCTTCAGGGTTTGACTGTCAATAGCCGCGTATTGATCAAGCAATCCTTGGAAGCCAGCTAGTTCAAATGCTTCTTCGGAGCCAGGTAGACCTAGCAGTACCGTGTTGGTCAACTCAGCTATTTGGTCAGCACTCATATCGCTGAACTGTTGCTGGGCCGCAGCTTTTACCGCTGGCTCGTAATCAGCTTCTGCACCGGGGCGCTTCAGGATATACAGATCGAACAAAGCGAAATCTTGCCATACGAAGCGCAATGCCCTTGAACCGTCGGGCATCTCGTAATTTATGTTGGTCCGCGACCAATCCAGCACGGGCATAAAGTTGTAGCATACCGTCTGGATGCCACAAAGAGCAAGGTTGCGCAGTGACTGCTTATAGTTCTGTATGTACTCCGCGCGCGAGGGCAGCCCTTTTTTAATGTCTTCGTGCACGGGCAAACTCTCAACTACGGCCCAATGCAAAGGAGTATACTGCTGGTTGTCTACCTCAATTAAGCTCTGGCGGAATTTGATATCCTCTACTGACCATACAGCCCCTACAGGCAGTTGGTGTAGCGCCGTTACGACCCCAGTGCAACCTGCTTGACGAATGGCAGAGAGTGACACTGGATCATTCGGTCCAAACCAACGCATTGTGTGCAACATACTCTGTTGTTTTATTAAAAAAATACAATTACAACTATACCTATCCCTTAACTAGTGCTTTGCTGAGAGAGAGGCGTCGTAAAGGATCAGGAGTGATTTTCTTTTCGAAGATAAGTCAGTATTTAGCTCAAAAACCAGTACTAAAACGTTTCCGAAAGCCCAAATATAAAACAAAAATATCACAACCGTTTCCGGAAACGGTTGTGATAGGTAAAGTAAAGAATAATTTCTTAAAAAAAATTTAGAAGATTATCTTCGAATAATCAAAAGAAGCTTTCCGCAAGGTTTGTGTGTAACTTCGTCTTCCTTATTGATAATACAATTCCTATATGATCAAGTGCACAAAGTGCGGACTTGCCGACGGCGTCATGCGTGCTGGCTTCATTCGGGGGCGACAACGCTTCTTTTGCAAGGCATGCGATTACCACTTCACCGACGTCAAAACGGCACCGGCGCCGGAGCGCAAACGTCACCAGACAACGATCGGTGATGTTGCGAAAGCATTAGGAGTAGCTTCTTCTACGGTATCACGGGCGCTGAATGGGCACACGGATATTAGCCCTACTACCCGACAGGCCATTTTGGAAGTAGCACGGCAGCTCGACTATCAGCCTAGCTTGCTAGCCCAAAGCCTAAAGCGCAGCGAAACGCATACGATAGGTGTTATCATCCCCGATATTGAGCGGCCTTTCTTCGCGACGGCGGTAAGTGGTATTCAGCAAGTAGCGGCTGAGGAAGGCTACCGAGTCATGATCTGCCAGTCGAAGGAGTCGTATCAAACGGAGGTTAGCAACGTGCAAGCGCTTATTGCCAGCCGTGTGGATGGGCTTTTAATCTGCCATTCCCGCGAGACCGAAAACTTCGACCACGTGAAGCAGGACGCCTGCCGTGGCATTCCCATCGTCCACTTCGACCGGGTATGTGACGAGGTGAACAGCGCCAAGGTTATCCTAGACGACTGGGACGGAGCCTTCGCCGTGACGGAGCATTTGATTCAGGAAGGCTGCCGCCGTATTGCGATCCTCGCGGGACCTGAGTCGCTGTTAATCAGCAAGAACCGCAAAGCTGGCTACCTTAGCGCTTTGCGCAAGCACGGCTTACAGGTGGAAAGCGACTACCAAATTCATATCAACTTCCGCGCTGAGTCGGCTGTGGCTGCTCTAGATACTTGGCTAGCTTTGCCAAAGCCACCCGATGCTATTTTCGCCATCAACTACACCAATGCCATCGACCTGATTCAATCGTTGAAGCAACGTGGCTTGCACGTGCCAGAAGACATTGCCGTGGTTGGCTTCGGGGATGAATTCATGGCTTCTATGATCGAGCCGGGCTTAACTACGGTTAATCTTCACCCTTACCGGATTGGGCAGCAAGCTGCTCGTCTTTTCTTGGAGCAAGTGCGGCAAAAAGATGATTTTCAGCCGCGTACGTTTGTCATCTCTGGTGATCTAGTTATTCGTAAGTCATCACTCAAGGGCCGTGGTTCAGAGTTTACCCTGACCATCTAACGCTAGGCTGTGCATAGGTTTGCCCCGATCAATCGTAGTCTAGGTTACAGCTAATTCATTAGGAAATTTTCAAGCATAACATGGCTTTAGTATAGCGGAAATCAAGTATCTTAGACGAAACCTGATACTTTTTCCTCTTGCTTAAGTTCATTCTCAACAACCAAGAAGTAAGCACTTCGCTGCCCACGGGTACCGTGCTGCTCGACTACATCCGCTACGACCAACACCTGAAAGGCACCAAGATCGGGTGCCGGGAAGGCGACTGTGGGGCGTGCACGGTACTGGTCGGCGAGCTTACGGGTGAGCAACTGCGTTACCGCTCTTTCACCTCTTGTCTTACGCCGCTCGGCAACCTGCAAGGTAAGCACGTAGTGACCGTGGAAGGTATTAACCGAGAAGGGCTTAACCCGATTCAGCAGGCGATGGTAGACGAATCAGCGACGCAGTGTGGGTTCTGCACGCCGGGTTTTGTGATGTCGCTGGCGGGCTTTTGCTTGAGTGAGAAAGAAGCTACGTGCCAGAACGCCATTGCGGCCGTAGATGGTAACATCTGCCGTTGCACCGGCTATAAGTCGATTGAACGCGCAGCGGCACGAGTGGCGCACTTGCTGGAAGAACGTAACGGCGAGGAGCCCACAACGTTCGTGGCGCAACAGCAGATTCTGCCCGAATATTTCGCAGGTATTAAACCTAGGTTGCAGGCTCTAACCCTAGAAGCTAGGTCGAATGGCCACACGCCCGACAGTGCTCCACAGTTTGTGGGTGGCGGCACCGACCTCTACGTGCAGAAGCACGAAACCATGCGAGAGCTGGCTGCACAATTCCTCTTCGACCATCCTAGCTTGCAAGGGGTTGTGCGAGAGGAGAACCATTGCGTCATTGGTGGCGCGGCGACTGTGACGGACCTAGCTGAATCGGCGGTACTGCGCGAGTATTTCCCTGAGTTCCGTGGTTTTCTGCATTTGGTATCGTCTACACCAATTCGGAATATGGCGACAGTAGCGGGCAATTTCGTCAATGCCTCGCCCATCGGCGACCTGACAATTATGTTCTTGGCTTTAAACGCACAACTTGTGCTCAGTGACGGCAGCGTAACGCGTGAGGTTCCGCTACGAGCGTTTTACCAGGGGTATAAGCAGCTAGCCAAGACTCCGCAGGAGAACATTACGGCTATTCGGTTTGAGCTGCCGGATGCACACACGAAGTTCAACTTTGAGAAAGTCAGCAAGCGCACGCACTTGGATATTGCCAGTGTCAACTCTGCTTGCCAACTGACTGTTGCGGATGGCTTCATTACGGCCGCTAGCCTCTCGGCCGGCGGTGTGGGCCCGACACCTAGGCTACTGGCTAAAGCCTCGGCTTTTCTAGTCGGCAAGGAAGTATCGGAAGAGCTGATTCAGGAAGCTACGGAGCTAGCCCAAACGGAGATTTCGCCTATCAGCGACGCACGTGGCACCGAGACGTACAAGCGGCTTTTACTTAGCCAGTTGATAAAGGCGCATTTTCTGGCGTTGTTTCCGCAGCTCAGCGCGGCAGAGCTGCTTCGTTAAGGACAGGTAGAGACACATCCTTGTGTCTCGCCGTTGAATCGAAGATCAGCGTAGCTAACGACAAGCCTAGAACGATCTGCGGTACAAACAACATCAGCAACGATTGAGACACATAGATAGGTGTCTCTACACCTTCGACTTCGAGCACTACGATGAAGAATATAGATTCCAGCAACCATGTCAAGGGCCAATCGCTCTACTTGGATGATATTCCGTTAGTCGCCGGAACGCTGTTTGGTGCGGCGTTCATTTCGCCCATCGCCCACGGGCACATCGAGCAGTTGCACTTAAGTGAGGCCATGCAGCAGCCAGGTGTAGTGCGCATCTTCACCCACCACGATATCACCGGCGAAAACCAGATTGGCGGCATCATTCCCGACGAGCCACTGCTAGCCGACCACGAGGTAGACTTTTGCGGAATGCCGATTGCCTTTGTGGTTGCCACGTCGGATCATGCTGCTCGGGCTGCCGTGCGCAAGATTAAAGTTGATATCACGCCGCTACCGGTCATCACCGACCCGCGGGTGGCGCACGCTCAAGGCGAGCTGATTGTGCCACCGCGCACCTTCAAGCTAGGTGCCTCCGAGCTAGCCTGGGACGAGTGCGAGTACGTGGTAGAAGGCTCGGCGGATAGCAACGGACAGGAGCACCTGTACATTGAAACCCAGTGCGCCTACGCCATTCCGCAGGAGAATGGCGAGCTAAAGATCTATTCCTCAACGCAAAGCCCCACGGCAAGCCAGCGTATGGCGGCCCGCGTACTCGGCGTGCCGATGCACCAAGTGGAAGTCGATGTGATTCGGCTAGGTGGCGGATTCGGCGGCAAAGAAGATCAGGCCAATGCGTGGGTAGCGCTGTGCGCTTTGGCTGCGCACCATTTGCACAAGCCCGTGAAGTACGTGCTCGACCGGCTCGAAGACATGCAGATGACCGGCAAGCGCCACCCCTACTCTTCCGACTTCAAAATCGGGCTCGACAAGGACCTCAACATCCTCGCCTACGAAGTAGATTTCTACCAAAACGCTGGGGCTGCGGCCGACCTTTCGCCGGCCATTATGGAGCGTACGCTGTTCCACACTACCAGCACTTACTTTATTCCAAATGTGCGCGCTACGGCTTATAGCTGCCGCACGCACTTGCCGCCTAATACGGCTTTCCGGGGCTTTGGTGGACCACAGGCCAAGTTTGTGATGGAGTCAGCCATTGCGAAAGTGGCCGAAGAGCTAGGTATTGACGCGTGCGTTATTCAGAAGAAGAATCTGAACAAGACCGGCGACGAATTTCCGTTTGGGCAGAAGGCGGTGAGCGAGGCGCACGCGTGCTGGCACAAGGCCGAAAGCTTGTATGACGTGGAGAAGCTGCGCCAAGAAGTACAAAGCTTCAATGCTAGCAACACCTTGTTCAAGAAGGGCTTGTCTTTCATGCCGATCTGCTTTGGCATATCATTCACCAACACCTCCATGAACCAAGCTAGGGCCTTGGTGCACGTCTACTACGATGGCAGCGTGAAAGTGAGCACCGGAGCCGTGGAAATGGGCCAAGGCGTGAATACCAAGATGTTGCAGGTAGCAGCGCAGGTATTTTCGATCAACCCGGCGAAGGTGCGCATGCAAACCACTAGCACCAACCGTATTGCCAACACATCCCCTTCGGCCGCCAGTGCTACCGCCGACCTCAACGGCAAAGCTGTGCAGCTGGCCTGTGAAGCGATTGTGGAGCGTCTGAAGCGCGTAGCAGCCGAGGAGTTGCAAGCACCCGAAACCGCTATTGAGCTGAAGGACGAGCAAGTGCTGCTACACGGCGAGGAAACTGCCCTTGACTGGAAGAAGCTCGTTACAGCGGCTTTCCTGAAGCGAGTAAGCCTCTCCGAGCACGCGCACTACGCTACCCCGGAGGTGCATTTCGATAAGAAAACCGAGAAAGGCCACCCCTTTGCCTACCACGTTTACGGTACCGCTATCACCGTTGCAACCGTCGACTGCTTGCGCGGCACCTACACCGTGGATGCCGTAAAAGTGGTGCACGATTTCGGCCAAAGTATGAACCCCACCATCGACCGTGGCCAGATTGAAGGCGGGATTGTGCAAGGCATTGGCTGGATGACATTGGAAGAGTTGATCTATGACCAAACGGGTCGTCTGCGCTCGAATACGTTGTCGACGTACAAAATTCCGGATATCTACTCGGTGCCGAAGGAAATAGCCATCGACGCGCTGGATACGGATAAGGACAACCTAGCTATTATGCGCTCCAAGGCTGTGGGCGAGCCGCCGTTTATGTACGGTATCGGGACGTACTTTGCCCTGCGCAACGCCATCAAAGCCTTTAATCCTGCTTCTCCCCTCGCCTTCGATGCCCCGATGACGCCTGAAAAGGTGTTACTAGGCTTGTATCCGCCCGCGGCGGTGGGCGCTACCAACTTGCATGAAAAGAGCCTTAGCCACGTGGCAACTTCTTAGCGAAAGTCTGCGGCGCGGCGTACCGGCGATGTTGCTGTACGTGGTGCAAAGTACGGGCAGCAGTCCGGGCCGGCAGGGCTTCCTGATGGCGGTGAATGCGGCGGGCGAGATGCAAGGTTCCATCGGGGGCGGCATTATGGAGCACAAGTTTGTGCAGCTCGCCCGCGAGCGGCTTGCGCAACCTGCTACCCAACCTAGCTTGCACCAGCAGATTCACAACAAGACGGCTCCGAAAGACCAAAGCGGCATGATTTGCTCTGGTGAGCAAACCATTCTGCTTTACCCCGCGCGCTCGATTGATGCGGCTGCTATAGAGCAGATAAGCAACGCTTTAGAGCACGAGCAAGCGGGTGTGCTCACGTTGTCGTCGGCTGGGCTAGGTTTTAGTCAACGCCAAGACCTAGGGCAGAGCTACGTCTTTACGCAGGAGCCGGAGGAAGCTTGGCTTTACCAAGAAAAGCTAGGGCACAAAAACAGCTTGCACATTATTGGCGGCGGACACTGTGCCCTGGCTTTCGCTCGACTCATGCGTACGCTCGATTTCCATATTCAGCTTTACGAAGACCGGCCCGAGCTTAACACCTTCTTAGCCAACGACTCTGCCCACGGCAAAACCGTTGTGGGCAGCTACAGCGCCCTAGCTTCGCTGGTGCCGGAAGGCGAAAACCAGTACGTAGTCGTCATGACGTTTGGCTATCGTACGGACGATGTGGCGCTCCGGGCTTTGCTCAGCAAGAACCTGAAGTTTTTGGGCGTGCTCGGCAGTCAGAAGAAAATCGAGAAGATGCTAGGTGATTATCAGGCGGAGGGCATTCCGCCGGAGCAACTGGAGCGGCTGCATGCGCCCGTTGGTCTGCCCATCAAAAGCCAGACGCCTGAGGAAATAGCCATCAGCATCGCCGCTCAGCTTATTGCCGTGAAGAACGGCTTGTAGCGCGGACTTTGTAGCCCGCGCTTGCGGCTTGCCATCTGCCGACTCACCAGGCGCGGACTACAAAGTCCGCGCTACTGCTGCATCTATGCGGCGCAGGTGTTGTCTTTCTTGCCATTGATGCAACTCCTCCACTTCGCATGATTCGCAAATCTTTCCTGCTGTTCCTGTTTCCGGTGCTGGCGGCCTGCACCCGTCCAGCTACTTCACTCAACGATAGCACGGCCAGCGCCAAGTCTTACTACCCTGGGTCAGATGCTAGCTGGAAACACCAGTCGCCGAGCGTTGAAGGCTTCGACCCTGCCCGCTTAGCCGAAGCCGTGGCTTTCGCCAAAACGCAGGAGACCACCCAAATGACGCCCAACTTCTCTACCCAAGAGGAGATTTTCGGCAAGCTGCTCGGACCCATGCCTGCCAGCCACGCCGCTACAAACGGCTTGATTCTACGGCACGGTTACATTGTGGCAGAGTGGGGCGAAACCCAGCAGGCTGACCCGACCTACAGCGCAGCGAAGAGCTTTCTATCGACCATCCTAGGTATGACGATTGACCGTGGGATGATCAAGGACATTCACGAGCCGGTGGCCAACTACATCCACGACGGCGGCTACGACTCAGAGCAAAACCGCAAGGTCACGTGGGAATACCACGCTCGCCAAACCAGCGAATGGGAAGGCGAGTTGTGGGGCAAGAACGCCGACTTCATTGGTCACGAGGCCTTTGGCAAAGGCGAGCGGAAGCCCCGCGCCCTGCAAGCGCCCGGCACCTACTACGAGTACAACGACGTGCGTATCAACCGCCTAGCCTTGTCGCTGCTCCGGATCTGGCAACGCCCGTTACCCGACGTATTGAAAACCGAAATCATGGACCCGATTGGCGCATCCAACTCGTGGCGCTGGGTGCCTTACCCGAATGCCGTGGCGACTGTGAATGGCAAGCAAATGCCATCGGTGAGCGGCGGTACGCGTTGGGGCGGCGGCTTGTGGATCAACGCCCGCGACGAGGCTAGGTTTGGCTACTTGATGCTGCGACAAGGCCGCTGGGACAAGAAGCAAATTGTGTCCGCCGACTGGATTAAGCAAGCCACCACCCCTGGCACCGTCGGCCCCGACTATGGCTACTTGTGGTGGCTTAATACGACGCTAAAGCCCTGGCCCGATGCGCCGGCCAATAGCTTTGCCGCCCTAGGTGCCGGCTCAAACACTATTTGGGTTGACCCTACGCACGACATTGTTATCGTGTGGCGCTGGCACAACGGCAGCCCGAACGACTTGATTAAACGTGTCCTAGCAGCGCTAAAGTCCTAATTAAATTGTCATTCCGAGCAGCGCAAGGAATTTGGGTATGCCACCTAGCTTTTACTCAGATTACTCGCGCTGCTCGGAATGACAGTTCGCGCCTCTTACTCTCGCACGACTGTGCCCGTGATGTAGCCAAACGGCTCATCGGTAGCAATGAATACTTCGTTCTTATTCTCCATCCCAAACTGCTCCAAATTGAAGGGAATATGATGCTTGTTGGGCATGATGAGGCTGACCTCTTTCACCACCTCGTTATCTAGCAGGATCTGTTCGCCGATGGCGTACAAGGTTTGCTGCACCGAGAGACTTTTATGATGCGCGAAGGTGTGCAGCAGCGAGGTGCGAATTTTCTGGTAAGTGGCTTCAAAATCGAGGTCGGTGGTGGTGTACTCCCACATGGCCTCGCACTTGGTGGCTAGGATGCGGTCGGATGTTTCTTTCAGTACCGTATACTGGTCCTTGATGTAGTTCTCGAAGGCTGAATCAGTGGTTTTTAGGAGGAGCAAGTCTTGCAGGCCGGAAGAAACCTGCGCGCCAGCGGCCGTTTGGATTACCAGGGTGCGGCGCTTCTCGGCGCTGCCGCCAGTGAACGAATGCGTATGTGCCGCTCCATCAAAGGCCATGCGCTGCCAAGCATGCTCCAGTATCTCGATTCTGGCTTTGCTGACCTGCGGGTTGTTAGTGATGAAATGATTGGCTAGGTAAAGGCCAAACTCCTCAATAGTGCCGGTGAAATGCTCTTTGGCTAGCGCGTACACCGTGTTTTTTTGGGTATCCGTGGGTAATATCTTAGAATTGTCACCTAGGGTATGCGCGGTGTCAAAATCCCCTTCCAGCGCTACGTTTACCGACACTTGACGGAACTCGTGGTGGTCTGCGTGCCGGATGATTTTGGATAGATTAACCGCGTTTTTGCCGTAGGCATTGATTCCCAATTTTATATTCATCTTGTTCAGCTTTCTTTTGAGGAGAAGGCTTACAATCTAGAGAAAAACTGCACACTACATGCCGGAGTTAGCCATAAAAAGTACGCGCACGGTCACGCCAGAGGGCTTGCAAGCCGCCTTGGTTCTAGTAGAAGACGGCTGCATTCTGGACGTGGTACCCATCGATACGGCAGTAGATTGCCCCGTGCTGGACGTGCAAGACCTAGCCCTGCTGCCCGGCGTGATTGACCCGCACGTGCACATCAACGAGCCCGGCCGCACCGAGTGGGAAGGCTTCAACACAGCTACCTGTGCTGCCCTCGCTGGCGGCCTCACGACACTGGTGGACATGCCCCTGAACTCATCGCCAGTGACGACCTCCGTGGCTAACCTGGAGCAAAAGCTAGCTGCTACCCAAGGACAATTGCACACCAACTGCGGTTTTTGGGGCGGCATCGTGCCGGGCAATGCAGGCGAAGTGGAAGGACTGATTGCCCGCGGCGTGCTCGGGTTCAAAGCCTTCCTGACCCACTCCGGCATTGATGATTTCCCGAACGCCACCGAGCAGGACCTGCGGCAAGTGATGCCAATTCTCGCCCGCCACGGCTTGCCATTGCTGGTGCACTGCGAATTGACGATCGATGACGACACCTGGAAGTTAGGTGATAAACGCTCTTATCAGAACTACCTAGCTTCCCGGCCGAAGAGTTGGGAAGATGACGCTGTAGCCCTCATGATTCGGCTGTGCGAGGAGTACAATTGCCCCACGCACATTGTGCATTTGTCGTCGGCTAACTCCATTGCGCCGATTGCTGCCGCGAAGGCCAAAGGCTTGCCGCTGACAGTTGAGACGGGTCAGCACTACTTGTTTTTCAGCGCCGAAGACATCCAAGACGGCCAAACGCAGTTCAAGTGCGCTCCTCCGATTCGTGAGAAAGCCAACAATGACCAGCTTTGGGAAGCCCTGCAAGCCGGCATCATCGACTTCGTAGCCACTGACCACTCCCCCGCCCCACCCGATTTGAAGCAACTCGAAAGCGGCGACTTCACCACGGCTTGGGGCGGTATTGCCTCGCTCCAACTCGCCCTCCCTGTGCTCTGGACCGCCGCCCAGCAGCGCGGCGCCACGCTCCCCGACCTAGCTCGTTGGTTGAGTGAGAACCCGGCGAAGCTCATTGGCCAAGCACACCGCAAAGGCAAAATCGCGAAAGGCTATGATGCTGACCTTCTTGTGCTGGATGCCGACCAATCATTCCAGGTTACAGCTGACCTGATTCACCACAAACACAACGTGTCGCCTTATATTGGGCAAGAGCTACGCGGCGTGGTGGAGCAAACCTTTCTGAAGGGCAAGCCCGTGTACCAGCGTCCGACGTTCGTGCAACTCAATCAAGGCGAAATAATCACCCATTTCTAAAGGGCAGACGTCAGTTCCCGCAGAGGGCGCAGTGTTCGCGCAGAAGACGCAGAGGCCCGTTGAACGACTCAGCGCCCTCTGCGGGAACACTGCGCCCTCTGCGGGAACCCGGCTCCCACACAACCTAAGTGAATACTCACGAAACCCGCGCCGCCCACATCATGCGGCGCATCCAAGAGCTAGCCACCATCAGCGAAGACACGCAGGGCATCACGCGCACCTTCGGCACGCCAGCATTTGTGGCCGGCCGCGACCTAGTGCAAAGCTGGATGCAAGCCGCCGGCCTAGCTGTGCGCGTCGACAGCATTGGCAACCTGCGCGTCCGCTTAACGAGCAAGAACCTCACGGCCAAAACCTTCGTGCTAGCCTCCCACATCGATACAGTGGTGAATGCTGGCAAATTCGACGGTCCGCTTGGGGTGCTGCTTGGGCTGGATATGCTGGAGCAACTCATGCAGCAGCAAGTGCAGCTACCATTCCACCTGGAGCTGATTGCCTTCAGCGACGAGGAAGGTGTGCGCTATCATACCACCTACCTAGGTAGCAAAGTGGTAACGGGCGCATTTGATCAGAGCCTGCTGCAACGGCGAGACGCCAAGGGCATTACGCTCGCTGAGGCCATCACCACGATGGGTGGCAACGTGGAGCAGCTAGCTTCCGACGCCATTCCGGCGGCTGACTGGCTCGGGTACTTTGAGGTGCACATTGAGCAAGGCCCGGTGCTGTGGGAGCGGGATATTCCGGTGGCGGTAGTGACGGCTATTGCCGGGCAGCAGCGCGTGGAGGTCACCTTCCAAGGCATGGCCGGCCACGCTGGCACGGTGCCTATGGATATGCGCCAAGACGCCCTAGCTGGTGCCGCAGAGTTCGTGCTGGCCGTGGAGCAGTTTGGCCTCGCGCACAAGGAGAACATTGTCGCCACTGTAGGCAAGCTGGACGTGCGCAATGCCGCCAGCAACGTCATTCCCGGCGAAGTGACGTGCAGCCTCGACCTACGCAGCGCCGATGCCACTCGCCTTGCTTCTGCCTACGACGCGCTGTACGCCACAACCGAGGGCATTGTGCGCAGCCGTAACCTCGTTCTGCGCTGGGAGCTTATCCAGTACACCGCGCCCATCACGTGCGACACCGCGTTAAATAAAAAGCTCGCCCAAGCCATCACCGAATCAGGCCACGAAGTTGTGTCGCTGGTGAGCGGGGCCGGCCACGATGCCGTACCCATTTCGGTAGTTTCGCCCGCTACGATGATGTTTGTGCGCTGCTTCAAGGGCATCAGCCATAATCCGCTGGAAAATGTGGAGGAGCGCGACCTAGCTGCCACCTTGCAAGTCGTCGACCGTTTTCTTTCCTCACTCATTTCCTCTTAATTGTCTGTCCGAGCTGGGCGAGGAAAATAGGTAACGAATCTAGGTACCAGCTCCAGATTCCTCGCCCGGCTCGGAATAACAGTCCTGTTTAAGCCCATCCCATGGAAATTTCTGCCCTCACCCGCTCCGTCGTCAAGCGCAACCACGCCGTCATCAGCCCCGATGGCTACGTCAACAGCAACGTACCCGGCTGGACCAACTGCACGGTCAACGTCATTATTAACGAGCAGATGGGCGCCCGCTTGTGCCAAACCATCGTCACGCTGCGCGAAGGCGGTCGGCTGGAGGGCAAGACCATAGCTTCACAAATCTTCTTCTACGTGGTGGAAGGTCAGATTGAGGTCAGCGTAGCGAGCGAACAGAAGACGCTGTCCAAGAACCAGTTCGTATACGTGCCGATTGATAAGGAATACCTGTTCCAGAATCCCACCGAAGGCACGCAACTCTTGACTTTCCATAAAGTGTACGAGCCGCTGGAAAGCTACGCTGTGCCAGGCGTTTTCTTCGGTGAGAAGGACGATTCGAAAGCGCCCATCTTCATGAATGATGAGGCCCTACGCATCCAGGAGTTGCTGCCCAACGAGCTAGGCTTCGACATGGCCGTGAACATCTTCACCTACGACCTAGGCGGGCACCTGCCCATGGTCGAAACGCACATTATGGAACACGGCCTGCTTTACCTGCAAGGCCAAGCCGTGTACATGCTCGACCACGAATGGTACCCCGTCAAAAAAGGCGACTCTATCTGGATGGCGCCCTATTGCCAGCAATGGGCCACCACCATGGGCAAAGAGCCTTCGGTGTACATCTACTACAAGAACGTCAATCGTTTCCCAACCGTGGTGTAGCATCCTTGTAAGTACGTGTCATGCTGAGCTTGCCGAAGCATCTCGCGTGCAATGCTAACTTCAATCACTAAAACGTACGACTGCAACGACCGAACGCGAGATGCTTCGACAAGCTCAGCATGACCGTCTGTTTGAACAATACTACCTAGCTTTTTGCCAGGTACCTTCAACAACTGAATGACTCTCTCCGAACTCAACCAGCTCGACAAACCTACCCTAGCTCTCGCCCTTGGCAAATGCTGCGGCGCTACTGCTTGGATAGAAGACATGTGTCAGCTTTTTCCCGTGCCCGACGAGCAAACCCTATTCGATAAAGCTCGCGAAATCTGGTACGACCTAGCTGAAAGCGACTGGCTTGAAGCCTTCACCCATCACCCAAAAATTGGGGACATCAACTCGCTGAAGGAGAAGTTTGCCAGCACCAGTACGTGGGCGGCTGGCGAACAAGGCGCCGTGCAACAAGCCTCACAGCAAGTGCTAGAGGCACTAGCCGCCGGCAACACAGCGTACGAGGATAAGTTCGGCTATATTTTTATCGTCTGCGCGACGGGCAAATCGGCGGCGGAAATGCTGTCGTTATTGCAAGCTAGGCTCCCGAACTCGCCTGAAGATGAAGTCAAAATTGCCATGGGCGAGCAAGCCAAAATCACGCAGATTCGCCTAGAAAAACTGTTAGCCGCATGAGCCAACTCACAACCCACATTCTGGACACCACCCGCGGCAAACCAGCCCAAGGTGTTTCCATCGTCTTGTACAGCCAGCAAGAAGATGCGTGGCAAGAGCGAGCCCGTGGCACCACCAATCAAGACGGCCGCATCACGGATTTGCTGCCGCAAGATGAACTCCTGGCTCTTGGTACCTACAAGCTGAAGTTTCTGACCCAAGAGTACTTCGACCAGTTAGGTACAACTACTTTTTACCCGTTCGTAGAAATCGTTTTTTCGGTGCAAACGCAGGAGCACTACCACGTGCCGCTGCTGCTGAACCCATTCGGCTATTCCACCTACCGCGGCTCTTGAACGGTGTAGAGACACATACTTGTGTCTCCCCGTTGAACGACTTGTGCTAGAACGACCTAGGTAAACAACATTAGCAACGATCGAGACGCAAGTATGCGTCTCTACACTCATTCCACATGAAGCTCAGCATACAAGACTCGGATAAAGAGCAGCTCCTGAATCAACTAGGCGTTGCTAACGTTAAGTTTCAGCAATCCTACCCCGGCGACAAACCCGACCGCCAGCCGGTGCACACGGTGTACGGTGGCGCCAACCTCTTCAAGGCTGACACCTGCGTGCGCATGGGCGACATTGCTCTGAACAATCTCAAAACCTATGCGCCCAACTTCGTGGAGCTAGCTAGGGTGCTACAGTTGAAGAACTACGAGCACCTGCCCACGCTGGAAAAGGACATTGCCGACCTGACCGCCCGCCTCGACGCCATTACCGAAGCGGAACGCAAAAGAGAACACGCTTGGCTAGCGTATTCGGTCTACAACAAGATCGTGAAGAAACTCAAAACGGAGCCGGTGGAGGATTTCCGGATTGATTTCGAGGATGGCTTCGGCAACCGTCCCGACGCGGAGGAAGATGCCACCGCCGTGCAAGCCGCCAACGAAGTAGCCGTGGGCATGCAAAACGGAACCCTGTCTCCTTTCATTGGCATTCGCATTAAGCCGTTCACCGAGGATTTGAAGTACCGCGGCGTGCGCACGCTCGACATCTTCCTAACCACGCTATTGGAAAAAACTGGCGGCAAGCTGCCTAGCAACTTCGTGGTAATGCTGCCCAAGGTGACCATCCCCGAGCAGATGACGACCATGGTACGTCTGTTTGAACTGCTGGAAAAAGCCAACAACCTAGCTCCCGGCACCTTGCGCATGGAGACGATGGTGGAAGCCACCCAAATCATCATGGATGAGGAAGGCCGCAACCCGCTCATGCGCATCATTCGGGCGAGTGAAGGCCGGTGCATCGCCGCGCACTTCGGCACCTACGACTACACGGCGTCGGCGGGCATCACGGCCAAGTACCAGACCATGGCCCATCCCGTGTGCGACTTTGCCCACCACATGACCAAAGTGGCCCTCGGTGGCACCGGCATCTTCCTCTCCGATGGCGCTACCAACGTGATGCCCATTGGTCCGCACCGGGGTGAGCACCTGAGCTTTGAGCAACAGAAGGAAAACCGCGACTCAGTGCATAATGCGTGGCGCCAGGGTTTTCACCACACCACCCACTCGCTCATCAACGGCCTCTACCAAGGTTGGGACCTGAACCCAGCGCAGCTGCCCATGCGCTACGCCGCTACTTATAACTTCTTCCTCAGCAGCTACGACGATGCCGTGTTCCGCCTAAAAACCTTTGTGGAGCGCGCCGCCATTTCCACACTCACCGGCGACATCTTCGACGATGCCGCGACGGGCCAGGGCTTACTCAACTTCTTCCTCAAAGCGCTGAACTGCGGCGCCATCACGGAAGAGGAGATCGTAGCCACGGGTCTCACAAAGGAGGAAATCAACACCCGTTCCTTCTTCCGCATCTTGGAAGGTCGCCGCCAGAAAACGGCCTAGCTTTTTGCAGTCTACTGCCTCAACAAGAGCTTCCTATAGTTAGGAAGCTCTTTTGTTTAACCTAGATTAAGCGGCTGATGTGCTTCCTTCAAAATCTACAGAGTAGCCTGCTAGGTAAGGCTGAGCTTGTGTTTGCACGAGGCTTGCCCGACCTTGTTTGTTGAACTTGTTGGTAACGCTTAGCTGTCCTAGGCAGCAAAAGACTTACTCCCGGCTCTATTCTCTCCCGGCCATTTTATTACCTGACGATGCAGCAGCTTACTGCCGAAAAAGTACCCGCTCTCAAAAGCCAACCCCTCAAAATAAGTAGCTTACCCTGGATTCAAGTTGCCCCTGATGCTCCGTATTTCATCACGGAGGAAGGCCAAAACTGGACGCCAATTGGACAGAACGACGCCATCACATGGCCAGATTTTGCCGGCTTATTCCGGCGCAAAAACCTGGCGGCCGTGGAAGGGCACCTAGCGTGGCTAGCCAGCCATGGCGTGACGTGTCTGCGCTTTATGCTGGAGTACTGCCAAACTGAAAATCGCTACCTCGAGCGGCCCGTCGGGCAGTTTCAGCCAAACATGGTGCGCCTCTGGGACGATTTGTTTGCGCTCTGCGAGCAGTATGGCTTGCGCGTGCTCCTCACTCCCTACGATACATTTTGGATGTGGATTCGCTGGCACAAACATCCATACAACCAAGCAAATGGTGGTCCGTGCGATGCTCGAAATCGGTGGCTGCTGAGCCCTGCTATGCTAGATGCCATCAAGAACCGACTGACCTTCGCGGCGGAACGCTGGGGAGGCAGCGGAGCGCTGTTTGCCTGGGATCTATGGAACGAGATTCACCCCGCTCATGCTGGCGACCGTACGGAGGCTTTCTATGACTTCATTCAGGAAATAGGAAGCCACCTGCGGACCGTAGAAATGCAGTGCTATGGCCGTACCCATCCGCAAACGGTGTCGCTGTTCGGCCCTGTGCTGCGTGACCACCCGGCCGTTGCGGATGTTATTTTTCGGCATCCGCAACTGGATTTTGCCTCCACCCACTTCTACGACGCCGCCACCATTGACAACCCAAAGGATACGATTGGGTCGGCCATTTGCACCGGCGCTTTGGTGCGCGAAGCCTTAGAACATCTGTATGTGCCTAAGCCTTTCTTCGACAGTGAGCACGGCCCAATCCACGCCTTCAAAGATCGTCGCCGTACTCTGCCCGAGCCGTTCGATGATGAGTACTTCCGCCACATCCAGTGGGCGCACCTAGCTTCGGGCGGCGCAGGTGGTGGCATGCGCTGGCCCAACCGTCACCCGCACGTGTTGACGCACGGTATGCGAGCCGCCCAACGTAGTTTGGCTGGTTTCACAAAGCTGATTGATTGGTCACAGTTCCGGCGGCGCAACCTCAACCATGAGGTGCAGCTTTCAACGCCTGCCTTTGCCACCTTTGCCTGTGGCGATGCCGAACAAGCCGTAGTGTGGCTGCTGCGCCAGGATAGCACCACGAAAAGAGCCGGCACCATCATGAAGAACGTGAAACCCGTAGCAGCCCAACTGACGGTACCGGGCCTGCAAGAAGGCAGCTACACAATCTACTTATGGGACACCCTAGCGGGTAACGAGCTAGGTCAGCTGCACTCACAAGCTACCGATGGCAACTTGATCATCGATTTACCACTGATCAGCGCCGACCTAGCCCTAGCAATTGTGAAGGCATAGGAAGGCATCATGACACCTTCGCCTGTTGAACGACAGGACTAAACAAAAGGGACGTTCCGCGTGCGGAACGTCCCTTTTGTTTAGTCGCCAAAGCTAGCTACCTGCTACTCTTGCTTGTCTTTGTCCTCGTCTCTGCTGTTCTGCAAAGCTAGCACCGTAGTACCTAGCACTGCCGCTACGGCTACACCAGCGAGCACCGGGTGAATAGTAGCACGGGTATACAGACTTTTCTTCATCACGTATCCCGGATGGTCGCCGTGCACTTGCCCATCGTTGCTGGGCTGGTGCAGGGAACCGGCTGGGTTGCGGGGCGGTTCGTCGCGGGCTTGTAGCTTCATCGTTACTTTCTCGTTGACGAAGTCCATGAAGCTCGGCACGTTCTTGTTCAGGCTGCTCATCATCTTCCCACCCCCACCAATGTAGATGTCGCGCTCAGGATGGGCAGCTGCGTGCAGGATAGCCACGGCTACTTCTTCAGGTTGGTACACGGGCGGTGGCAGCTTAGGCTCCTTATCCATGTAGTTTTTGGCGTGCTGCGGAAACGGCGTATTGATGGCTGATGGCTTGATGAGTGTGACCGAAACCGGTGCATCTTCTTCTTCCAGCTCAATGCGCAACGCGTCCGTGAACCCTTTAATGGCGTGCTTGCTGGCCGAGTACATTCCCTGCAGCGGGAAAGCAATATCGGAGGCCACACTACCTAGGTTGATGAGCGCCCCCCCGTGCTGCTTCAGATGCTTGATGGCTTCTAAAGAGCCGTTCACGACACCCCAGAAGTTGGTCTCGAACATACGCCGGTTGTCAGCGTCGCTTACTTCTTCCAGCCGTCCCCAAATGGAGGCAGCGGCGTTGTTTACCCACGTATCGAATCCGCCGAACTGCGTTTTGGCCGCTTGAGCAATGCGTTCAATATCAGAAATGTTGCCTACATCCGCTACAACGGTGGCTACGTGGCCACCCTTGCTGCGAATTTCTTCGGCAGCCTGACTCAGCTCCTGTTCGCTGCGGGCGGCCAGCACGACTTTCGCGCCTTTTGCAGCCGCGCCTTTTGCGGTAGCAAGTCCGATACCGCTCGTGGCACCGGTTATAACGATTATCTGCTGATTAAGTGGTTTTAACTTAGGTGGCATTGGCTTAGGGATTATGGTGGGCTAGCTTCAGACTAGTTCTTCCAGCTAGGTATCTAAGCTTCAACGCTCTTTATTTTGAACGGTTACCTATTAAATTATGAGCAACAGATAAGCTCAACCGCACAAAAAGCCCTGGCAGCACAACTACGGTCGTGCTGCCAGGGCTTTTTACAGATCCTCTTTGTAACTGCTAGCTACCTAGGCCTGCAGTTTACGCAGCGCAAGCAGGCATAGCGCCACCGACCCAGAAACACGAATTTGTCCACCGAGCACCATCCCTTCTATCTCGGCCAGCGGTACGCGTAGCACTTCAATGTTCTCCGTTTCATCGAGGTCCTGACTGGCAACTTGCCGGGCATTGCGGGCCAGAAAAAAGTAGATCCGGTTGGTGTCTTTCGTAGGATTATCCATGACCTCCAGCAGCAGTTCTATCGACTCGGGCGCGTAGCCAGTTTCTTCCAGCAACTCGCGTTTAGCTGCCTCCGAGGGCACGTCTTCGCCTTCATCAATAACGCCACCGGGCAATTCAATCAGAATCTCGCTAGCCGCGTGCTTGTATTGGCGTACGAGCAACACATGGTGGTCATCCGTCACGGCAAAGATCAAGACTACATTTTGCCGCACACTAACGAAGTAGTCGTCGAGTATTTGGCCTGTGGGTAGTTCCACATGGTCGCGCCGTAGCGTGTACCACTTATGATCAAAAACAATATCTGATTTCAGCGTCTTCCAACGCGCTATGTCATTTGACATGGGAAGATGAGTAGTTGGTAATAGCGCTAAGATATAGGTGAGCAAATACAAACCTTATATGCAAGAGCAATTCACGTTCATCTTAGAAATTGATTTTATAACTTTTATTATATATTAATTAACTTTAATGATAATGCATATTAGTGCAAAATGGCCATAGAATATTATTTTCTCTATTATAAGGTTTATACAAAATCCGGGCAGGTAAATATGTTCGTACATCCTTTCTCAAACAGAGAACAACAGTTCTATTTTAGGAAAATAAACATGCGATTTTCTCTATTTAATCCGCATTACAGACTTACTCACCTAGAATAGCCGGTAGTTGGTCGAATTGACAGTTAAGAATATAGATCAATCAAGTATCTTTGAATCATAATAATAAAACAAACACTTTTCCTTAACCTACTCACATAGGTTTACCCCCCTTTCCTCCGCACTACTTATTTGCACTTTCTCAAAATGAAACTCAAAGCCTCCCCCTTCCACGCAACTACCGGTCAACTTCTCCCTGCTTACCGCGACGCTTATTTGCGCGGGGACCTCTCCAGCAAAAACACCGAGTTAGTTGACGCTTACATCAAAGCCAACAGCCAGCAAGCCGATGCTACGTTGCGTCGCTTCCATGAACTGAACAGCAAAGGACACGATGTAAAAGCAGTCGGCTGGGTACAACGTCAATTTGATCTGATCCGCACCGAACCCCAGCGTTTCCGCCAGCGTGCTGCAGCCATGGTAGTAGGTACTGCTCTAGTAGGTAGCGCTGTGTTTGCTGGCTCTAGCCGCCCTACCACTGAAGCCGCATCTCCCGTTGCCGCACCAATGTCGGCTGCTGAAACCGAAGCTTCTGCCAAGTTGCTGCGTGTGGCCACCGTACGGGGCCGTATCCTCGACGAAGAAGGCAAGCCACTGGTTGGCGCAACAGTCCTGCAGAAAGGCAGCTTCTACGGCGTGAGCACCGACTCGAAGGGCGAATACCTACTACGCGTACCTGCCAATCAGCCTGTTACTCTGCAATACGGCTACGGTGGCTACGCCGATGAAGAAGTAAAAGTAAAAGGTGGCACCACCGAGAACATGACCCTAGTACCTCGCGAAAAAGAAGCCAAGACGAAAAAGCACCGTTGGTTCATCTTCTAAGCACATGCACTGGCTGCATCAACTATTCACACACCATAGCTAAGCAGGCATAAAGCAGAAGCAGGCGCTGATATCCTCAGCGCCTGCTTCTGCTTTATGCCTAGCTGCAACTATACCGACTACCACAGTGCGCCGTTGAATTAGCCCCGCAGCAAGGGCGCAACCCGCGTACCGAGTAAGTCAATAGCTTCTAACAACTTGGTATGTGGCAGGGTGGCAACATCCATTTGAAAAGTAACCCGTGTAATTCCTCCCAGCGCCTCACTGTGGCGCTGGATTTTGGCCGCTACTTCTTCCGGGTTGCCCACCAGCAGTGCGCCGAGCGGCCCTGCTTGCGCGTCAAACTGTCCTCGCGTCACGGGTAGTCCGCCGCGCTCCTTTGCCCGGCTAGTGAACGTGTGCGCGTAACCGGGGAAGAACTCATCCTTGGCTTGCTGCGTGGTTTCGGCCACGTACCCGAGCGAGTGCAAGCCCACTGGCAACTGATCCGGCGTATAGCCAGCACGCCGGCCCGCTTCCCGGTAGAGGTCAACTAGCGGCCGAAAGCGATGCGTATCGCCACCAATGATAGCCACCATCAACGGCAAACCTAGCATACCGGCTCGCGCGAAAGACTGCGGCGTGCCTCCTACTCCTAACCAAATGGGTAGCGACTGTTGCATGGGCCGCGGGTAGATTCCCTCTCCATGCAGGGCAGGCCGGAACTTGCCTTTCCACTGCACCTGCTCCTGCCCCCGAATCGTTAGCAATAGGTCAAGCTTTTCGGTGAACAGGGCATCATAATCGTCGAGGTCGAAACCAAAGAGCGGAAAGGCTTCGATGGAAGAACCGCGTCCTACAACCATCTCGGCCCGCCCCCGCGAGATAAGATCAAGCGTAGCAAATTGCTGAAACACTCGTACTGGGTCGGCGGCGCTGAGCACGGTTACGGCGCTAGTCAGCCGAATACGCTCAGTGCGGGCGGCCGCAGCGGCGAGGATGACTGCCGTAGCTGAGTCTAAGTATTCCGGCCGGTGATGCTCACCAACTCCAAAAACATCGAGCCCTACTTGATCGGCACGCTCAATGCGCTCCAACAGCTGAGCTATAGCTTCTGCGCCGCTAAGGGTAGTACCAGTTCCGTTATCCAGCAAGGTTGCGGCGGCGAAGCTATCAATTCCAACTTCCATAAGACTTCATTTTTTGAGTTATCCCGCCCCGCTAGCTCCTACCGGCTCAAATATCGGTTCTTATTCTTTAGCTTTTGCTGCACGGCCGTTTGCCAGTCGAGCCCCAGGGCAGACAGGTATTCCGACTCGTTCCACTGCTGAGCCTGACGCAATGCTTCATCTACCTCGCAGATATACATCTCGTGGCCGGGGCGTTGGGTTACGCGCAACCCGCAGGAGCGCAGCATGGCTTCGATGCAAGCGTGGTTCGGCGCCCACCAGTTCGTTGGGTCGCCAGCCATCCGCTTTTCAATAAAGGCCATTTTGGGCCAGTGCGGCTCCTGCATCTGCTCCCGTTCATCAATACCGAAGTCGAAAGGCGTCTCTTGGGTGTCTTCGCCAGGCATGGTTAAGGTCTGAAAAACCATCATCCGGCGCGTTCTCTGCGACAGAATATCGAGCGACAGCAGCGGGTACCGCAAGTGATACAGCACACCCATGTACCAGATCAGGTCGAACTGCTGGTCGAGACGCGCCACGTCGTAGACTTGCATCTGTTGCAACGTAATGCGGTCTTCCAAACCTAGCTGGCGAGCTGCCCATTCGGCTTGTCGCAAGTAGTGCGGGTCTACGTCGATGCCGAGTACGTTGGCGCCACGTTTGGCTAGCTCCAAAGAATAGAAGCCAGCATTGCAGCCCACGTCCAGCACGTTCCAGCCGGTGAGGTCAGCGGGAATGCTATTTTCCAGATCCCGCCATTTAAAGGAAGGGAAATCACCTAGGGCGTGGTTAGGAGCGGTCTGCACGCCGCCGGGCAGGTGCAGGTTGTGAAACCAAGGACCTAGCTGTTGTATCTCTTCTTGAATGTTCATAGTATCAGTATTTGACTATCAGCAAGTTTATGCTGGCCGTCTATGCTATACGAAAGACCTTTATACGGTCATCAAAGCGCGGGCGTACTGCGTTAGTTCTTGTGCTCGGTGTGCAGCTGTGTGCTGGGCTAGCACCTTTTGCCGGGCCCGTTCGCCAATGGCTTGCCGCTCGGTTTCGCTCATCTCGCGTAGGTAGCGCAAGGTGTCGGCCGCCGAGTAAGCGACAAGAATTTCGCTATCAAACGCAAACAGTGAATCCAGCCCATCCCAGTAATCGGAGATAATGGGCGTGCCACAGGCGGCGGCTTCAAACAAGCGCACGCTGGGCGAGTAGCCGGCCCGGATCATGTCGGCGCGCGTGATGTTTTGGGTGAAGCGCTGGGCGTTGTAGAACGCCCGATGGTCGGCCGGGGGCAGGTGGCTAATGTATTCGGTATTGGTGGGCCACTGCACCGAGGCGGGGTACTGCGGCCCGGCCACCACGAAGCCCCCTTCGGGCCATTGCCGGGCAGCGTCGAGCATGAGCTTTTCGAGGGGCGGCTGACGGTCGTCGGAATACGTACCGAGGTAACCTAGGTCCCACTTGGTTTGCTGTGGCTCGGGGAAGTACAGCGCGGGGTCGAAGGAGCAGTAAAGGGCGCGCGCCATGGGCGAGCCATACTTTTGCTCCAGCACGTCGAGCGTGGGGCCACCGGTGAACGACAGGTACAGGTCGTATTGCGGGATGAGGCTTGGGTGTAGGTACTCAAAGTCGCCGCGCTCTAGCTTGGCTAGGGTCACGGGCGTATCGATGTCGTAGAACGCTTTGATGCCCTGCGCCGTTTGCGCGACCCACTCGCCCACCGGCACGCCCTCTGGCACGTACGAACCAACGATGACCATATCAGCTTCGCGTACCGGTTCGGTGAACCTAGCTTTCAGATCGTCGAGCGAGGCGTACAGTTCCGTTTGGCAGTAATCAGGATTAGGTAGGTCGCGGTGGCTGGCATACCACGGCACGTCGCGCTCCAGAAACAAAACACGGTGGCCGCTACGAGTCAACTCTCGCACTAAGCCCCGAAAAGTAGTCGCGTGCCCATTGCCCCAGCTGGAGGTAATCGACAAGCCTAAGATTACAATATTCATCTTTGGAAAGGACCTAAAAGCTAGGAATCAGCTGCTTGCCATGAAACGTACTGATCACAATAAGCTTTTGATTTCTAAGGAACTACTTTTCAGTTGCTGAAGCACCACTTAAAGCTAAACTCTGCTGGTTAACCTTGGTATAGAGCAGCTGCTCTAGCTGTTCAGCGCGATGATTATACGTGTGCGCCGACAGCACTTTTTGGTAAGCAGCTTGGCCAATAGCCTTGGCTTGGTCGTCCGTTAGGTCAGCTAGGATAGAAGCCACTTCTGCCCCACTCTTAGCCACCAATATTTCCTGTTCAGGTTCAAAGAAAAAGTCGATGCCTTCCCAGTAATCGGTGATGATGCAGGCGCCAGCACCAGCTGCTTCGAACACTCGCGTAGCCGGCGAAAAACCGTAGCGGGCCATGCTTTCGCGGCTGATGTTGAGCACGGCCTTGGGCGTGCAATTGAAGGCGTTATGGTCGTTCGTATACACGTGGCCGATGTAGGTCACGTTGGGTGCCATGGACTTATCACCCCAGCCGCTCCCGCCGATGATAAAGCGCTTGTCAGGTGTCGCAGCGGCAGGGTTTAGGAAGAACTCTTCCACCCGGGCTTCCCGGTCGGGCAGCCGGTTGCCGAGGAAAGCTAGGTCGCAAGCAAAGCGCGGCTCGGGTGCTACAGGGTGGTGCGTGGTGGTATCGAGGGCATTGTAAATAGGCACGCACTTCTGCGCACCTAGGGCTTCGTAGGCCTGAATAACTGGGTCGCCGCCGCCGTAGGTCAAAATGAGGTCGTACTGCGGGATGAGCGACAGGAAAGGATCTTGCGCGTTATGATGCACCCGGTCGAGGGTGGCCGGCGCGTCGACGTCCCAGAAAATAACCAGGCGCTCATCGGTTTTGAGTTTCAGCACTTCACGCTCCAACAACTCATCGAACACGCCTACGCCGCTGGCTTTTACTACGAGGTCGGCGGCTTCGGCTTGGGCTAGGCAGCGGTGCGCGGCTTCTTCGGTGGCCTCGTACACCACTACTTTGGCGTACTCCGGATCGGGAATGTCGCGGTTTTGCTGCCGGTCGTAAGCGTCCGGCTCGTAGAAGGTAACTTGGTGGCCGCGCTCATGCAAAGCGCGAATAACGCCCCGGTAGTACGTAGCGGCTCCATTCCAGTAAGCTGACACCAGGCTAGAGCCAAAGAAAGCAATATTCAGTTTGCGGGGGTTCATACGACAGCGGGGGTTTGGAGGAAAACTTTAGCTTGGTCGATACCTAGCTCCAGACAGATCTTTTCTAGCTCGTTCACGCGGTGTGCGCACGTATGACGGCTCAGGATGGTCTGCAAGCCGTGTTGCGCCAATGCAGAAGCTTTGGCATAGTCAGAAAGCAAGCTTTGCAGCTGTTCTTTCATCTCAGCGCCAGAACGAACCACTAAGAAATCTTCGCCGGGCGTGAACAGGTGTTCGGCATCGTCCCAGGGGGAGGTAATCAGCGGAATGCCGCACGCCAGGGCCTCGAAGGGCCGGATGGTCGGGATGCCCGGCAGCGCTTCCACGTAGGGGCGGCGAGGCACGTGCACGGTTACTTTGTACTTGGCAAACTCTTCGGGGGCCTTATAGTTGGGTAACCAACCGCCGTACTCGATACCCGCATCGGCCAAGGACTTGAGGGCGTGCTCGGGGTAGCGGACCCCGTAGATCTTCGCTTTCAGACCTAGCTCCTTCACGGGGTTGATCAGAAACTCGTGCAGCTCGGCGGTGCGCTCTTCGTCGCCCCAATTGCCGACCCACACCAGGTCGCCGGCGTAGTCGCCCTGGCGCTCGTGGGGGTAGAATACGCTCGTGTCGGCGGCTTCGTGCCAAGTCCAGGCGCGTTTCGTCCAACCTTCGCGCAAGTACAGCTCCCGAATCACGTTGCCGAAAGCTAGCACACCATCGTAGTGCGAAAGGTCGTACTTGGCCATGCTTTCGCGCTCCGTTACGGCGCGGTGGTGCGTGTCGTGGAAGAGCAGCTGGTAGTTGTGGGTGGTGCGGTGCTCCCCTATTCGGCGCACTAGCTCATGGTCGCTCCACTCGTGCACGAGCACCAGGTCGGCATCTTTCAGCACGGCATCTAGGTCGAGCGTATCGAGCGTGTAGAAGTTGGTGCTGATGGTGGGGTAATACTGCTTGAGCTCGTCGAGCTTTTCTTCACCGTAGCCCTCAATCAGGTTTTGTAAGCTCCAGCCACCCTGCGGTTCGTACACCTGCACCTGGTGACCATGCTTTTGCAGCTCGTGCACGATGCCACGCAGAAAGTGAGCGTTGCCGTGGTTCCAGTCAGAAAGAATGGAGTGGTAGAATAGGGTTATGTTCATGGGGAAAGAAGTAGTATTTTGGTTTTCACTGAACGTTACCTTGCTTGCTTATTGAAGAAGCTAGGTCGGATTCGGTGAAGCTAGGTGAGGCCTCGCCAGCTAGCAGTTGCTGATAAAGGCTGTGATAAGACTGCGTCATCTGTGCAGCCGTGTAACGTTGGGCACGATGCATCGCCAAACTTGCTAGGTGCTTGCGATAGGCTTCATCTTCAATGAGGTGCCGCAACACCGCTTGTAGCTCCTGCGCATCTTGCGGGTCAGCGTAAACGGCCGCCTCCCCCCACACTTCCGTTAAGGTAGTGATCCGACCAGCCACCAACGCGCAGCCCGACAAAGCTGCTTCCAGCAGCGTCAAACCGAAGGGTTCGTACTTGGCCGGCATGACGTAGATGGCAGCACGACCTAGCCATTCAGCAGCTTCTGTAGCGGAAAGCTTACCGAGGAAATGCACGTTTGGGAGCGGGAGCGTTTCACCTGTCGTAGGGTGCGTAGCGTCGCCGGCGATGTACACGGGCCAGGGCAAGTTGGCCGCAATGTTCGCTAGCAAGGAAATATTTTTGGCTTCATCCCACACCCGTCCCATACTCAGGATGAACGGCTCCTTGGTGCCTGTGCAGAAGTGCTGTGGGTCGCAGCCATTATAGATAACCGACGACTCTCGAAACGGTCCATATAAGGCTTCTGCCTCGGAGAGCAACGCTTTGGTAGGTGCCACCACCCAATCAACTGCACGCAAACCGCGGCTAATCCACTCCCGGTACGTGTCCCAGCTTGCTGGCGCATCCTCACCTAGCACCGCTCGCCACCACGACAGCACACACGAATGCACCACGGCTAGCACTGGCTTCTGCCAAGCTAGGTTGCCGTGGGCCATGGCATTGAGATGAATAAGGTCGGGGTTCACCTCGGCAGCTAGGTCGAGCAGCCACTGGCCAGCGCGAGCCACGTCATCCCACGGATTGTCCATCCATTCAAGCGCGTAGGTGCTTTCATAGAGGGTCAGGTTGTCGATGGCGGCCACTTGCCGGTGCTGAGCTTCGCTCAGCGGAGCGCCCATTGTGGCGAGAGTGACGTGCGTGCCATAGGGGGCCAGGCCTTTAATCAGCGCCAAAGCGTACGTCCATACGCCGCCAACAGTGTCGGCGGTCATAAGGATGCTTCGGGGCAAGGCAGCATTCATGCTAGGCCCGCCCGTAGATCTTGTCCAACACTTCCGCTACGCGCACAAACTCTTCTGCCTCTTGGCTGTACGTTTCGCCGTTGGCGAGCCGCTCCGCCCACACGGCACCCGCTCGCCCCGACCATTCATCGGGTGGTGAGCTGAGGCGTTCGGTACGGGTGCTATAGTAACGATCTGCCGCGAAGTCGTAAAAGGAGCCGTTGAGGTTACGGAACGCTACGCCGCCTTGCGTACCGTAGAAGGTGGCGCCAATGATGGCTTCTTGGCCAGCCGGCAAATTCCAGGAGCAAGTCAGCTGCACATGCGCGCCGCTAGCCAGCGCGATGCTGGCTATTGCGTAATCCTCAACTTGTTCAGCCGAATTCGTTAGCGGCTGACCTTTGGAGAACAACGCGCTATTCACATGTTGTACCTGCGGGAAACCCAAGGACCACAATGCTAGGTCGACCAGGTGTACCCCTAGGTCAACGACACAGCCGCCGCCCGAAAACTTAGGGTCGTAAAACCAAGGCTTATCTGGCCCATAGGCGTTGTGAAATACCAGCTCCACCGCGTACACCGTGCCTAGCTCGCCCGATTGCACCACGCGGTATACCTCCTGCATGGCCCGGATATGGCGGTACGAAAGATCCACTCCAATCAGCTTATTAGCGGTGCGGGCCGCTTCCACCACTTCGCGCGTTTCGGCCGCGTTGCGCCCTAGGGGCTTCTGACAAAAAACAGATTTACCAGCCTGTAGCGCTTGTATGCTTTGCTCGGCGTGTAGCGCACTCGGCGTTGCTATCACGACGCCAGCTAGGTCTGGCTGCGCTAAGATGGCTTCCAACGACTCTACGGCTATTGCGCCTGGAGCACTTTGGAGCGCAGCTTCTGTGTTCTCGGGCACCGGATCGGCAACGTAGGCTACATCAGCCAGCCCTTGCGTAGCAATGGCTTCCAAACGGCTACGACCAATCCAGCCTACGCCCAGAAAACCTAGCTTCGGCTTATTGGAGGAAGCAGTAGTCGTAAAGTCGAGCTGCGTTTGGTTAGAGGGAGAGTCAGCTGCCATTAGAACGTAATAAGCGCTTTCATAAAACCATCTGGTCGACTCGTCAGGTCGTCGAAAGCTTGTTTGAGGTCATTGAGCGGATAGGAGTGCGTGTATAGAAGGCTAGGTTTCAGCACCCCTTGTGTCACGGCTTCTACCGCATCCCGAATCCCCTTTATATACTCCTGGGCATCACGCTCGTGGGCGTTGATAACGTCGAGGCCGCGCCAGTTCCAGAGCTGGATATTCACCTGCCGCATGCCATCTTGGTGGAAACCGGCAATGATGAGGCGTCCGCGCTCAGCCGTAAGTTCGCCGGCAAGGTTCAGCGGCCACTCTTTGCCCGTACACTCGATAACTCGTTCGCAAAACTTGCTATCGGTGAGCGTCTTCACTTTCTCGATGATCTGATAATGATCATCCATCTTCACCACTTCATCAGCACCGCATTGCTTAGCGATGTCGAGCGAATACTCGCGCTGCGAAACGGCGATGACCCGCGCCCCAGCGTGCTTCGCGAGTTGCACGAGCAATGCCCCCAAAAAGCCAATACCTAGGATAGCCACCGTTTGGCCGGCCTCGACATTGCTCCGCCGGAAGATGTTCATGGCACAGCCTAGCGGCTCACCGGGAAAAGGCTGATTAGCTAGCTCTTTGGGCAGCTTCACCACTTTATCGGCGTCGGCTATGTCGTACTCGGCGTAGGCATGGTAGGAAAGCGCCGCTACCCGGTCGCCAATAGCTAGGTCAGTTACGCCTTCGCCAACGGCGTCAATCACGCCCCAACCTTCGTGCCCAGGATTACCAGCTTCAATGGGGTACGAAAACCACTCACGGCCTTCCCACACCGGAATGTTGGAGGCGCACAAGCCGCAGCCTTCCAGGCGCAAACGCACCTGCCCAGCTTGCGGCACAGGCAATGTGTTTTCTTCTATTTCAACGTGTTGCGGCGCCGTAATCACGGCCGCCCGACTTATAACTGGTTCTATTTCAGCTTCCTTGTTCTGCGTCGCAGCGGGGGTACTTTGCATTAGGCTATGGCTACTTTCTTGGTCGTTTCTTTCTTCTCAGTGGGCAGCAATCTAGGTGCTGCCATACCGCGGCTTTCGCACAGCCATGTGTAGAGCTTGGCAACGCCTAGCTGCACATTGTGCCGCGGATACCAGCCAGTGGCTTGTCGGAATTTGCGGATGTCCGATACGTAATAGTGCTGGTCGCCGGTGCGCCAATCGCCGAAGGAGAGCGGGATCTTCTCGCCCTTATAGTCACTAATAGTGTCTAGCAACTCCAGCAGGCTGACCGTATTGGTCACGCCTCCGCCAATGTTGAAGGCCTGCCCTGACAACTGCGGCATGTACTGCTGGGCTAGCAAGAAGGCATCTACTAAATCTTCAACAAAGAGGATGTCGCGCACTTGCTTACCATCCCCATAGATGTTGATGGGCTTGTCTTCAATAGCGCGGATCGCAAAGTGTGCGACCCAGCCCTGATCTTCGTTGCCGTATTGATGCGGCCCGTAGATACAGCTCATACGAAACACAACTGCGGGCACCCCATACGACCTAGCATAGTCAATAACATATTGATCAGCTGTGCCTTTTGAGCACCCATACGGACTATGGAAGTCCAGTGAACGTTGCTCGCTGATACCGTTGGCTTTGATGTGCTTATCCGTAGGATAGTAGCGCGAACCATTCGGGACGAAATGCAAATCTTCGAGGCCTCCATACACCTTATTTGTGGAGGTGAATACCAGCGGCGGCGGATTATCCTGCGCCCGAATAGCTTCCAGCACGTTGATGATACCGCGCGCATTAATCTCGAAGTCATTGATTGGCAGGTCCAGTGAAGTCGTGACGGCCACTTGCGCGGCAAAATGGAATACGGCCTCAGCCTTGCGCATCACGCGTTTCACGGTCTGCAGGTCGCGGATATCACCGACATACACTTGCAGCTGGTCACCGTACGTGTCGTGCAGCCACTTCAGGTTACGCTCCACCCCTTCTCGCACGAGGCTATCGAACACGAGCACCCGCTTACCGCTTTCCAGCAACCGCTTAGCTAGGTTGGTGCCCACAAAGCCAGCACCACCCGTAATTAACGTATATGGTTCATCATTAGCAGGAGTATCTTGCTTGATGTAGCTCAGGTCATTTAGACCAGCTAGGCCATGCTGCGCCCAAAGTCGATATAGCAGCTTAGCGGTACCATCTGTGCGCTTCAGGCCAAAATGATACGTGCGTTCATCCTTGCTTACAGTACCCGTGGTGCCCGGAGCTAGGTCATGGGCACTGTACCAGTATACCCGGTTCACGTTGGCCTCAAGCACATTTTGGAACTCCTGCAGCTGCCTGTACTCGTCGTAGTTCCACGTTGAGAAGCCAGCAGCAGTAATCCACACCTCTGCCGAGCAGTTGTGTTGATCCAGTACTTGCCGCACGAGTGCTACGTTTTCCTCCCAGCCCTCCCATTGCTGATCATATACATCCGGGAAGCCATGCACTCCGATGGCATCAATGTACTGCATCACACCCCGCTCAAACAGCAGGTGTAGCCAAGTTGGATCAATGGGGTTCATGCCACCGAGCACGGTTTTCTTACCACGCTGCTTGGCCCAGTAAGCGGCACCGCCCACCATTTCGGCGAACTTAAACCAGCCATAATCCAGGGTGTAGTCGTATTCGGCTCGGTTGTTCGGCTCGTTCCACAACTCAACCCAGTCAAAGTATTCGCCTAGCTCTGTGATGAAGACATCCAAAAAATCAGCGTACAGCTTAGGCTGCACAGGAGGAGCCGACGTTTTGGGGCGCACGCCCAGAGCAGGTGGTGTTTGCGAAAAGTAGGGAAGTAAGTGCACTTCCCTGGCTATTGTTGGCAACAGCCAGTGGTACCACTCGCGGCCACCTTCCGCGTAGAAATCAGCCCAAGACACACCAGTGCGCAACTCCGTTACGCCGAGTTCCTTCAGATCATTTAGCACTTGCGTAACACGCTCGTACTCTCCCGGCCGAAACCATTCTATAATGCCAATACTAGGACGAGTCTGCTTTTGCTCTGTGGTTACAGAATTATTCATGTTCTTATCCTTCAATATGTTAGAAGAAGCCTGCTTACCTTAAACCGTCAGGCCACGAGCTGCTAGCTCGGCGCTGGCCTCGTTCACACGGTCATAAGCAATTTGCCCTTCCAGCCAGGAGGCTAGCTCTTCCAAGCCGCTATTGAACTCTACCTGCGGATAAAAACTAAGTTTTTCCTTCGCCAAAGAGATGTCGGCGTAGCAGTGGCGAATGTCACCCACGCGGTACTTGCCCGTGATTTGCGGCAGCAGTTCAGCTTTGTCGAGCACTTTAGCCAGCCGCTCCGATATTTCGCTGATGGTGTAGTTGTTGCCACTCCCTACGTTGAATACTTGCCCATTCGCCTCCTCTTTCTCCAAAGCGAGACGGCAAGCCAAGGCCACATCCCGAACGTGCACAAAATCGCGCTGCTGCTGCCCGTCCTCAAAAATCATGGGCGCATTCCCATTGAGCAAACGTGAGGCAAAAATGGCTAGTACCCCCGTATAGGGGTTTGAAAGCGCCTGACGGGTGCCGTACACGTTGAAAAAGCGCATCGCCACGGTCGGGATATTGTAAGCGCGACCCACCATCAGGCTCATGCGCTCTTGGTCGTACTTCGACAGCGCATACACCGATGATAGGCAGGGTAATTTGGTTTCGTTGGTCGGGATCGGCTGCAAGGGTTGTCCTTGAGCATCTAAGAGTTCCCAATTACCTTCTTTCAACTGCTCTAAAGGACGCTCAGAGGCCATTACCTGCTCACCTGACGCGCTTTTATAAAGTCCTTCGCCGTAGATGCTCATGCTGCTGGCTACCACCAGCTTTTTCACTGGCTTCTTAATCAGAGCTTCCAGCAACACGGCTGTTCCAACGTTGTTGACCTCAGTGTACTCTTTGATTTCGTACATGCTTTGGCCTACCCCAACCATTGCGGCGAAGTGAAAAACAGCATCTACACCGTCTAATGCCCGCTTTACAGCATCAGGGTCGCGGACGTCCCCTACCAGCAGCTCTACGTCTTCATGCAAGTAATCTGGGCGCACGCAATCTTTCCCGTGTACTTGCTCCGACAGATTATCTAAGGCTCTTACCGTGTATCCGTGGCTTAGCAGTTCATCTGCTAAGTGTGATCCAATGAAGCCAGCGCCACCAGTTATCAGGACTTTCTGTTTCATACGTGTTTGGTTGGTTGTGTGAAGGTTGGTGTACTTGCAGGGCTAGTACTTATAAGCAGTAGAGTGATCTACAAGTAGCTCTTAGCCCCTTGCGTGAGACGTTCAGGCGCGAAGTCTCGGAGGACTAGGTCGTGCTAATAAGTGAACAGGTGTTAGCCTGCTCGAAGAAGATGCGCCACAGATAGTATAGAAGAGCCTGTAGGAGCTGTTCGATGAACAATTGAGAAGATGCTTGATGCTCGAGCCACAAGGTTGAGCGGTGGCCTGCTTCTTTGCACGGTTACCTGCATTAAATGCTGCTCGTTGTTTACTTGCTGAACGCTGTACCAACACTCCTCAAAATAGTTCCCTATCTTATTTAATGAATAAAACGCAACTAGACAATTAGGGTTGTAGAAGAAGCTTCCCGCAAAGAATATGGCAGCTAAAAACGCCCAATGGACGAGCTTAACCAAGCTCAACAGTAGCAAATGTGCTCTTAGTTAAACTTGTTGATTCCTTGTCGCTTCTACATGCAACCTCGTAATAATACTAATTGACCTCGAACTTTTAAGGAAAATTTAATTTTGTTACAGAATCGATTGAAACTAGCAGCTAGTCACGCAAGGTATTTGCAGACTGGTTGCTTCTAATCCATTATAATGGCGACTTCCCACGCACGACCTCCCAAGGCCCCACACTTTGCCAATGCAGTGGGAGATATTTACTACTCTACACAAGGCCACATACATTTGCAATGGAGCGCAGACCGTATCCAGCTCACTGACTTACAAGCGTTCTATGAGCAGGCTCTTCTATTACTAGATAATACAGACTCCCGTAAGATCTTATCTGAACATGGTCAACGGCAGCCTTTATCGGCGGCGGCTCAGCATTGGATCACCCGCGAATGGCTCCCGCGCGCTATGAAGCAAGTACGCGCAGAATATTGCGCCATCGTTGACGGCAGCAATCCAATGCACAGACTATCGACGCAAACAGTAATTACAGACGCCCCCTCTGACTTTATCTTCAAGCGTTTTGACACTGTTAGCGAAGCAGAAGCTTGGCTAGGCAGCTTGCCCCGCTAATAGATAATGATAGCAACAGTTATTGCTCGTAACCCGATTTAGTGTGCTGATTATAAGAACTGAATGCTTTTCCTTTCGCGATAGGGCATAAAAAAACCGCTTAGCAGAATCTGCTAAGCGGTTTTTATTTCAGCTTACGCTGAGAACTTATTTGATTTTTTCCACAATACCGCGGAAAGCCTCGGGATGGTTGAGTGCCAGATCAGCTAGTACTTTGCGGTTCAGATCGATACCTGCTTTTTTCAGGCCGCCCATGAACTGAGAGTAAGATAATCCATGCTCGCGAGCCCCAGCGTTGATACGCTGAATCCAAAGAGCACGGAACTCGCGCTTCTTGGTTTTACGGTCGCGATAGGCATAGAGTAGGCCTTTCTCAACGGCGTTCTTAGCAACGGTCCAAACATTCTTGCGACGGCCGAAATAGCCCTTCGCCAACTTCATTACTTTCTTGCGACGGTGGCGTGAGGCCACGTGATTGACGCTTCTTGGCATAACCTACTTTTTTTGGCGACCGGTGACAATCTTGTCTTGTAGACCGGGCGCCTGGTTTAAAAAATTAAATGGCTGAACTATGGGTCGCTAGGTGGTTAGCGCCTGCTAGGAGCTTCCTACCTACCGTCTGCCATTTAGATGTTCAACATATCCTTTACGCGGTTCATGTCGGCCGAGCTAACCAACGTAGCATGCGTCAAAGCGCGCTTCTGCTTGGTCGTCTTTTTCGTTAGGATGTGGCTTTTGAAGGCGTGCTTCCGCTTCACCTTGCCCGAGCCGGTGAGCGTAAAACGCTTCTTAGCACCGGATTTCGTCTTTACTTTTGGCATTGTGGTATATATTGAGAAAAAGAAATGCTGTTGGAGTAAGCCCGCAAAAGAAATCAGTTGATACTTTTACTGAGCTTCCTTCGGAGCCGGAACTCCTTCTTTGGGCGTTGCAGGCTTTGGCTTCGGAGTAGCAATTGCAACTTTGGGTGCCAAGTACAAGAACATGCGTTTGCCTTCTAGCTTCGGAAGTTGCTCTACTTTGGCTAGCTCTTCAAGAGCCTGCGCAAACTTAAGCAGCAGGATTTCACCGCGTTCTTTGAACACGATTGAACGACCTACAAAGTGCACGTAAGCTTTGATCTTAGCGCCTTCTTTGAGGAATTCTTGCGCATGCTTAAGCTTGAAGGCAAAGTCGTGCTCATCGGTATTAGGACCGAAACGAATTTCTTTCACTACCACTTTCGTGGCTTTGGCCTTCATTTCGCGGGTGCGCTTCTTCTGCTCGTACTTGAATTTCGAGTAGTCGATGATGCGGCACACCGGCGGTACGGCAGTGGGCGAAATTTCTACTAGATCAAGGTTTTGCTCCTGAGCCATGCGGCGGGCCTGGTCAACAGAATAAATGCCTTGTTCGACATTTTCACCTACTAGGCGTACTTCACGAGCCGTAATCTTCTGGTTGATTTTAAACGGCTCCTCCACCTGAGTACGGGGAACGTAGCGACGATTCGGGGTTGCTATGGGTTGGGTCTCCTTATGAAAGGTGAGGAAATAAATTAACTTTTGCGGCTGAGGTTACTAGCAGTACTAGTTTCCTAATCAGCGGGCAAATATCCGGCTTTTTTTGGAATCTAAAAAAGCCACTATATAAAATTGTCTTCCAACCTGATGTTATATGTTCGCCTTCAGACGCAATACGTTAGCAGACAAGGACAACTTTACAGCAAACAATTATTCTTTTAGTAGTTAAACCTACCGTTTGCTTCCAAATACAAACGGCAGGCCTACCATTTTGTTAGATTTTATTCGAAAATGCTTCTAAATTCTTTCAGCAGTTATTCAACTTTATTTCGATCAGGCAACAACTTTTCCCTCCATCATATCGGCAACTTGGCCTTGGAAGCTGCGCACAAAGGCATCGACTGGCATACTGCCTACGTCACCTTCGCCGTGCTTGCGCACTGAAACGATACCATTCTCCTGCTCTTTCTCTCCTACAATGAGCATGTAAGGGACTTTGGCAATTTCCGCATCGCGAATTTTGCGCCCTATTTTCTCGTCGCGGTTGTCGATGGAACCACGCAGTTCAGCAGCTTGAAGACGCTCAAAAACTTGCTGAGCGTAGTCTTGATACTTTTCCGAAATCGGTAGAATGGCAAATTGCTCGGGCGAAAGCCACAACGGGAAGTTGCCGGCGCAGTGCTCGATAAGCACGGCCACGAAACGCTCCAACGAACCAAACGGCGCGCGGTGAATCATGACAGGACGCTGTCGGGAGTTGTCGGGCGCCACGTATTCTAATTCGAAACGCTCGGGCAGATTGTAATCTACCTGAATGGTACCGAGCTGCCACTTGCGGCCTAGCGCATCGCGCACCATGAAGTCGAGCTTAGGGCCGTAGAAAGCAGCTTCACCGAGTTCGGTTACCGTGTTGAGCCCTTTTTCGGTGGCAGCTTCTTGAATAGCAGCTTCAGCGCGGGCCCAGTTTTCGTCAGAACCAATGTACTTGGCCTTATTTTCCGGGTCGCGGAGAGAAATCTGAGCCGTGAAATCGGGGAAATCTAACGCCTTGAGCACATACAGCACAATGTCGATTACCTTCAGGAACTCCTCCTTTACCTGATCGGGGCGGCAGAAAATGTGGGCATCGTCTTGCGTAAAGCCGCGCACCCGGGTCAGGCCGTGCAGCTCACCGCTTTGCTCATAGCGATACACCGTTCCGAACTCCGCCAAACGCAACGGTAAGTCACGGTACGAACGGGGCTTGGTCTTGTATATTTCGCAGTGGTGTGGGCAGTTCATGGGCTTAAGCATGAATTCCTCCCCCGGGTTTGGCGTCTTGATAGGCTGGAACGAATCGGCGCCGTACTTCTCGTAGTGGCCGCTGGTTACGTATAGCTCCTTCGAGCCAATGTTGGGTGTCACGACGGGCAGGTAACCGGCTTTCACCTGGGCGCGGCGCAGAAACTGCTCTAGCCGCTCGCGGAGAGCGGTGCCTTTGGGTAGCCACAGCGGCAGCCCTGCTCCTACTTTCTCCGAAAAGGCAAACAGCTCCAGTTCTTTACCTAGCTTGCGGTGGTCGCGGCGCTTGGCTTCTTCCAGCTTTTCTAGATACTCCGTTAGCTCTTTTGCCTTGGGGAAGGTAATGCCGTAGATACGGGTCAGTTGCTTATTCTTCTCGTCGCCGCGCCAGTAAGCCCCGGCTACGTTCATGAGCTTCACCGCCTTGATAGGGCTAGTATCAGGCAAATGCGGCCCGCGGCAAAGGTCGGTAAAGTCACCTTGCGTGTAAAAGGTAATCTGACCGTCTTCTAAGTTTTGAAGTAGGTCGAGCTTATAAGGGTCTCCTTTTTCTTCAAAGTAGGCAATGGCCTCAGCTTTTGGCACTTCACGGCGTATATACTGGCTCTTTTTCTTGACCAGCTCGACCATCTTTTGCTCAATTTTCGGAAAATCGTCCGTTGAAATCGCACGGCCTTCTCCTAGGTCAATGTCGTAATAGAAGCCATTTTCGATGGATGGACCAATACCTAGCTTCACGCCAGGATACAAGGCCTCCAATGCTTCGGCTAATAAGTGAGCGGAAGAATGCCAGAAAGTGGCCTTACCAGACGGATCGTTCCAGGTTAGGATTTCTACCTTGGCATTCTCAGTGATGGGGCGAGCCAAGTCACGAACTTCGCCGTTCACACGCACACTTAGAGCGTTGCGGGCCAGACCTTCGCTGATGCTGGCGGCCACATCATAGCCCGACACTCCGGCCTCAAATTGGCGCACGGAGCCGTCGGGAAGCGTAATATCAATCATATTGAGAGGGAGCTAAAAAACAGCACGTGCCCGCAAGTTAGCAGCTTGAACCAAATTATGAGGAAGCAAGCTGCTCATCGGGTTTGGGTATTTACTTTACTACTGCCCCAACAGGACAAAGGGGCGTCGAAATTCCCTGCCTACAATAATACCCTGACTTATGGCAATCAACAGCAACATTTACTCTTCTGGCGGGGCAGGTTCATCGGTATTTTGCGCTGTGGCCGATAGGGTATCGTTCTGCTGCCGGCGCACCTTATCTCTTACTTTCCACACTTTATAAGTCCAATGTCGGTTACCAGGGTTCTCGGCCACCAGGAGGCGGTATTGGGCTAGGGCTTCAGCTTGCTGACCGAGGCTTTCATAGCTCTCTGCTAGCATCTGACGAGCATCTAGCAGGCGAGGTGCACGGCGCAATGCACGACGCAGGTGCGGCAGCACAGCTGCGTACTGGTGCCGTTGGTAGGCTGCTAGTGCCAACCGATAGTCGGCGCGGTACAAAGTGGTATCTAGTTGCACGGCCCGACTGTAGCAACGCTGAGCACTATCAAGATGACTTTGCAATTCGAACTGCCTGCCGTAATCGTACCACAGCGGCGCATAGGCAGGCGTGACCCGCAGGCCACGCTGCGAGTACGTCATTGCCTGAAGAGGCTGGTGGTTGGCATTATATAGAAAAGCTAGCTGGTGTAGAATCTCAGGCTGCCGTGGCTCACGCGCCAAGCTGGCACGCAGGTAATCAAGCGCCTGCACGGTATCGGCTACCGCGGCATAGGCTAGTCCTTTGTAGAAAAGGGCTGCTGCGTGTTCGGGCTCTTGGCGGAGCACGCGGTCGAGTTGGTCGAGGGCAGCTTCATAGTGGCGCAATGCCAAGTTCGCCTCTCCTACCAGCAAGTTTAATTCCGGAGACGAGTAACCCTGTTGTGCGGCGGCCTCTGCCGCCTCAAGCGTTGCAGTTAACCGATTCTGTCCGCGTAGAATGCGGGCTTTAGTGAAGTAAAATTCGCCTTCATCCTCATTTAAATCAATGGCGCGGTTAATATCTTCGAGCGCGGGGCTAAACTGGCCGGCCGCAAGCCGGAAGCTCGCCCGCCGAGCGTAAAGTGCTGCATTTTGAGGCTGGCGCGCAATAGCACCCTCCAATTCTTGCGCTTGCAGTTGAGGCCCGCTTTGCACGGTAGCTAAGTTGACCATTCTATCAGGGCGCTCCGTGGACGCGCGCTCACATGCCGTAGTCATGACAGCACTTACCAAAAGCACCCGCAGAATAGAACGTGGAGAAACCACCATGCCGTGTTGAAGCCTACTGAAGTTTCAGCAAAGATAACCTTTGCGGAAGTGTTTGCCAGTCGTATCACTTGTCGCCTTAGCTGGCCTAGGTTGCAAACTCAATCTCGTTTCAGGCTAACCGTATCTGCTTGCTGCATACGCTTGATCTCAGGCGGAGTATCGTCGTCGATGAGTTGGTGCTTGCGTATCGCTCTGCGCTGCAGCTGTTGCAGCAGAATGCGGCTCCGTCGACTCACCTCTAGCTCCTCACTCGTTGCTGGCGTGATCTTCAGCGCTGCTTTGAGGATATTCCGAGCGTTGGTGTACTGTCCCTGGTTGCGGTACACCCGAGCTAGGTCGTAGCAGAATTGGATGCGCTTAGGATCTAGCTCGTGGGCGCGTCGTAAGGCATCAATGGCTTTGCGGCTCCCGGCACCGTTTGGCGTACCACCTAGGAATAACCGGCTGAAAATGCGCTCAAAGAAATTATAATGGTCGACTCGGTAGTGCCAGCGCCCGAGCAACTGCCAGGCATCAGCCCAATCGGGGCGGCGTGCTACGGCTCGGAACACGTAGGGCTTCATCTCCCGGTAGGCTATTAAGTATTGACGCGTCCCGAATAAGGTTGCTTGGTTGGCGATAGTAAAAGCCGCGGCATAATTTGCTTCACCACCTTCCGGATTGACCACTAGAGCCCGGTTAGCATAGAGGCGAGCCGTTGCGTAGTACGCTGCTTTCCGCGTCTCATCTGTGTAACGCGCGCCAATACGGACGCTGAGCACGGCTGCCGACCAAAGCGCTTCGTAATTGCCCGGCGCTTTACTGAGCACTTGCTCGTACTTGGCCAAGGCCTCCGACTCGCGGTAGCTATTCTTCAACGAACGAGCCTCCGTTAAGATCTTGGGGATGTCTGTGGTCGCGACACTGGCGGGTGTTGGTGAACCTTGTACTTCTGGTGTTTGAGCAAAAACCAAGCAAGTGCTAGTCAATAGCCTCAACAGCACAAGCAGGAGAAGCAAACGAGAGCAGCGCAAGGGTATAGAAAGGAAACGACCGGGCACAACAGATGAGTTCGACTAAGCTAGGTCTTACAGAACCTACATACGCAAAAAAGAGCCCCGGTTTGGTTGCCAGGGCTCTTGTAAGTAGTTAGAACAACTTAAGCTGTGATTTCGGCCGCCGCAGTAAAGCTTGGGCTTGGGCTACTTCTTCGGCTGTCACTGTTACTTCACCGGATTCTACAGGCTCAGGTTCCGTAGCAGTTGGGGCTACACGCGGAATGGTAGCTGGGCCACGGCGCTTGGCTACTTCGCGTCGTTCCGGTTCGGGGCCTTCGTTGGTGAGTAAGGTTATTGCGTGAATCTTGAAGTAGTTGAGCTTATTGCCCATCGCCTTCCAGCCTTTCACATCGATAAACTCATGCAGATGAATAGCCTCAGTTTCCTTATCGGCTTTCTTATCGCGCTGAAGCTTCACTTCCACTTGTGGCTCTGTGCAGCAAGTAGCGCACAGCAGCTTCGAGCCTTTCGTTTCCGAAATAAAGGTAAAGCGCTTATCCAGAGTACTCGTCTCAATCTTGAAACGCTTCACATAATGCGTCTTTGTTTCGCCTTCCACGTACACCGCGCTGATGACTGTTTCGGGCTCTAGCTTGCGCATAAGCACAATGTTGGGCACATCGAAGTGGTGAGCAGGGTCGGGCGACTTGAGCTCGTAAGTACCGTCTTTGTGCACCAGCAGAATGGTGTGGTCGGTATCGAAAGCACCTAGGTAGCGGCCGTGGCCTGCATTGTTGAGGCGGCCTGTTACTTCGTCGAAGAACGTTTCGCGACCACCTAGGGTCGAATCGCCGCGGCTTTTCTGCGTAATTTTCTTAATCGGCTGCTTGGTCACGATGTTGCCCATCGAACCTTTGCCTTTGATAGCTAGCTCAGCAAAATCGAAGTCAAACTGTTTCACGCGAGCTGGCGCCTTGTCCACCAACTGTATCGTCACAATTTCCGACTCCGAGTTGGGGTTGGCCGTCAAATATAGCGTCTTGGTACCTTTCGTACCCTTCGTGAGGTCGTAAGTTTTGTCGCGGGTGATGCCCGTTACCAAGAAACGCTTAGCGAAGCTAATGCCTGAGGCGCCATCCTGGTAAATCATATTGTACACGAGTCGGTCGTCATTCTTATTATAGACGCCAACGTGCAAAATGTCCTTGCCGACGAAGGTCTTTTCTGCAATTCGAGTTACCATGAAAGAACCGTCGCGGCGAATAGCGATGATGTCATCCAGGTCAGAGCAGTCGCACACGAACTCGTCTTTCTTCAACCCATAGCCCACGAAACCATCTTGGCGATTGACGTAAAGCTTCTGGTTTGCCACGGCTACCTTCTGCGCCGTCACTACGTCGAAGGTACGTAGCTGCGTTTTCCGCTCGCGGTTGGTTCCGTACTTTTTCAGCAGGCCCTCGAAGTAGTTGATGGCATAGCGCGTGATGTTCGCTAAGTGGTCGGCTACTTCGGCCAATTCAGCTTCGAGGCGCTGGATATATTCTTCAGCCTTGAACGAGTCGAACTTGGAGATACGCTTGATGCGAATCTCCGTCAGACGGGTGAGGTCTTCTTCCGTGATGGCACGGCGCAGCACCAAGCGCGTATCATTGGCTTTCGCTTTCTCGCCGTCGATGCGCACAAACTTCTTCAAGCCGGCATCAATGGTCGCTAAAATATCTTCCCACGTCTCGCACTCCTCAATCTTGCGGTAGATGCGGTTTTCGATGAAGATTTTCTCCAGCGAAGCCGAGTGCCACTTCTCTTGCAGCTCGTCGCGCTGAATCTCCAGCTCACGCTCCAGAAGCCGCACCGTTTTCTGGGTGCTCAACCGCAGCATGTCCTCTACCCCCACAAAGTGCGGCTTATCTTCGATGATAACGCAGGTGTTGGGGGAGATGCTGATTTCGCAGTCGGTGAAGGCATAGAGCGCATCCATGGTCAAGTCGGGTGACACGCCCGTGGGCAGGTGCACCTGAATTTCCACGTCGGCCGCTGTGTTGTCGACTACCTTCTTGATCTTGATCTTATTGGCTTCCGATGCCTTCACGATGCTCTCCATCAGCGCCGTCGTGGTGGTGCCATAAGGGATGTCGCGAATCACCAGCATGGTCTTGTCTACCTTCTCAATGGTAGCCCGCAGGCGCAGCTTCGCGCCGCGCAATCCACCGTTATAGTTACTAACGTCGCAGAGGCCACCGGTCGGGAAGTCGGGGTACAACTCAAAAGGCCGCCCCCGCAGCACATCAATGCTAGCCTTGCACAACTCGCGGAAGTTGTGGGGCATAATCTTGGTGCTCAAACCGACGGCAATGCCTTCGATGCCCTGCGCCAGCAGCAGCGGAAACTTCACCGGCAGCGTAACAGGCTCACGCTTGCGACCGTCGTAGCTGAGCTGCCACTCCGTAATGTCAGGATTGAAGACCACATCCAGGGCAAACTTGCTTAGGCGCGCCTCAATGTAACGCGGCGCCGCAGCCGAGTCGCCGGTGCGGATGTCACCCCAGTTTCCTTGGTGATCGATTAGAAGGTCTTTCTGACCTAGGTTCACAATAGCGTCGCCAATCGATGCGTCACCGTGAGGGTGATACTGCATCGTTTGACCAATGATGTTAGCCACCTTGTTCAGACGACCATCATCCATCTCCTTCATCGCGTGCAGAATACGACGCTGCACGGGCTTCAGACCGTCTTCAATGGCCGGTACGGCGCGCTCCAGGATTACGTAGCTGGCGTAGTCCAGAAACCAGTTCTGGTACATGCCGTTGACACTCGCAATGTCGTGGATAGTCTCGCCGGGGGCAAACGTAGCTTCTTCTTCGGGCGCTTCCGCTACTGGCTCTTCATCCAAGCTAGCTTCCAGCGTCACCGACTCAGCCAACAGCTCGCCAGTCTCACTTACCACGAGTTGTGCCTCTTGCGCGTCGTCATCGGCTTGCGCCGACGTAGCCGGCTCAGACTCAAACTCAAAGGAGTCGCCGGAACCGAACAGGTTGGGCTCTTCTTCGTGGTTGGGGTCTTGGGGGTTCTTCTCTTCTGACATAAAAGGTGTGGCCCTTGCCACGGTTACTGTTCTTGTACCTCTCTCCTATCTCAAGCCCGGCCGTTGCTCCTTAACTAAAGAACAGCTGAGCTTGAGTAGAAGGCTTCTTCAACATGCACTGCCTACAAGCTAAGCAGTAAAATTCATTTTTAAGCTAGGTCTGCCTCCGCTACTTCCTCCACGGGCAGTACGTCGGAGGTAATTAGATCTTTCTCTAAACGCAGGTTTTCGATGATGAATTCCTGACGAGCGGGCGTGTTTTTGCCCATGTAGTACGTCAACAGCTTCTGAATACTGCGGTCCGATTGCAAGATCACCGGCTCCAGCCGGATGTTATCACCGATGAACCGACCAAACTCCTCGGGCGAGATTTCACCCAGCCCTTTGAAGCGTGTGATTTCCGGGTTACGACCTAGCTTCCGCATGGCCTCCTGCTTTTCACGCTCATCGTAGCAATAAATGGTCGTCTTCTTATTGCGTACGCGGAATAGGGGTGTTTCGAGAATGTAGACGTGGCCGTTGCGCACTAAGTCGGGGAAGAATTGCAGGAAGAAGGTGAGCAGCAACAGCCGGATGTGCATGCCATCCACGTCGGCGTCAGTGGCAATGACCACGCGGTTGTAGCGCAGCCCTTCCAAGCCTTCCTCAATGTTGAGCGCGTGCTGGAGCAGGTTGAGCTCTTCATTTTCGTACACAATCTTCTTCTTCATCCCGAAGCAGTTCAGCGGCTTACCGCGCAGCGAGAACACCGCTTCGGTTTCCACGCTACGGCTCTTGGTGATGCTACCCGAAGCCGAATCCCCCTCGGTGATGAAGAGCGTCGTCAAGGTTTCTTTCTCCACATCCTTGCTGCCCTCGCCAAAGTGGAAGCGGCAGTCGCGGAGCTTGCGGTTGTGCAAGCTAGCTTTCTTGGCACGTTGGTTAGCTAGCTTTTTTACGCCGGCCATATCCTTCCGTTCCCGCTCGCTTTGTTCGATACGCTTGCGCAGATCTTCAGCGGTAGCAGGATTCTTGTGCAGGTAATTGTCGAGGTGCTCCTTCACGAAGTCTACCACGAAGTTGCGCACCGTTGCCCCGTCAGGCTCCATCACAATGGAACCTAGCTTGGTTTTAGTCTGCGACTCAAACACCGGCTCTTGCACCCGAATGGCAATGGCGCCCACGATAGAAGCCCGGATGTCGGTAGCGTCGTAGTCTTTTTTATAAAACTCGCGCAGCGTCTTCACCACGCCTTCCCGGAAAGCAGCCAAGTGCGTACCGCCCTGTGTGGTATTCTGACCATTCACGAAGGAGTAGTACTCTTCACCGTAATCCGTGCCGTGCGTCAGAGCTAGCTCAATGTCGTTTCCCTTCAGGTGAATGATGGGGTACTTGATCGTATCCGGATCGGTCTTGCGCTCCAGCAAGTCCAGCAAGCCATTGACGGAATGATACTTCTGGCCGTTGAAGTTAATCGTGAGCCCAGCGTTCAGGTAAGCATAGTTCCAGAGCTGGCTTTCGAGAAACTCCGACTTAAACTTGTAGTTGCGGAAGATGGTCGGGTCGGGCTCGAAAGCCATCATCGTTCCGTTCCGCTGCGAAGTCTTCACTGGTTTGGGGTCGCTCACCAGTTGCCCTGCCTGAAACTCGGCCGCCTTCATGATGCCTTCGCGTACGCTCTGCACTACAAAGTTGGAACTCAAGGCATTCACCGCTTTCGTACCTACCCCGTTTAAGCCTACCGATTTCTGGAATACTTTAGAGTCGTACTTGCCGCCGGTGTTGATTTTGCTCACCACATCGACCACCTTACCCAGCGGAATACCACGGCCGTAGTCGCGCACAATCACGCGCTGGTTATCGATGATCTTGATATCAATCGTGCGGCCGTAGCCCATCATGTGCTCATCGATGGAGTTATCAATAACCTCTTTTACAAGAATATAGATACCATCGTCAGGCGATGAGCCGTCGCCTAGCTTACCGATGTACATGCCCGGGCGTAACCGGATGTGCTCGCGCCAATCGAGGGAGCGGATGCTGTCTTCGGTGTACTCATGGGGGGCCTGCGGTAGTTGTTCGTCAGCCATCAGAAAATGCTAAATCAAATTTGAGGTAAAATAACGCAGAAAATCGGCTTTTTCCCGGCCGTATTCGTAAAGGCGGACCAAAGGACGAGCAGGTAGAAACAAGCTATTGCCAAAGACTAATTTTATTGGCAAATCATTTTTCTACAACCCATCTCCGTTTTTCATAGTTCACCAGAAACAACCAAATATAGCCTAAATCCGGCTATTTCCCTCGCCCCCTGTACCTAATTTTTTTAGCCAATGCTACCAACCCCTAACAATTTTAACACGCCGCGCCACTCCAATCCGCCCATTGAGATCAAGCAGTCAGCAGTAGTCCATTACACCTTTTTGCTCATTGGACTTTCGCTGCTGGTCTTTGTGCTGCACCGGCTTGATGACATTCTACTGCCGATCTTCTTCTCAGGCCTCTTAGCGGTATTGCTATTGCCGCTTTGCTTGCGTTTCGAGAGCTGGGGCTTCTCTCGCATTCTGGCTATCGTCACGTGTTTGTTGCTGGTTATCCTGCTGATTGTGGGCCTTTTCTACATTTTCGGTTCCCAGATTATTCAGTTCCGCGACGAGCTACCGATTCTGCAAGAACGCCTTGCCGAGTACTTCGACAAGATCCAGCAAATGCTGAGCTCGCGGTTTGGCATGCAGCCGATCAGCAAAGATCAATTGATTGACCAATCGCTGGATTCGCTGAAGACTCGTGCTGGCGGCTGGCTAGGTACCACGCTCAACACGACCACCTCAGTTCTGAGTGTTGTGACGCTGATTCCGATCTACATCTTCTGCTTGCTGTACTACCGCGACCATATCCGGCAGTTCATGTTCCGCTTTGTAGCTCCCGATAAGCGTACGTCGGTGCTGCATACTATCGATAACATTCAGACGGTAATCCAAGCGTACATCTCTGGCCTGCTTACTGTTATCGTAATTGTAGCCGTGCTCAACGCAATTGGTTTGCTTGTGCTTCAGGTGAAATTTGCTATTTTCTTTGCTGTGTTCGCCTCGGTGCTGGCGGTTATTCCTTACATCGGTATTTTCATCGGTGCAGCCTTACCCACGCTCATCACTTTAGTAGAAACTGGCTCGCCGCTGCACGCCGCAGGCGTACTCGGAGTATTCCTGGTAGTACAATTCTTGGAGGGCAACTTCATTACACCTACGATCACCGGTTCCAAAGTGAGTATCAACCCAATGGCAGCTATCATTGCGCTGATCCTAGGTGGTGAGTTGTGGGGTACGCCGGGTATGATCTTGAGCATTCCGCTGACAGCTGTGCTGAAAGTAATCTTCGACTCGTCGAAGGCTACCGAACCTTGGGGCTTCTTGCTAGGTGATATTTCCGACGGCGAAGACACGAAGAAGGACAAATCAGACGATAAGCCCGGATTTTTTGCCCGCATTTGGCAGCGGATTCGCGGTGAGCATGTAACCCCAAGCACACGCCGTTAGTATAAGCCCTAACAGCGCAGCTTCATGAAGCTGAGCTACTTTCTGAAAACGAACTCTTTCATAACACCCAACCAAAATGGCTATCAACGAATCAACTGCCCGCGCTTACAACGACCTTGTAGAAATCAACGAAACTGGTGCTAAAGGCTACCAGGAAGCTGCTGAAGGCGTAAGCAACCCCCAATTGAAATCAGAGTTGGCTCAATACAGCCAGCAACGCGCACAGTTTGCTTCTGAGCTGAAGCAACACGCTAAGCAGTATGGCATTTCTACCGAAACTGGTAACACCATCGAAGGTGTGCTGACGGATGCTGCCGCTGCCGTTCACCGTGGCTGGATTAACCTGAAGTCGGCCGTAACCGGCCAAGATGACAACGCCATCCTAGGCGAGTGCGAAACTGGCGATGCAACAGCTCTGGAAGCTTACGAGCAAGCGCTGAAAGCTGCCGACCTGCCCGCTGAAGCAAAGTCAGTTATACAACAGCAGCACGGCCAGATCTTGGCAGCTAAAAACAAAATCACTGCGCTGAAGCACTAGGTTCAACCTAGCTTTTAGACGTACGAAAGGCGGTCTGCTCTGGCAGGCCGCCTTTTTGTTTGCGCTCTGGCGACTAATGAACAGCTTACGCACATTCCTTGTGCAACCTTCCAGTAGCCTATCTTTGTTAGTAGTACCTAGCTCTATCTTTTGTCTTTGCTACCGCCCCGCTTTTGTACGCTATAATTGACTTGGAAACCACTGGTGGGCAGCCCACCCAGGACCGGATTACGGAAGTTGCCATCTTTATCCACGATGGTACGCAAGTCGTGCATCAATTCTCGACTCTCCTGAACCCGGGACGGCCTATCCCCTTCTTTATCACGCAGCTCACGGGCATCACCGACGACATGGTGCGCGACGCGCCGAAGTTTCATGAGGTAGCGCGCAAGATTGTGGAGCTGACGGAAGGCTGCGTGTTTGTAGCGCACAATGTGCGGTTTGACTACTCTTTTCTGAAAAAAGAATTTGCAGACCTAGGCTACAATTATTCGCGCAAAACGCTTTGCACAGTGCGTCTGAGCCGCTCATTGATTCCGGGACAACCTAGCTACAGCCTAGGTAAGCTGTGCCAGAACATTGGTATTCCGTTGGAGGGGCGTCACCGCGCCGCGGGTGATGCGGCGGCTACGACCGTGCTCTTTGACCGCCTGCTCAAGATAACGCAGCAGGAAGAAAACCTAGCGGACCCAAACGCTACGCCCGCTGATACGCTTGCCGCGGTGGATGCCACTGCACCCAACGGTCGCAAGCCTACCAAGCAACCTAGCCCCAAACGAGTTGCTGCCGTGCAAGAGGCCATCAAGACGGCTTTGCTACCGCCTAATATCACGCCGCAGCAAGTAGCTGCGCTCCCGCAAGAAGCTGGTGTGTACTACTTTCACAATGAGCAAGGGGAAGTAATTTATGTTGGTAAGAGCATCAACATCTACAAACGCATTCAGCAACACTTCGCTGTCGATTACAAGTCGCGCAAGAGCTTAGAGTTCAAGAATTCTATTTCCGATATTACGTGGGAGCTGACGGGTTCGGAGCTGGTCGCGCTGCTTTACGAATCGCACGAGATTAAGCGACTGAAGCCGCTTTACAACCGAGCACAACGACGCTCGGTCTTTCCGGCCGGCATTTTTCTGCGCACCGATGAGCAAGGCTACAAGCACCTCTACTACGGACGTGCCGACGACCATGCGGTTTCGCACCCACTTATTGCGCTAACTAACCAGTTTAAGGCGAAAGGATTTCTGTTTCACAAAGTTGCTAAGTTCAACTTATGTCAGAAGCTCTGCGACTTATACAAAACCCAGGGCGCTTGCTTCGACTACCAAGTGCACCGCTGCAAAGGAGCGTGCCTAGGCCTGGAGGCGCCCGAAGAATACAACAAGCGCGTGGAAGAAGCCATTGAGTCATTTACCTACGAGCACAGCTCGTTTGTGGTAATCGGACGGGGCCGCACAGAGCTAGAGAAAACGGTAGTCGTGGTAGAGCACGGCCGTTACCTAGGCTTCGGCTACGTGGATACGGAGACGTTTTCGGCGCGGAAGCTCGCCGACTTCAAGGAAATCGTTACGCGCTACAACGACAACAAAGACGTACAGCAGATTATTCGTCAGTATCTGCGCACCAAGCACAAAGACAAAGTCAAGATCTTCAAGTAGCTAGCTTTTATGCTTGGTCACTTATTGTCTTTGGTAGCCAGGTGAGCCTGCGCGCATCCAGCATTTTCTTTTAGTAGCTGCGCGTAGGCTCACCCTAAACTGGTAAATTGCTTACCTATACAGCTCAGCTGTGCCGCCCTCCTGCTACCTGTTTGCACATTTCTGTCTCCCAACATCAATGTGTCTTTTCAAGCGTTTTTAATGCCTGATTTACGTTACCCCATCCACGAGTCCCTCTTTTTTCACAACAATCTAGCAAGCATCATCGCGCATAACTTTGGGTATGTGCGTATTGAGTGGCACCCGACGATGGTGCGCACCTCGGAGCTGCGTGAGGCCTACGAGCATGTGCTGCTGCTGCTAAAGGAGTCTGGCATCACCAAGGTTTTGTCTGACCACCAGCTACTTGCGGCCATTATGCCCGACGATCAGTATTGGCTTGCCAACGACTGGGTACCACGCGCCGTGCAGGAAGTTGGCTATGCGCGTTGCGCCATCATTCAAGCATATGACGTCATCAGCCACCTAGCTACGTTGAAAATCACGAACTCGTTGATTACCACGTTGGCGGTGAACTACTTCGACGACCAAAGACAAGCGGAAGGCTGGTTACTCCAAGCTTGATCAAGGGCAACGCCAGCAGCGGAATCTAGGTCAGCTCAAAACAAGCGGTGACGCAAGAGCCAGCCAGCCGCATCAAACTCTTCTGCGCGGGGCTTATACGCTTCTACTTTTACTTTTTTTGCGGTGACCTGGATCGTGTTACCATCACCGCTGTCGTACACCGTTATGTTTGCCAAGCTAGCTTTCGGGGGCACCGTATGCTGCTGTATAGTATCCTGCCCAGCTCCGTCGTAAATACCCACGGCGATGCCGGCGTCGGGCAAGCTTTGTAGGTCGAACACATCGGCGCCACCGAGGCCAAAGATCTTGATGGAGCGCGTCTCTCGTGCATCGAACGTGCGTTGGTTGAGCAGGCTATCGGGCTGATCGACTCGCTTGGCATAAATCTGCACCCGTAATTGCGACCTACCCTGAGAAGTTATGACGAAACGCTCTGCCTGCTCGGTGCCGGGCAGCTCAATATCGCGGGCGAGCAGTTCGTAGAACTTGGCAGCTACGGCAGGCAGCTGTTCGCGCCGCTGGCGTAGCTTGGAGTCGAACTCTGACCCGACCAAATGATAGACTTGCTGGGGCCATACGAGCAGCGACTGCCGAATAACATCGTCGGAAAGCTGCCGCCGCATAGAATCAGCCACTTGCTGGAAGTCGCTGGCCGAAAGGTAAGCGAGCAGCGACTTATCCATGGGCAGCGCAGCGCGGTTCAGCCCCTCCACATTCTGTAGCTTGATCTTGCCGTGAAAACTCTGGTAATTAGTTTTAAACCAGCTGATAATGCGCGTCAGCACGCCATCGTCAAACTTAAAAAAGGCATGGTCCCGGTCGCGGGGAATGGCCCGGTATACGATACCGCCAGGCGTGGGAAAGCTAGCCCACCGCCATTGATCCTCGCGCCGACTCCAGTCGCCGAGCCACATATCAAACAAACGCGCCCGCAGGTATTGGCGCGCATCAACGCGGTAGCGCTGGCTGTAGACTAGGTTGGTAAAGGCTTTGCGCGAACTTTCCACCCGCGCCGAGCGGCCGAAGTTGGGGCTGTCACGCTGGTTACCATCAGGGCGCTCCTCCAGCAGGTATAATGCATTCGCGAAGCTCTTGCGGAAGCTGCCTAGGGCCGGGTCATCGGGCAGCCACACCAAGCGCGGATTTGTGTAATACACGCCAGCGGCTTTGGCCAACGGCGGCACAATGTAAGCTCCGTAGGGATTGATAACGCTGGTCTGATCTTTCATCAGGTTGGCGATAAGGCCTTGCTGAAACTGAGCGGGCAGCGCCTTGGTGGCATCTTTATCGACGGAGCGCAGCACGTACTCTAGGTCGTCGCGCGTCACCAACCGAAGGTTTCTCGTTTGAAAGCTCCCCCCCTCGCGCACTGGAGTGAAACCACCCGGTACGGCCGTGCGCAGGTTGAACACGCGCGCTTGAACCGGCACGGCCCATACCTTGCGGTAATGTTTACCCCAAAAAAACCGGTGGATGGCCCCGCGCATGTACTGCGGGCCGGCCGCTACTTGTACTGTGGAGTCAGCCGCAATAGTCGGTGGAGGGCCAGTAGGCTTCGCGGGCGCGGAGCAGGAAACGCACAGCAACCCGCACGATAACACCTTCACGCGAGAGCTACGCCAGCAATAAGAAATAAGAGTTAATGTCATAACTACGCGACCTAGAGGTCGGGCGCCACACGGGCGGCCACCTTATAGCGCAAACCAGGGCGGGGCGGTTGTGCTTGTTATCTTTTATTGATGGGTTTCGTTGAAGCACCTAGGTTGTGCTTTCTCTCCTTTAGATGGTTGTTCGCTTACTTCTCCTTGTATGTTGGCTGATGGTTGCTAGTTGCGCCCGGCAGCGTTTTTTTCAAACAGATGCTCGGCTGCCAAGTGCTCCCCCACTTGCTGCCACGGCCGATAGTGCCCGCGTGACGGCCGGTCGGCATTACCGCGCGAATGCACTTTACAATGTCTTCTTTGGCCGTCATTACCGCCACGTCTGGACGACACCTGTTACCGTACCCGTACTGAAGCCTCAAACGGTGGTGCCGGGCGGCTTGCAGGCGGGCAAGCTAGGAGGAGGATTCCAGAGTACCAGCATGACCTTGCTCGGCGCCAACGGCCGTGAATACGCCCTACGGACGCTTGATAAAGATCCGTACAAAACGTTGCCTCGGCTGCTGCAAAAAACCTTCGTGCTCAACTTAGTGCGCGACGCCACTTCGGCCATCAACCCCTACGGCGCGTTTGTGGTGCCGCCGCTGGCCGAGGCTGCCGGGGTGCTACATACCACGCCTCAGCTCTTTTACATCCGAGCCGATGAAAAAGGCTTGGGGGAGAACGCACCGAAGTTTCAGGGAAAGCTAGCCTTGCTCGAAGAGAAGTTTGATGGTAAGAGCAACCTCACGCCTGCCTTTGGCGAAGCACAAAACCTGGAAGACAGCGACGATGTGCTGCGCGCGCGCTACCAAGATCCCAGCTGTCAGTTCGATCAATTGGCATTTGCGCGGGCCCGCCTGCTCGACCTCTGGCTCGGCGATTGGGACCGACACGAAGGTCAGTGGCAATGGGCCGTATACGAGCAACAGAACCGCACCTTGTATCGACCCATCCCCAAAGACCGAGACCAGGTTTTTTACCGCTTCGACGATGGACTGGTGCCGTGGCTCGTGAGTCGCCCGTTCGTGGTAGGAAAGCTGCGCACCTTTAAGCCGCACTACGAAACCATCGCGGGCTTAGTAAAAAATGCCCGCTTCATCGACGAGCGGGCTCTTAATGAGGTAACCAGCGCACAGTTTCAAAAGCTAGCCCTCGATCTGCAAAGCCGGCTCACTGACGAAGCCATTGAGACGGCGCTCCACCGCCTGCCACCGCCTGTTTACGCACTAGAGGGCGCACGCACAGCCGCTGCCTTGCGAGCACGCCGGGTCTCGCTGCCAACAGCAGCGCGCACTTATTATAAATTGCTAGCGCGTGAGGTGACAGTGGTAGGCACCGATCAAGCCGAGCGGTTTGTGGTGCAGCGTCTCACCGACTCCACGACCCAAGTGCAGGTGTATGCGGCCAAAGGCCAACCCATGTACGAGCGTATTTTCCGTAGCGCTGAAACAAAGCTCATCACCTTGCACGGCCTAGGTGGCGAAGACACGTTTGAACTAAGCGGCGACGTGATGCATGGCATCCGCGTTAACATTTTCGGAGGACCAAACCGCGACGAAGTCAAGGACACATCACGGGTGCGCCACAGCCGCCGGAAAACTTACTACTACGACACGCGTAGCGGCAACACCTTAGAGGCTGGCCCTAGCACCCGCGACCGAACCCGAAAAGGTGTCGAAACTCACGCCTACGACCGCGAAGGGGACTAAAGAGTGACTGAGTGACTGTTCTAGTACCTTGCCCGGCTGTTTAACTCAGTCACTCAGTCACGCTACACTGTCTCCAGCATATCTAGCACCATGTGCTCGGTAGGCGTTAGCAGGTCGTTTTCTTTGGGGTCGATGTCGTGTTTACGGAGGTAGTCGATGAGCTTATCTGAGTTGAACAGCTCCACTACCTGGGGGTGAATGTAGTACTTGCTACAAACGGTAGGCGTGTTGCCGAGGCCGGTTGCTACTTCTTTCACGGCGCGCTTCAGCACTTTCGCTTTGGGCAGGTCCGGCTCTTCGTTAATCACGTTCTCCAGGCATGCTACCATCTTCACGGTGCCGCCCCAAGTGCGGAAGTCCTTCGCCGAGAGGCTCATGCCGGTTACGTCATGCAAGTATTGGTTCACGTCGCCCGATTCTAGCTCGGCACGGTGGCCATCAGCATCGTAGTATTGGAACAAATGCTGCCCCGGGATTTCCTTACACTTCTGTACCAAGCGCGCGAGCTTTCGGTCGTGCAGGGTAACATCGTGGGGCACACCCTTTTTGCCGATAAAGGAAAAGCGCACCATATCCCCTTCCACCTTCACGTGCCGGTCGCGCAAGGTGGTCAGGCCGTAGCTCTTGTTTTTCTTGGCGTACTCGCGGTTGCCCACCCGAATAAACGACTGGTCCATCAGATTCAGCACCAAGGCTATAACCTTCTCCTTATCTAGTTGCGGGCGCTTTAGGTCCTTCTGAATTTGCTGCCGCAATTCGGGCAGCTTCTCCCCAAACGCTCGCAAGCGGCTGAACTTGGTAAGGCTTCGGGCCGCATCCCAGGCAGCATGGTAGAGGTACTGTTTGCGCCCTTTGGCGTCGCGTCCGGTCACTTGCAAGTGCGAGTTGGCGGATGGCGAAATCCAAACGTCGGTCCATGCGGGCGGAATAACAAAGTGCTGAATACGGTCCATTACCTTCTCATCCGTAACAGACTGTCCTTTAGCATCTAGGTACGTGAAAGTACCATCTGGGCCGGGCTGCCGGGTAAGGCCTGGCTTGGTGTCGGTAAGGTACCGTAGGCCAGCTAGCTCCGCTTGACGGGCAGGGTCCTTGTAAAGCTCGTGCGCTTCTGCAAGCGGGTCGAGCAGCTTCTTCTTCGTTTTTGGGCGCGGATGTGTAGCAGCGACAGACATAAGAGGTCTTCAGGAAAGGGCTGCTTGGTAGCAGCACAGGTGGTTTTTCCTGTACGTAGATGCGCCGGGAAAGTAGCGCGCTATGCCTCACCTATCGTTTGCTCATGCAATTCGACCTTGACTATTTTCGTTAGATATAAGCGTCAATATAACTAAAATTGAATATCTATCGTAAGCGTGCCACACCCGGTTCTGGCACCGTTTTTTCTTCATTTTCACCGTCCTGTTCATCTTTCCAACCCTGCTTTTCTTATGCAGCGCCCCTTTTTGCAGCTCGCTCTCTTCTTCTCTCTAATTGCTCTTATTGCTACTGGCGCTACCACTCCTCACCAAGGTTTCTCGCTGTTCTCCATCGAAGATGACAAAGCCCTAGGTAACCAAGTTGCTGCCCAAACTGACTCTACCTACCGTGCCAAAGGCCAGCTTCTAGACCGTAACAGCAAGAATGCCCGAGCTTATCAGCTGCTCGATGGCGTCGTGAACCGTGTGCTCAACAGCGGCCAGATCACCTACCGCACACAATTTCCGTGGGACGTAAAAATTATCAAGGACGATGCCACGCAAAACGCTTTTGCTACGCCCGGCGGCCACATCTACGTTTTCTCCGGTCTGATTAAATATCTCGATCAGGAAGATCAACTGGCCGGCGTAATCGGCCACGAAATTGCCCACGCCGACCGCCGTCACTCTATCAAATCCTTGCAAAAGCAATACGGCGTAAGCTTTCTGTTGAGCATCGCCTTAGGCAAAAACCCTGGCCAGTTGGCGCAGATAGCCGCCGGCCTAGGTCAGCTCAAGTTCAGCCGTGACTACGAGCGTGAGGCTGATTCGTATTCAGTAGCTTACCTAAAAGCGACGAACTACTATTCTTGCGACGGTACGGCTGGCTTCTTCATTAAAGCTGAAAAAGCTGGTCAGTCGAACCCGCCTGAGTTCCTGAGCACCCACCCCAACCCCGGTTCGCGCATCGCCAACATCCAAGCGAAAGCCAAGCAGCTAGGTTGCACAGGCCGTAGCTCGTCGAGCGCCAACTTGACCGAGTTAAAGAAACTGCTGTAGCCGTCGTTGCTACTACGAGCTTTTGGCCCACGCCGTACTCTTTCTACTTACCCTTCTATTTCCTTTCCAGTTTTTATGATACACCTCCTGCGTAAGCCGTGGCTTCTTCTTTCCCTGGCTACGTCATTGTTGGGCACTGCTGCTTGCTCCGGCGACGGCGACAACGTAGTGCTTTTCTCCATCGAAGACGACAAAGCCCTAGGCGACAAAGTTGCCACCGAAACCGACTCTACGTACCGCGCCAAAGGCCAACTCTTAGAGCGCGCTAACAATGCCCGCGCTTACCAGCTGCTCGATCCTATGGTGAACCGCGTACTGAACAATGGCCAACTCGTGCACCGCAACGATTTTCCCTGGGACGTAAAAATCATCAAGGACGACGCCACGCAAAACGCCTTTGCCACGCCCGGTGGTCACATCTACGTTTTCTCTGGCCTGATTAAGTTCTTAGATAATGAAAGCCAACTGGCAGGCGTGCTCGGCCACGAAATTGCTCACGCTGACCGCCGCCACACCTCGAAGCAGCTCCAGCAGCAATACGGCATTTCCTTGCTCCTAAGCCTGGTGCTGGGTGAGAACCCCAACCAGCTTGCTCAGATTGCGACTGGCCTAGGTCAACTCAAATTCAGCCGCGATTTTGAGCGCGAAGCTGACGAATACTCAGTTGTGTACCTGAATAACACCAGTTATTCCTGCGACGGCACGGCTGGTTTCTTCAGCAAGGCTCAAAGCGCTGGTCAGCAAAACCCACCGGAGTTCCTGAGCACGCACCCCGACCCAGGCGCCCGCATTGAAGCCATTACGGCCAAAGCCGCAAGTTTAGGCTGCACCGGCCGCTCGGTTGATAACTCGTCATTTTTGGCGCTGCAAAAAGCACTATAAGCTGCTCCAAAAGCATTCCTGACAACGTCCGCTGCACTAGTAGCGGACGTTGTTGTTTTTAGGCGTACCGTAACATTACCGTTGAGGCTTCTCGTATCTTCTGGCCATACCGTTCTTTGTTGCCAACTATGCCTCTTCTCGACAAACTAAATGACTGGGCTGAACGCGCCGATGACCTCGTGCTTCAGATGCGTGCTCGGCTTGGGTTGTTGCACCCTTTGCAAATAGTACCTTACTGCAGCTACGGCACCCCTTCCCGGCTCTACGTGAAAGGCCGTTTGCTCACCGATAAAGGCATCGGCGAGCCCTCGGCCGACGACTCCCGCTGGCAGAACCTGCTGAATATGTACCGGCGTTTCGAGAGCAACGAAATTCCCGATGCTCAGCTGTTAATTCGACCCGCCGATGGTTCCGAGCACCCTATCATGACCGACGAGGAAGGATACTTCACGCTCAACTTAGAGCCCTCGATGCTAGGTGAACCAATCGACTACTTATGGTACGCCGTGGATGTCGAGTTAAAAGCTGCCCCTGCGCCTATCCCCACACCGCCCGGCATACACGCCCAAGCGCGGGTGCTCATTCCGCCCGCCGACGCGGAGTATGGGGTTATCAGCGACCTAGATGATACTGTTATTCAAACGTCCGCTACGGACTTGTTGCAGATGGCCCGCACGGTGCTGCTGCGCAATGCTCATTCGCGCCTACCGTTCAAGGGGGTAGCCGAGTTCTACCGGGCCTTGCAGCTAGGTCGGAACGGCAAGCGTAACAATCCCTTCTTCTACGTGAGCAGCAGCCCTTGGAACCTGTATGACTTGCTGGAAGACTTCCTGGCGCTAAACAAAATTCCAGCCGGCCCGATTTTGCTGCGCGATATGGCTCTTAGCCGCAAGCGCAGCGACCGGCACGTCAACCCACACCACGGTCATAAGCTCAAGGAGATAGAAAACCTGTTGCTCACCTACCCAAAGCTTCCCTTCGTGCTCATCGGCGACAGTGGGCAGGAAGACGCCAACATCTACCGGGAAGTGGTGCAGCGCCACCCGAACCGTATCCTAGCTATTTACATCCGCGACATCATGCGCCCCGACCGGGCGACGCTCGTGGAGAAAGTAGCCGAAGACTTACTGGATAACGAGCATAAAGTAGAAATGCTGCTGGTGCAAGACACCGTGCAAGCCGCTGAGCACGCGGCACGGACTGGCCTTATTTTCACCGAAGCCATTCCAGCTATCGAGAAGGAAAAGCAAAAGGACGAGTAAACCTAGGTCTTCTCGAAACTTCTTTATGCGGCCCGCTAGGTATTCTTGGCGGGCCGCGTGGCTTGTGAGTCTTGGTATTACTAAAGTACCCTCAGTATAATCCTACGATGGTCACTTCTTGGCGCCACAATTCGCGTAACTGCTTGTATTCTAGTGAATAGTTATTATCTATAGCGTACCAATCCATCTAAAACTAGTATCCTTCTATGCAAAGCTTTATTGCCTCTATTCGACCGTGGTGCCTAGCGTCTTTACTGCTCACCGCGAGCCTCTCCTCCGTGCATGCGCAAGGCCAGCTTTCCGCGGGCGCCACGAAAGTAACTTCCGTAGAAGGCATCACCGAATATCAGCTCAGCAACGGGTTGCGGGTGCTGTTGTTCCCGGATGCGTCGAAGCCGACAATGACCGTAAACATCACGTATCTGGTAGGTTCGCGGCACGAGGGCTACGGGGAAACCGGCATGGCTCACCTGCTCGAACACATGGTGTTTAAGGGGTCGACCAACCACAAGAACATCACCCAGGAGCTGACCGAGCACGGCGCCCGCCCCAACGGCACCACTTGGTACGACCGCACTAACTACTTTGAAACCTTCGCGGCAACCGACGAAAACCTCAACTGGGCCCTCAGCCTGGAAGCCGACCGCATGGTGAACAGCTTCATTAGCAAGACGGACCTAGCCACAGAGTTTTCAGTGGTTCGCAATGAGTTTGAAATGGGCGAAAACTCGCCTCAAGGAGTGCTGATGGAACGGGTATTATCCTCCGCTTACCTATGGCACAACTACGGTAAATCAACCATCGGCTCGAAGGAAGATATTGAGCGCGTGCCGATTGACAACCTGCAAGCCTTCTACAAACGCTTCTACCAGCCTGATAATGCCGTGCTCGTCGTAGCGGGCAAGATTGATGAGCCGAAAACCCTGAAGCTGATCAGCCAATACTTTGGGGCTATTCCGAAGCCAACTCGGCAGCTCTCCGCCTCTTACACAACGGAACCCACCCAAGACGGTGAACGAAGCGTAGCGCTGCGCCGTGTAGGCGACACACAAGGCCTCGCTGTGGCCTACCACACGCCGGCCGGTGCCCACCCCGACTACGCCACCCTCGACGTGCTCATGGACGTGCTGACCAACGAGCCTTCCGGCCGTTTGTACAAGGCCCTCGTTGACAAAAAGAAAGTAGCTTATACCTATGGCTGGACGCCGGCCTTGCACGACCCTGGCTTCGCGTTTTTCTACGCCGAAGTGCGCAAAGAACAGTCATTGGATTCGGCCCGCACGGCCATGCTGGGTACCCTCGATGCCGTGACGCGCCAAGCTCCCACCCCCGAGGAAGTAGAACGCGCCAAAACCAAGCTTCTGAGCGGGATTGAGATGATGTTCAAGAACACAGAGCGTGTGGGCCTAGATCTGAGCGAATGGATTGCAGCGGGCGACTGGCGCTTGGTGTTTCTCTACCGCGACAACATTCGTAAGGTGAAGCCCGCCGATGTGCAACGCGTTGCTGGTGCTTACCTAAAGCCCTCCAACCGCACGGTCGGCGTCTTTATCCCAGATCAGAAGCCTGATCGGGCGGAGATTCCTGCTACGCCGGATGTAGCGGCCCTGGTGAAGAACTACAAGGGAGAGAAAATTGTAGCGGCGGGCGAAGCCTTCGATGTGTCGCCGGCCAACATTGAAGCGCGGACCAAGCGCGGTCAGGAGAAAGACATCAAGTACGCTACCCTCGCCAAGAGTACCCGCGGCAACAGCGTCAACGTGCAGCTAACCTTGCGCTACGGCGACGAGAAAAGCCTGACCAACAAGCCCGTGGTAGCCAGCATGACCGCCTCCATGCTGGAGCGTGGCACCAAAACCCGCAGCTACCAGCAGATCCGGGATGAGCTAGACAAATTGAAGTCGCGCGCTTACGTGTACGGCGGCACCCAAACGGCGTCGGTGACGGTGGAGACGGCCAAAGAGAATCTGCCGGCAGTGATGAAGGTGGTAACTGATTACCTGAAGAATCCCTCGTTCCCTGAAGCAGAATTCAATAAGCTGAGAGAGGAACGCCTAGCAGGCTTAGAAGCGCAAAAACAAGAACCTCAAGCCATTGCCTTCAGCACCAGTCAGCGGCTGCTCAACCCCTATCCCAAAGGCCACCCGCTCTACGTCATGACCTTTGACGAAGAAATTGAGGCGCTTAAAGCACTAACGCTGAACGAGGTAAAGCAATTCTACAAAGACTTCTACGGGGCTGACAATGCGGCCCTAGCCGTGGTAGGCGCCAGCGACGAGGCAACCGTGCGCACGCTCGTCAAGAATGACCTAGCTAAGTGGAAAGCCAGCAAGCCTTATACGCGTATCGCCCGCACGTACCAGGACGTGAAGCCGGGTAGCCAAGCGCTACAAACCACCGACAAAGCCAACGCCGTGTACGTGGCCGGGCTCAACCTACCCATGCGCGACGACGACCCCGATTATCCAGCGCTTGTGCTAGGCAACTACTTGTTTGGCGGCGGCTTCCTGAACTCGCGGCTCGCTACACGGGTGCGGCAGAAGGAGGGCATTAGCTACGGTATTGGCTCAACGGTAGGGGCCGACCCGCGCGACAAGCTAGCTTCGTACACCATCTACGCCATTTACAACCCCGAAAACAAGGACCGGCTGAACAAGGCGATTCAGGAAGAGTTTGCCCGCATGGCAAAGGAAGGCTTCTCGGCCGACGAGGTGAAAGCGGCCAAGAGTGGCTACCTGCAAAACCGAGCCGTGTCGCGCGCCCAAGACAACGTGCTGTCAGGTCGTTTGAACACCTACCTCGACCTGAACCGCACCTTTGCTTGGGATGCTGATTTTGAAAAGAAGATGCAGGCCCTGACGCCCGAGCAGGTAAACAACGCTGTGAAGAAATACCTCGACTACAACAAGCTGGTGTTCGTGGAAGCCGGTGACTACGAAAAAGCAGCAAAAAAGAAAACGGAGCCCAAGACGGCGGAACCCGCCTCATATCAGGCAACCGCACCGAAAAAACCCTAGGTTTGGTATCGTTTCGCGGTTAAAAACGAAAGAGCTTCTGCCAAGGCAGAAGCTCTTTCTGTTATATCCTAGATGTGCGGTTCGAGAATACCCCGTCTTCACTGGCGACTAAACCTAGCTTGAATGATCGGCTACAATCACCCAATGGCCTTCTACACGGCGAAATACCAGCAGGAAATGGCCTTCTAAGTCGCCAGCGGCAGGGCGCGTGAGGTGCCAACGGCCAACTACCTGCGCTACCTCGGCGCCAAGCGGCGTGATATGCAGGTTGGAGAACGTAAGCTGCCCCATGGCCGCAGCATCGGGGTAGTTGCGACGGTAGTTATCGAGAGTGGGTTGCCAGCCGTAGGTGAGTCCCCGCTTGCCAATGAATACCAGCGAGTCGGAGTGCCAATAGCCTTGCATGAACCCAGCTACGTCGCCGCGGTTCCAGGCGGCCGTTTGCGTAGCCAGCACTTGGCTGATAGCCTGCCGGCTCGCCGCTGGGCGCTGTGCCACGGTGGCGGTAGTGGCGAGCATCACCAGACTGATAATGAGTACACCTAGCTTCATGCAACTTCAAAGATTAGGATTAGGAAGGTTATTCTGTTATCAGCTCTCGCACGTAGGCTGTACCACCTAGTCGCCGCATGTTGCGGAGCACGCGCTGCTGTTTGGCTCGCGCCACCGGCCCCGGATTGCTAGCTCGGAAGCGCAGGGGGTTCGGCAATACGCCAGCCAGCAACGCCGCTTCTCCTGGCGTGAGGCGATTGGCCGGCTTATGAAAGTAGCGTTGCGCCGCTGCTTCTACCCCGAAGGTACAGTCACCCATCTCGGCCACGCTCAGGTACATTTCCATGATGCGGCGCTTGTTCCAGAGCAGTTCGATGAGCACCGTGAAGTACGCTTCCGCGGCCTTGCGGATGTAGCTGCGCCCCTGCCACAGAAACACGTTTTTGGCTACCTGCTGCGAGATGGTGCTGCCGCCGCGCAACTTCTTACCCCCACTCATATTGTATTTGGCAGCTTCCCATAGGGCGTTGCCATCGAAGCCGTGGTGAATGAGAAAGCGCTGATCTTCGGCTGCAATCAGGGCTAGTGGCACTTGGGGTGCTACTTCATCTAGGTGCCGAAAACGGTAGCGAATACGCCGGTCGTCCTCCTGAATACCATAGTAGCCTTTGCCGACGGGCGCGTGAGCCCGCCGCTCCAACATCAGGAACGTGGCCGGCGGCGACACCCACCGGTAGATCAGCACCCAGGCAATGGAAGTTAGGAACAATGCTACCACTACTTGCAGCAGGATACGCTGAGCGAGCTGCCAATATCGTTTAAAATCTGTCGACACTGCTGAGAAAACGAACCGTAGAAAGCGAGCCGCCATGGGCTCACGGGCAAAAGTAGCAGATTTGCTTCCGCCGCTTGAGAACTGTACAGCTTTTTGCGGTACTTTTCCTGCGTCTTCTTCTCACTCGCCATGCCCCGCACCCTCGCCCTATTTCCGCTTAACCTCGTCGTTTTTCCTGGCGAAAAGCTTAACCTCCACATCTTTGAGCCCCGCTACCGCCAACTCGTGCGCGACTGCATTGAAAGCGGTATCACCTTCGGCATTCCGCCTTATATCAACGAGAGCGTAAGTGAGCTAGGTACAGAGGTGCGCCTATTGGACGTGGAGAAGACTTACCCCAACGGCGAAATGGATGTTCGAACCCAGGGTGTCAGCGTGTTTCGAATCCGCGACTTTTACCGGCAAGCACCCGGCAAGCTTTATGCGGCAGCCCGCATCGAAGACATTACCGATGATACCACGGAAGACCCGCTGCTTAAGCCGCGCATCACGGAATACGTGCGCCAGCTCTACGAAGCCCTGGGCCTCAGACGTCTCTTCCTAGACCTAGCGCCCAACTACCGGGTCTATGAAATTGCCCACCACTTAGGTTTCACGCAAGAGCAAGAATATCAGCTACTGGAAGCTACGAGCGAAAGCGAGCGGCAAGAGATTGTGCTGGAGCACTTAGAAAATATTTTGCCGGTGGTCGTCGAGACAGAACGCTTGAAGGAACGTGTGCGCCTCAACGGCCACTTCAAGAACCTAACACCCCCCAATTTTTAACCCCTAGGCAAGGGCTAACCGCGAAGAATTATCCAAGTTGATAGCAGTGTTTGGAGCAGCGCCGTATAAGAGGTAAAAGCCTACTGCGTTGCCTAGCTATCTTCTTTACTCGCTGCTACTTATCCTCGGGCTGCTGGTGCTCTGGCTCGCGTACAACTACACGCAAGAACGTCGCTACCGGCGCCAGCCCTACGTGGCGCCTAGCCTGCACGACTGGGCAGATCACCAACCTAGCCCCGATTTAGCCTTGCGCCACCGCATTGCGCTGGTCGGCGACATAGGTGCCGTGGCTACGGATGGCTCCGACCCCGTGCTCAATCTCTTGCAAGGCTGGCTTCGGGAAGCCGACGCAGCCAGTACCGTCGTGCTGCTCGGCGACAATGTATACCCGACGGGGTTGCCCGCTGAGGATGCTCCCGGCCGAGCCGCCGCCGAACACCGTCTGAACATCCAGCTCGATACGTTGCGCAACTATGTCGGCCGTATTGTTTACCTCAGTGGCAACCATGATTGGAACAAAGGTCGCCACAACGGTTACCAGTACCTGCTGCGGCAAGAAGCGTACGTAAAACAGCACTTACCCACTGCTTACTACTTGCCCGCTAACGGCTGCCCTGGTCCCTCCACGTTGCAACTCGCTGAAAACCTGTTGTTGGTGGTGATCAATACGCAGTGGTGGGTGCAGCATGGGCCGCGTCCCCTAGGTGCCCTGCATGGCTGCACGGCCTCCGATTCGAAGACGCCCTTTCAGCAGTTGCAGAAGATTCTGGAGCAGAACCGCCACCAGCAGATTGTGGTAGCTGGGCATCACCCGTTATACTCTAATGCCCTGCACGGGGGTAAGTTCACGGCCAAGCAGCACGTTTTTCCGCTTACCACAGTCTACAAGAAGGCCTATGTACCCCTACCGATTATCGGGTCGTTGCTGCCGCTTTACCGCAAAGTAGTAGGCGCTGAAGAAGACATGGCCCACCCCCGCTACCGCAAAATGCGCCGACGCTTGCTGAAAGTGTTGCAGCAGTTTCCGAACATCATCTACGCCGCCGGCCACGACCACAACTTGCAGTACTTCCACTACAAAAATGGCCACTATCTGGTGAGCGGCTCGGGTAGCAAAACGGCCTTTGTGCAGAAGGGCGGCCGCGCCACCTTTATTCACGAACACAAGGGTTTCTTCGGGCTCGACTTTTACCAAAACGGCGAAGTGTGGCTGCGCACCCTGGAGCCTACCGATGCTGTCAACCCTAGCCCCGAAGTGTTTCGGCAGCAACTTGTTGGGGCTTCGGCTATTACTCCTGCTCCTCCGGTTGTGGCACGGGCGTCAGCACCCGCAGGCTCCGCGGGTGTATAACCACCTCAATCGGTAGAGTCAGCTCAATCGGCTCGCCATCGACCTGCGCTAGCACCTGCTGCTGCCCCGGCACCGAAATGCTAGCCCGTCGGCAACGCATACGGCGCGTGTACGTGGAGGCGTCAAAAGCATTCGTGTACAGTTGATAAAGAATGCCAATACCGGCCGTTACGGGAAACGGCTCAATGAGGCACACCTCGAACTCCCCATCATCTAGGTCACTATCGGGGTTGATAACCACGTTGCTGCCGAACGTATTGGCATTGGCAATGGTCAGCATAAACGCCGGGCCTTCGTACGTCTCGCGGTCCGTCTCAATGCGATACGTGCACGGCTCGTAGTTCATGTACTCCTGCATGGCAATACGGATGTACGCACCTGGTCCACGGGTATCCCCGCTGCAAAAACGCTCCACTACCAGCGCATTAAAACCTAGGTCGGCGAGGTGCGCAGAGAAATGCCCACCTACTTCCATCGTGTCAATCTCGCGCACCTGGTAATCCCAGATCAGCTGACGCGCCGCCTCCAAATCCTGCGGAATACCTAGGTCCTTGGAGAGTCCATTGCCTGAGCCGAGGGGCAGTATTCCCAGCAACAGGTCACTACCGAGTAAGGCTTCAGCTACGAGCTTTACAGTGCCGTCGCCGCCCGCCGCAAATACTGCATCGTACGAGTGATCGGCTAGGTGGGCGCGCAGCTTATCGAGGTCGTCTTCGCCGGTGGTGTAGAAGAAAGCAGCCGTACGACCCCGCTCTGTGCAGAAGGCAGTTAGCTCTTCCTCTAGGTCGCCTTTGTCGATGTCACCCGAAACGGGGTTTAGCACGAAAAGCAGCTGGCGTAGAATGGTCGATGGAGGCATATAGGTGTTGGTGAAAATGGTAGGCGTTGGCTAGCTAAGCTAGCTCGTCAGATTAAACGCAACGTGGCCGAAAGTTTCTCCCGGCCACGTGCATTCTTTTTGTCTTAAATAGTGGGGTTTACTGCTTCAAACCCGTTGGGACGCCGCTGGGATAATCGGCGGCAATTTCCTTCTGCAATTCCTGGATGCGGTTGCCGGGGTTTGGGTGTGTGCTTAAGAACTCAGGGGTCCGACCGCTGCCGCCTTCCTGTTGCAACACTTCCATTACTTTGATCATAGACCGCGGGTCGTAGCCAGCCGGCACCGTGAAATCAACAGCTAGCTTATCTGCCTCCAGCTCGTCTTGTCGGCCATAGCGCAGGTTGAGCAATTTGGCCACCATTGCTGCCACAGCAGCATTGGCGATGGTACCGGGCCGGTCGGGGTCGTAGCTAGCAATAGCGGCCGCGCCCGTCAGCCCTTGCGTGAGTTGCGACTTGGCAACTTGCTCGGCGGAGTGCCGACCAACCACGTGTCCAATTTCGTGCGCCAAGACACCAGCAACTTCGCCTTCTGAACTTAGCTTTTTGAGTAGCCCCGCCGTGATAAATACCTGCCCGCCCGGTAGCGCGAAAGCATTGATTGTGTTTTCGTCGGCCAGCAAGTGGAACTGGAATTTGTAGGGTGTCTGGCCCGCTTTGGTGCTGTGTATAATCTGCTGACCAATGCGCTCTACAGCCGCGCCAGCAGCTTTATCGGGGTGGATACCCCCATATTGCTGAGCCATTTCGGGTGCAGCCTGCAAGCCAAGGGCAATTTCTTGGTCAGCCGACATGGAGACGTGCTGCACTTCACCGGTCACTTCATTGGTGGAGCGGTTGCAGTAATAGGTGGCGAAAGAGAAGGCGGCCATCACCAACGCAATCAAATAGCGAAGATTTCCTCTCATGGTAAAAGAGACATTAAAAAGGGAACAGGGAGAGACAAAACAGCTTGTACATGGCTGTCGGGCTTGTAACGCGCGGCTGCAAGCAGGGTTGCATAGGATTTAAGACAGCCTAAATGTGAAAGTTTACGTATTAGGCTTAGTTAATATTCTAACCTTCCTCTCCCCTTTCTCCTCTTCAACTCAACTTCTTCATCATGAATCAGAAACGCACCTTCGGCTCGTTACTTACCCTCCTCGGTATTATCGGTATTATCTACGGCGCGCTCGGCTTTATGCAAATTGCTGGGCTAGGTCTTAGCAAAATGAACTCACTTGTTCCCTTCTTCGTCGGTCTGATCTTTTTCTTCGCCGGCATCAACCTGGTAAAAACGACCAGCGACCGAGCGTAGTCGTTGTTTAAGCTGTTTGGTCCTAATAGTATAGTATACAAGAAAGCCCGGCTAATAGGCCGGGCTTTCTTGTGTGTTGCTGTATAAGCAAGCCGCCTAGCTAACAGGCATGCCCTTGCTGCGCGCAAAGCCGAGCAGCGCCCCATCCAGCTGCAGCCAATTAGAGTTGTAGCTGGCAGCTGCGGGTCCATGGATGTAGATAGCACTACCGCCTTTGATAACCTTAATTATCTCGGAACTCAGCTCGGTGGGCAGGGCTGGGCAGCCTTGGCTGCGGCCTAGACGGCCGTGTTGCTGCACAAAAGCTTCGCTCACATACTCAGCGCCATGCACCACAATTGAGCGGTCATGTGCATTGGTGTTATAGTTGGGGTCAAGGCCGTGCAGCTTCAGCGACAGGCCGTGCTTGCCTTGGTACGTGCGGCCCGTGCGATAAAAACCTAGGCTGCTCATTTCGGAGCCTTCTACGTTGGAAAACTTCTCAGCAAACTCTTCCCCCGTGTTCTTGCCGTGCGCTACTAGGGTGTTGAATAGCAATTGTTGCCGCTGTAAGTCAATCACCCACAGGCGCTTCATCCGACTGGAGCGGCTGAAGTCGATAACCGTTAGCACGTGCTTATCCGTCGATACGGAACCGCGGCGTTGCAAGCTATAGTAACCGAGCAGGGCTTCGCGAAATACCGTCAGCGGCAGACCCGTCGTCGTCAGATTTGCCTGCACGTAGGTAAGAGCTACATTCTGCTCAAAAGCAGCGAGGTACATGGCACGGCGGGCGGCGTCGGTGATGATGGGCGTACCCGTTGCTTTTGGCGCTGGGTGCAGCGTAGCCGCGCTAGGGGCGGCACTCACGGGCAGCAAGAAAGTGCTGCAGAAAAGCAAGAAGCTGGCAATCGTAGTCGGGGCTTTGGTCATTGGCTACAATAAGTCAACAATGCGGTAAATGAGTCGAAAACCGTGTGCCGCAGGGGCGGAACATTACAAATCTAGTACTTTCGTCGTACTTAGGCTCTAGAAAATTGTGTGCCTTTTTCTCAACGTCAGCAGCGGCTGACTCCTACTTATGCTTGCTCGTCGTTTCTACAGTTGCCTGCTATTCAGCCTTTTTTCCGCTCCAACGCTGTTTCTGGGGGCGTGCGGCCACTCCCTGCCCGACTTTCCCGACTTCGATGCGGCTGCTTGGCAAAGCGACTCTTTTGGGTGTCAAAATAAGCGGGCTGGGTTGCTTCCCATTCTTGAAAAACACCGCGCAGAACTATTTGGCGCCCGTACCAACGCTATTGATGCTTTCCTAGGTCACCCCGATGGGGCCGAACTCGACGAACAAACGGAGAAGACGTACTTCTACTACATTGAGTCAGGACCGCAGTGCGAGCGGGGGCACGCGCGTTCAGCAGCCAACAAGCTGCTGATTCACTTCGGCGCGACGGGTACCGTTACGGAGATTCACTACGAGCGTCCCCGGAAATAACCTAGGCTCCGGGTGCTGGCCACCGTGGCGTATAAAGCAAAAGGCGCTGCCGATAATTCGACAGCGCCTTTTGGTTGGGAGAGAGTACGTACGGGGTGCTTAGCCTACGCCATTTTCCTTGGAGGAAACGTTGCTTGGTTTGGCGTCGTGCAAGAATTCGCTGTGGTAGAGGCTTAATTGGGTCGGTGTCAGGATGCGGCTGCACTCGGCTTCGTACTGGCCTTCTAGCTCATTGAGCTTCGCATTGCGCTTGATGACATCGGTGTATTGCCACTCGATTTCTTCAATTGCGGTTAGTTTAATCTCGTTCACGGCCCGGAGCTGCACGTACTGGCCTTCGTTGAGGTGAAGCTTGTTAGCCATCTGCCGGGTTAGGTTATCAATCATCTCAGCTGGCGGGGCACTCGACACAGCACGTTCTGCGCGCCAATCGTTCATTTGGGCAGCCGCCGAGTTTACAAGGGCAACAAGCAGAGCGAAAGTGAAAAACAACGCTTTCATGAAGGTGTGTAATGAGGGGAATTTTCGGGAGCTGTCGGCTACACTTCTCAAAAACCAGGCAAAACTTGCTGTCTAGCTCTTCTGCGTGCTTTATATAATACAAACATATATTATATATGTTTAATAAGCAAATGCCGGTCGAGCTTTTTTACAAATTATATTCATACAATTTATAAGTATATTCCATAAAGTGCATATAGACGCAAAAAAGCCAGTTCTTGTACAGAACTGGCTTCCATTTTAGCAGCAATAAGTAGCTTACTCGATTCCTTCGATCGGCTTATGATCGGGGCTCTTGAAATATTGCATGGCTACTAGTGAAATAATGACACCGCCAAGCGTACCCATTAGGATGATAGCCAAGAAGGCCATGAGGGCCGACAAATCATAGCCGAACAAGTCACGTGCGTGGCTTAAGTCAAGTAAGTTGGGCTTGATGGCACTCATGACAATAAAGAAGAACCCTAGCACAATGCTAGCGACCATTGCCGTAATCGAACCGGTACCCATGCCTTGCAGGTAGGCAATACGATTGTCTTTGGCGCGCTTGAAGTTGGCAATGGCCATCGAGATGCCGATGGAGATAATGACGAGGTTGAGGCCACCAGCTTCGAGCCGGTCGAAGAACCCAGCGAAAACCGCTATCAGCGTGTACACAATCATGGCAGCGGCGGTAAGCAGCCCGTAGCGGAAGCCATTTTGTTCGGGGGTAAGGCGAGCGTCACCCATAGGAGGTCAGGAAAAATGTTTTGGAGATAGAGGAGATAGATCAAAGAAGCGGGCGGAACTGCCGCACGGCTATTCTGTGTTAGATAACACCCAGAGTAGCGGGCATTTCCACTTTGTTTTTTCTATACTCTTTTCTGGAAGCTGATGTTGTGCAGCTCGCTATTTTTTTTGGTTTAACCGCTATCCACGGCACTTTTAAGTAAACCAAACACTTGAGAATGAGCGACCAAGTTTTTCGGATAGTTTACTTTTGATATACGCTGTTTAGCGGCTGCACGTGGCATTTTGCGTATTTTTGCGCGCCACGACAGCTAGGGTTAGTTTACACAACCAGTTGACATCTCGTTTCTCCGCATTTTTCTGCTATGATCAGTACCTCCAATGTAAGTCTGCGCTACGGTAAGCGCGTATTGTTTGAAGACGTTACAATCAAATTTCTACCAGGCAACGTGTACGGCCTCATTGGGGCTAACGGAGCAGGTAAATCAACTTTCCTGAAAATTCTGTCGGGTGAGATTGAAGCTAACACGGGTTCCGTGGATATGCCAAAAGGCGCCCGCCTTTCGGTCTTGAAACAGAACCAGTTTGAGTACGACAATTATCCTGTGCTCCAAACCGTCATAATGGGCCACACGCGCCTGTGGAAGGTGATGGAGGAGAAGGACGCCATCTATGCCAAAGCCGATTTTTCGGATGCTGATGGCGAGCGGGCCGCGGAGTTGGAAGGCGAGTTTGCCGACTTAGAAGGCTGGAATGCCGACTACGAAGCGGCTGAACTACTCAGCGGCCTAGGTATTGGCGAAGACAAGCACTACACCATGATGTCCGACCTAGGTACGTCGGATAAGGTGCGCGTGCTGCTGGCCCAGGCGCTGTTCGGTAACCCCGACGTGCTACTGCTCGACGAACCAACCAACGGTCTGGATGCCGAGACCGTGCTATGGCTCGAAAACTTCCTCGACTCGTTCCAGAACACGGTTATCGTGGTGAGCCACGACCGCCACTTCCTCGACGCGGTATGTAATTACATGGCCGACCTCGATTTCTCGAAAATCACGATGTACCCCGGCAACTACTCGTTTTGGTACGAGTCGTCGCAACTGGCTTTGCGTCAGCGTCAGGAGGTAAACAAAAAGACGGAAGACAAGCGGAAGGAATTGGAGGAGTTTGTGCGTCGTTTCTCGGCTAACGCCTCTAAGTCGAAACAGGCAACTTCCCGTCAGAAATTGCTGCAAAAGCTCACGCTGGAGGAAATCAAGCCATCGTCGCGCAAGTATCCTTATATCGCCTTCAAAGCAGAGCGCGAGGCGGGCAATCAGTTGCTGACGGTAGATAACCTGTCGGCTTCGGTTGATGGACAGCCTATTTTCCGCAACGTATCATTCTCGCTCGATAAAGGCGACAAAGTAGCCATCGTGGGCCGCGACGACCGAGCCGCTTCCCTCCTCTTCGACATCTTGTTTGAGCAGATCAAGGCGGAGAAAGGCACTTTCAAATGGGGCACCACTATTACCCCTAGCTATTTCCCGAAGGAAAACACCGAGTTCTTTGACACCGATCTGAACCTGGTAGACTGGTTGCGCCAGTACTCAACGGAGAAGGATGAGAGCTTTATCCGCGGCTTCCTAGGCCGGATGCTGTTTTCGGGTGAAGAGTCGCAGAAAAAGTCGAACGTGCTGAGCGGGGGCGAGAAAGTGCGCTGCATGCTTTCCAAGATGATGATGGAAGCTGGCAACGTGCTTGTGCTCGACGACCCAACGAACCACTTGGATCTAGAAAGCATCCAGGCGCTGAACAACTCGTTGCGCGACTTCAGCGGCACGCTCATCTTCGCTTCACACGACTTGCAGTTTATTGATACTGTAGCCAATCGTATCATCGAGTTGACGCCCGATGGAATTTTGGATCGTCGGATGACGTATGAAGAGTATCTGGCCGATGAGCAAATAAAAGCGCAACGCCAGCGCATGTACCAACTCGTGTCGTAAGCACGTTGTAGCTGTCTATGAAACGTTTTCTTTCCGTGCTGGCTCTTGCAGGAGCTAGCTTGCTAGTGGCTCCGGGGGCAGCGCTAGCTCAGACTGACACTACCTCCACTAAGCCCCAGCTGAATACGGCACCTCCCGGTTCCAAACCCCAACTCAATACCGCGCCGCCCGGCAGAACCGCCCCGCCTACGTACGAGAAGACAGCACCGCGGCCAGCGGTGCCTGTACCGGTTCCACCGCCCATCGATGAGCCGCTGCCTTCCCAGCAGCCACGCCCTAGCAAGGATAATCCTTCGGGGTTAAGCTTCCCGAAAGGCACGTCTTCTGCCGAGCAGCCGAAGCCGATATACAAGTATTTTGTGTACAGCAACTTTGGCTTAGGCTACAGCAGCCTCTACGGCCTAAATCAATTCAGCGCCAGTATTGCTCCGGCCATAGGCTACCGGGTTACGGAGAAGTTTGCTTTCGGACCGGGCATTTCGTACGCCTATAACAGCTATGCTTACCAAGGCGGCGGCAAAGGTATTCACACCAACAGCCTAGGCGTGAAGCTCTTTGGTCAGTATATGGTGTTCAACCAGTTCTTTATTCACGCCGAATACGAAGTGACGCACGCCGAGGTACTGTTTGAGGACAACCAAGGATATCTCTATCCGGGCAAGATGACGGTAAAAACGCCGTTGGCTGGTGTTGGCTACCGCCAGCAGTTCAGTGATAAGTTTGCTGGCGACATCGTAATCCTGTATAACTTCAATGACGGCTACCAGGACATCTACGGCCAGCCAGTTATTCGCTTTAGCTTCCTATACAACCTAGGTAAGTAGCCTTCGACGTAGACACAAAAAAGGAGCGGCCCCGATTGGGGCCGCTCCTTTTTTGTTTTTCAGACAGTAGCATCAAACCGATGCATCAGCCACAAGCAGGCGGGCTAGTTTATACCGTGCCGCCGCGAATCAGGCGTAGCACAATAGCAATGATAGCCAGCACCAGCAAAATGTGGATCAGGTTACCGCTGGCAATGCCAGCGCCTAATACGCCAAAGAAACCCAGCGCCCAGATGATGATGAGAATGACGGCGATGATGTACAGCAAATTACCCATGGTGTTTGGAATTGTTTGATGATGGAAAGGGGGAGAGAAACCTTTCGCCTCATACCAAGTTGCTCCTTGGAGAAGCCCTTAGTGCGACGATTTGATGGTTTGTACGCTACGGTATTTCAAAAGGATATATTTGGATTAAATTATTATATCTAAAAAATACGCTTTTCACCGAAAAACGCCATTTTCTGCTTAATTTGGCTGTTTTCTGCGCGTACGTTTTTTTTCTTTCAGCGGATTCCGACCTCCTAATTTCGTACATATACCCAGACGAGTTTTCGGCTTAGCTTTACCACCAATCCCCCTACCGCACACTGGTGCGGCTATAGTTCCACCCAAATTTCACGTCACATGCTTACTGTCGCCGTTATCGGCTCTGGCACCATGGGCAATGGTATTGCCCACGTTTTCGCACAACACGGCTTTTCCGTTGCTCTTATCGACATCAACCAACCAGCCTTAGATAAAGCGCTGGGTACCATCGGCAAAAACCTCGACCGCCAAGTAACCAAGGGGAGCCTAACGGCCGAAGACAAGGATGCTACCCTAAGTCGCCTGACCACCTACACCAGCCTAGCCGAGGGTGTACGCGAAGCCCAGCTGGTGGTAGAAGCAGCCACCGAGAACATTGACCTGAAGCTGAAGATCTTCCGCGACCTTGATCAGCATGCGCCCAAGGAAGCCATCCTAGCTTCCAACACCTCCTCCATTTCTATCACCCAGATTGCGGCCGTCACCCAGCGGCCCACGCAGGTGATTGGCATGCACTTCATGAACCCGGTGCCGGTGATGCAGCTCGTCGAAGTCATTCGCGGCTACGCCACCTCTGACGCCGTGACAACCCAGGTAATGGACCTAGCCCGTCAGCTCAACAAAACGCCGGTTGAAGTGAACGACTACCCGGGCTTCGTGGCCAACCGCATTCTGATGCCCATGATCAACGAGGCGATTTATACCTTGTTTGAAGGTGTGGCTGGCGTAGCCGAAATCGACACGGTGATGAAGCTAGGTATGGCCCACCCCATGGGGCCCTTGCAGCTCGCCGACTTCATTGGGCTGGACGTGTGCCTCGCTATTTTGAAAGTTTTGCACGAAGGTTTTGGCAACCCTAAATACGCTCCCTGTCCTTTACTCGTAAATATGGTAGCGGCGGGTCGTTTGGGCGTGAAATCGGGCGAAGGTTTCTACTCCTGGGGGCACAGCACAAAGGACTTGGTGCTGGCCGAGCGGTTCCGAAAGTAGGCAGCGAGCCGGTGCCGAATCAGCCGCCCGTGCATAGTTGAGCTTTTTAAACTTTTTCGCCTGAAATATCCTTGTATTCGTATGGTAAAGCTTTTAACGGCCGTGCTGCTGACGCTAGGCCTTTCGTCGGTCAGTTTTGCGCAGGGCAAGGCCGTAACTCAACCTGTAACTTCAACTAAGAACATGGAATTAGCAACATTCGGTGCCGGCTGCTTCTGGTGCACAGAAGCCGTTTTTCAGGATTTAGAAGGCGTCGAGAAAGTAGAATCGGGCTACGCTGGTGGGCGCATTGCCAACCCTACGTACAAGGAAGTATGCTCGGGCCTCACGGGCCACGCCGAAGTGATTAACATCACCTACGACCCAAGCAAAATTAGCTTTGAAGAGTTGCTGGAAGTGTTTTGGAAAACTCACGACCCGACCACGCTCAACCGCCAGGGCAACGACGTGGGTACCCAGTACCGCTCGGTAGTGTACTACCACAACGACGAGCAGAAGCGCCTCACCGAGGAGTATAAGAAGAAACTCAACGACGCCCACGCTTTCCCAAACCCCGTTGTAACGGAAATCACGGCAGCTCCTACCTTCTACAAGGCCGAGAACTACCACCAAGACTACTACAATCTGAATGGCACTCAGCCTTACTGCCAGTTTGTAGTGAAGCCGAAAGTCGATAAAGTCCGCGCTGTATTTGGCGACAAGCTGAAGAAGTCGGCTACGGCAGCGAAGTAATCTGAACCACAGATTTTTCGGATTTTGTAGTCGGTTTGACAGTACCAAATAGTAAAAGAGGCCACCCGCTTGGGTGGCCTCTTTTGTTTGGGCTTCTTGGCTAGTTATGCCTTCCGAGCAGCTAGCTTTTTGTCGTGCCCGCGGTGGGTGGCTTCGAAGATCAGGGGGAAGATGAACAGCGTCAGGATGGTGGAGGTTACTAGGCCGCCGATGACCACGATGGCTAAAGGCTTTTGTGTTTGGGAGCCGATGCCGGTGCTGATGGCGGCCGGAAACAAGCCGATGGCGGCCATCATGGCGGTCATGAGCACGGGGCGGATACGGCTGGTAACGCCCTCGTAAATGGACTGGTCGAGTGGCAGCTTTTTGAGCAGGTTCTGTTTGAAGACGGTGATGAGAATCACGCCATCTTGGATACAAATACCAAACAGGGCGATGAAACCGATGCCCGCCGAGATGCTGAAGTTGGTGCCGGTGATGAGCAGGGCCGCAATGCCGCCAGTGATGGCGAAGGGCACATTGAGCAGCACCAATCCGGCATCCTTCATATTGCCGAACAGCACAAACAGAATAAAGAATATCAGCAGCAGCGAGATGGGCACTACTTGGGCGAGGCGCTGGGTGGCGCGCTGTTGGTTTTCGAAGTCGCCGGCCCAGGAGTACAAGTAGCCTCGGGGCAGCGGCACGGCGCCATTCACTTTGCTTTGGGCTTCCTCAATGGTGCTGCCCATATCGCGGCCGCGCACCGAGAATTTCACGGCAATGAAGCGCTCCGTGTTATCACGGAAGATGAGCGAAGGGCCGGTGAGCGTGCTAATAGTGGCAATTTCGCGTAGCGGAATCTTGGTTTCGTTCATCGTTGGCACCATCAGGCGGCCGATTTCCTCCTCAGTTTTACGGAACTCGGGTAGGTAGCGCACCCGGATGCTGAAGCGCCGCTCGCCATCGTAGAACTGTGAGGCTTCTTTACCCCCGATTGCCATTTCGACCACCGCATTGGCGTCGGCGGGGCTCACGCCGTAGCGGGCCATGCGCCGCTCGCTCAGGTCGATGCGCAACTCGGGCTGACCCACGGCATGCACAATACCTAGGTCGGCAATGCCTTGCACGGAGCTGAGCTCTTTGTACACGGCATCCGCTTTCTGCTCCAAGAAGTTGAGGTCGTCGCCGAAGATCTTCACGGCAATAGAGCCTTTCACCCCCGATACCGCCTCTTCTACGTTATCCTGAATAGGCTGCGAGAAGTTGAACACCACACTCGGGAACACGCTCAGCGCCCGCTGCATACTATCGATGAGGGCGGCGCGATAAACCGGGTTTTTCATTTCCGGCGTGTGCTTGGTGTCTACGTGAAACTCCACGTTGTAGAAGCCTGTCGGGTCGGTGCCGTCGTTAGGGCGCCCGGTTTGGCTCATCACCTGCTTTACTTGCTTGAAGGTCAGCAACTTTTCGCGCATTTTATTGCTCATCGCCACCGATTTATCCAGCGAAATACTCATGGGCAGTGAGGCGCGCACGTAGAGCGAGCCTTCGTCGAGTTGGGGCAGGAATTCAGAACCTAGCAGCCGGAAGGCCCCGATGCCCACCACCAGCCACACGCCCGCCACCAGTAGGCTAATGGCCTTGTTGCGGTACACCCGGCGGAAAATGAACAACGAACCCCGTGTGACGAAGTCCACGAAGTAGTTGTGCTTCTCGCGCACGTTCTTCTTCAGCATGATGCTCGCCAGCACCGGCACCAGCGTGAGCGTGAAAATGAGCGCGCCGAGCAGGGCGAAACCTAGGGTCCAGGCCAGGGGCGAGAACATCTTGCCTTCTACCTTCTCGAAGGAGAAAATAGGCAGCAACGCCGTGATGATGATGAGCTTAGCCGTGAAGATGGTTTTGCCCATCTCGGTGCCAGTCTTGCGGATCAGACCTAGCTTGGCGAGCTTGTTGAACTTCTCCATGCCCACCTTATGGGCCTTATGGTCGAGGGCGACAAAGAGCCCTTCCACCATCACGACGGCCCCGTCCACGATAATCCCGAAGTCGATGGCGCCCATACTCAACAGGTTAGCCGACATGCCTTTTAGCCGCAGACAGATAAAGGCAAAGAGCAGCGCCAGCGGAATCACTACCGACACGGTGACAGTGGTACGCCAGTCGGCCATGAATAGGAATACGACCACCGTTACCAGCAGAATACCCTCTAGGAGGTTGTGCAACACGGTATCGGTGGCGAAGTTGATGAGCACTTCGCGGTCGTAGAACAGCTTGATCTTGACGTCGCCGGGCAGAACTTTCTCGTTCAGCTCAGTGATTTTAGTTTTGATCCGAGCAATAACTTCCGACGGATTTTCACCCTTGCGCATCACTACAATGCCTTCCACCACGTCCTTATTGTGGTCGAGGCCCACCTGACCTAGGCGGGGCAGCGCCGACTCGTGCACATCGGCCACGTTGCGCACCAGCAGCGGCGTGCCGTTGATGTTCTTGATGATGATGTTGCTGATATCGTCGAGCTTAGTAAGCAAGCTGATGCCGCGCACCACGTAGGCCTCGCCGTTTTTCTCAATCACATCGCCGCCCACGTTGATGTTGGAGCGCGACACGGCCTCGTACACGTCGAGGGGCGTGATATCGTAGGCTTGCAGGCGCCGCGGGTTGATGCTCAGCTCGAAGCTCTTGACCTCGCCGCCGAAGCTGTTCACGTCGGCCACACCGGCCACGGCTTTCAGGCGCCGCTCGATTACCCAGTCCTGCAAGGTTTTCAGCTCGCGTACGTCGCGGGTTTTGCTGGTGAGCGTGTAGCGGAAGATTTCGCCGGTGGGGCCGTAGGGCGGCTGCACCTCGGGCTCAACGCCTTCGGGCAGCGCGGCGCCGGGCAGCAGGTTATTCACCTGCACGCGGGCGTAGGCGTCGTCTACATCATCATCAAAAATCACTTTCACCACCGACAGGCCAAAGAGTGTGGTCGAGCGGATGTTGTTCTTTTTCTGAGCCGGGTTGAGGGCTACCTCGATGGGCAGGGTGATGAACTTCTCAATCTCTTCGGCCGAGCGGCCCGGCCACTGCGTGATAATCGTGACCTGGGTGTTGGTAACGTCCGGGAATGCATCGATGGCCGTGTGCTTGTAGCTGTACACGCCCGCCGCAATAGCCAGCGCCGTGCAGAAAAACACGAAGTAGCGGTTGCGTAGCGAGAAACCTAGGATACCTTGAATGAACTTATGCATATGTGAGGGATAAACAGGGAGCCAGCACTGGCCAGCGAAGGCTGTAGGCTAGCCTCCCTCCTGTTGGTGAGGAGGATAACGGGAGCTAGGAAATCCAAGGGAGCGGCAAGCAATAGTGCCAGGAACCAGAAGCTGAGCTGAATAATGGGCTCCTTTACTCCCTTCTCAAAAAGGAGCCTAGCTAGCTTCTGGTCCTGGACTTTTGTCGAAGCCTCGCGTGAGGAGGCCGAGTTTGGGCTACTTATTCAGCGCATGATAGAGCAGCAGCGGGTCGTTGCTCACTACCTGCTCGCCGGGCTTCAGCCCCGCGCGGATGTAGGTGATGCCGTTGGCGCTGGGGCCGGGCGTCACGGGGCGCGTTTCGATGTTGTTGCGGTCGTGAAAGACCAAAATGAAGTTGCGGCTGCGCTCAAATACCAGCGCCGACGACGGCACGCTCAGCATCACCGAGTCGGTGAGGGACGTGACGGTCACGTTGGCGAACATCTCGGGCTTAAGCCGGTTCTCGGGGTTCGCCAAGCGAATGCGCACGCGCATCACTTTGCTCTCGGGGTCGAGGGCACTGTAGGTGTTGTCGATTTTGCCGTGGTACACCTTGCCGGGAAAAGCCAGGGTGGTGATGGTGGCCGCCTGACCGGGCTGCACGCGGGCAATGTCGTCCTCGAATACGCTGGCCGTCACCCACACCGATTTCAGGTCGGAGATGGTGAACATCGTTTGGTCGTTGTCGGGGCGAATGAGGGTACGCGGGTTCACCGCTTTTTCCACCACGAAGCCCGACTCCGGCGCTTTCACTTGGTAGCGGGCGGAGCTGCTGCCGCTACGTGTGCCGTAAATATTGCCTACTGCTTGGTTGCGCTGCACCTCGGCGCGGGCTTTGAGCACTTCCTGCTTGGCCTCTTCGTATTCGCGCTCCGAAGCTAGTCCGTTCTGAAATAGCTCCTTGGTGCTAGCCAGCGCCCGCTGAGCCGTGGCCAGCGTCGCGTTGGACGCCGCCGATTCGTTGCGGAAGCCGGCAATGTCGGAGCTTTCCAGTTCGGCTAGTACCTGGCCCGCCTTCACGTACTGGCCGAGGCCCGCGTTTACTTTCGTAACGATACCGCTTACCAGCGGGAACACTTTGTTGACGTGCTCTTCATCGTAGGCAATTTTGCCGGTGAGCTTTAGCTCGTCGCGCACGGGGGCACGACGCACGGTCTCCAGTTGGATGCGGTTCAGCAAAGAATCGGTGAGCACAAACGACGGCTCTTTCACCGCAACTTCCTTGGGCGCCTCGTGGCAGCCGCTCAAGCCAAGGCTGATGATGGCCAAGACGGCAGTCAAGCGGCCGACCATGATCCAGCGCCCAGTCAGGCAATTTATCGAGAATAGTGGTCGACGGCTAAAAGCAAATAACCACATAGAATGTACAGTTGAGGGTTAGAATAAAGGATGAGTGGTGCTATCTGGCCCGCGGCCGGAGATAGTTGAAGCGAAACCTAGGTAGGCTACCAGGCAAACACCCGGCGACCTAGGTTCTGGTTGAGGTTCTCGAAGGCGTTGAGCTGTTCGGCGCGCGCATCGTTGAGCTGCACCATGTTGTCTTTGTAAGACTCCAGGAAGTCCAGAAACTCCAGCGTGCTGATGGCTTTGCGTTGGTAGCTGATCAGTACGCCGTCGAAGAGTTTATTGAAATCGGTGAAGTAGGCGTTGGGAAAACTGCTTGCCAAGCGCTCAGCCTCGGCCGCTTTGGCGTAGGCTTCGGCTACTTCGGTCTCCACTTGGGTGGCTTGCTGGTTCAGGGCCTGCTCGCTGGCTTTGATCTGCGCCTCCGCCAACTTAATGTTACCCTGGTTGCGGTTGAACAGCGGCAGCGGCACGCCTACGGTCAGGCCCGTGTAGTTCTTCCCCACCGAGCCGTTGAAATCATATAAGCCGCCCACGGTGAGGTCGGGTACGGCAAGGGCTTTCTGCACCCGTAGGTTCTGCTGCTCCTGCCGGTTGATGGCCTCCGCCGCACGCAGATCGGGCCGACTTTCGCGGGCAATTTCCAGAGCCTGGGCCAGTGGGAAGCTTTCGAGACGCAGGTTGCTGGCCGCGGCCGTGGGTAAGCTAGGTTGCAGGGTGCGCGGCGGGCGGTTACCGAGCAGTAAGTTCAGCGTGGCTTGGTACTCGCTAATGTCGTTTACCAGCTCTTTCCGCTCGCTTTCCAGCGAAAACAGCGCGGCTTTCAGGCGCACCACTTCTTTCAATGACACGTTACCCTTTTCCAGCTGGGCTTGGTAAATGGTGAGCGTGCGCTGCAAGGCCTCGCGCTGACGCTGGTACACGCCCAGCGTCTGCTGATCGTAGTAGAGCTTCACGAAATTGCTGCGCAATTCGTAGTGTAACGTGCGCACCAAGTCGTTGAAGTTGTGGCCTTCTATCTCAGTACCAATACGCTGATACTCGACATTCTTGCGCCGCTTGCCACCCAGCAAGAGTAGCTGCTGATACGAGGCCACCCACTGCTTCCGATCCTCCACCGTTTCAAAGAGGCGGTGGTTGTAGGGGTTATAGGCATTGCGCTCGACGGAAACTTCCGGGTTGGCAAACAGCCTAGCTTGTACCTCTTGGGCCTGCGCCGCCGTGATGTTGAACTTTTGCGCCAGCAGCTGAAAGTTGGTATTCAGGAACTGCTGCTCGGCTTCCGCCAAGGTTAGGCGCAGCGTATCGGTGGGTAGCGGCGCGGCTATCGGCGTCGTCAGACTGGGCTGCGTAGTTTGGGCAACAGCCAGATTAGAGACCGACGCTAAAATTAATAAACCACTAAATAGCAAGTATGTACGCATGAGCTACGGGATAGTCCGGATTGGTCATGCAAAGGTACCGTAGCCTAAAAGAGAGGAAATTATAGGGTTATTAGAAGTGTATTAGATTAGGATTAGAAGCCCCGCGCTAGGCTAGGTAGCAGACTCTAACTGTGCATCAACGGCTTCCCTTATCTCTCGATGGTGCCCGCAACAGCTTCTTATCCGGCCAGCGGCAGCACCACGCGCATGGTGGTACCCTTGTGCACCTCCGAATCAATTTCTAGCTCGCCACCGTGCAGAGAGATAATCTTGATGGCCAAGGGCAACCCGACCCCAAAACCACTAAAGTCGAGGGCGTTGCCGGCGCGGAAAAACGTTTGGCGGATGTGCGGCAGATCTTCCGGGGCAATGCCAATACCTTGATCAATAATGCAGAGTACCAGCCGCTTGCCGTCGTAGTTGAGGGTGCACACCACTGGTCTGTTATCCGAGAATTTGCAGGCGTTGTTGATGAGATTGGTGAGTGCTAGGCGCAACAGGTTTCGGTCGCCCGGAAGTGTGAGTTGCTCAGCATCGTCGGGCAGCTCCCCTACCTGTATAGACAAGCTACAGCCGGGCTGCACCAGCGTCATTTCCTCGCAGGCTTCGTACAAAACCTCGTCTAGGCGGAGCGTGCCGCCCATGGGTAACGTGGCCTCATCGGCGTTGAGTTGCGCCAGTTGCAGGAGGCGATTGGTAATATCCTTGAGCTTTTGCGCTTCAGCCAGTGACGATTGCAGCGCTTCCTGGTACATCTCGGCGGAGCGCGGCCGATTCAGGATGATATCCATTTCCCCAATCATAGCCGTGAGCGGCGTACGCAGCTCGTGCGAGGCATTGGCAATAAAGCTCTGCTGCTGCTGAAACGCCGCTTCCAAGCGCTGAATCATCAAGTTGAAGGTTTCGGCTAACTCCGTCAGCTCATCGTGGCTGGTCCCTACGGGCACGCGCAAGTGCAAGCCTGAAGCGCCAATGCGCTGGGCGTGCTGCACCACATGGCGCACCGGCTCCAGCGCGCTTTTGGCAAATAGCCGACCTAGGCCAAAGCTCAGCGCTAAGCCCGTGATTAGCACGCTCCCCATCACCAAGCGCAGGTAGGCGAGCCGCTCCCACCCGCCCACGTACACGGCCGATACCAAGATGCGAAAGTCGCCTTGGTTGTCGTGGTACAGAATGCCCACCGTTTGCCGGTCGCCCTGCCGTAGCACGATTTGCGGCTGCTGCGCCAGCCGCGGCAGTAGGTCGGGCGGAAAGTGTTGCAGCGGCTCTTTTGTGAATCGGGACTTTCCGTTGCTGTCGTAGATACCTAGGTACTCGTCGGGAAGCTCGTGGATAAAGCGTTGGCGGGCCTTCTCGGTGGCGGTCCGGCTTTGCTCGTCGGCTTCCAGAAACAAGGCCGCCGCGAGTTGGGCCCGCTCAAGCAGGCGCTGGGCAAAAACGCGTTCGGTGCTCTGCTCGGCCAGGTAATAAATTACGCCAAAGCTGCCGAGCAGCAGCAGCGCAACCAGCAGCGTAAACTGAAGGGCTAGCTTGTTGCGAATACTCATGTTCCTGGTTCGTCGCGTAGCACATATCCCATCCCGATTACCGTCTGAATCAGCGGATAGGCGAAGGGTTTGTCGATCTTGTTGCGCAGATAGTTGATGTACACATCTACCACGTTGGTGCCGGTGTCAAAATTCAGCGTCCAGACTTTTTCGGCAATGAGGGGGCGAGAAAGCACCTCGTTTTTGTGCAGCAACAGCAGCTCCAATAACGCAAACTCGCGGGCCGTGAGATTGATCAACTGCCCGGCCCGGCGCACCACTTTCGTCTGCGGGTTCAGCTCTAGGTCAGCCGCCACCAGCTCAGCCGGGCTAGCTCGCGTGGCCCGCCGGGCCAGGGCCTGCACCCGTGCCAGCAACTCGCGGAAGGCAAATGGCTTTACGACGTAATCGTCGGCACCGAGCTGAAACGCTTCTACTTTATTGTCGGTCGTACCTAGGGCCGTCAGCATCAGGATGGGCACGGTGGCGTCGCGCCGCCGGATCAGGGTACACAGCTCATAGCCGTTGAGGTAAGGCAGCCCCACATCGAGCACAATTACATCGTAGCTGTTGCTCAGGGCGAGGTGCTGGCCGACTTTGCCATCGTAGGCCACATCTACTTCGTAGCCTTCTTCCTCGAAGCCCATTTTTAGGGTGGCTACTACTTTCAACTCGTCCTCTACCAGGAGAATTTTCATAGGCGAATAACTGACGGTGCAGACGTAAATGAACTACGTACAACTGGTGCTGGCCCGTCATCTGCCAAGCTAGGTTGCTGAGGCAAAGGTAGCTCCGCCGGTAGCCGACTGATGTTAGAAGGGTATTAGATTACATACCTCCTTGCTGTTTGGCTCTACATTGGGCTAGGTGATGCTTTCAGAAAATAGAGTGATTTGAGCTAAAACCACAAAGCGCCAACTGCTGGTGCAGTTGGCGCTTTGTGTAAAAAGACTGGCAGAAACTGCGGCGATGTGACTCTGCAACGCGACCTTATACTGCTACGTCGTTCTCGCGCAGGGCGTCGTTCAATGACGTCTTCAGGTCGGTGCTAGCTTTGCGCTGACCGATGATGAGGGCGCAAGGCACGTGGAACTCGCCTGCCGGGAACTGCTTAGCGTACGAACCCGGAATAACAACCGAGCGGGCGGGCACAACGCCGCGGTACTCTTTCGGCTCGGGGCCCGTCACGTCGATAATTTTGGTGCTGCCGGTGATGGTCACGCCGGCACCGATTACGGCTTCTTTGCCGATGTGGCAACCTTCCACCAGGATACTGCGCGAGCCGATGAAGGCGCCATCTTCTACAATAACGGGGGCCGCCTGCACGGGCTCCAGCACGCCACCGATGCCCACGCCGCCGCTCAAGTGTACGCCTTTACCAATCTGCGCGCACGAGCCTACCGTTGCCCAGGTATCTACCATGGTACCCTCGCCTACGTAGGCGCCGATGTTGGTGTAGCTCGGCATCAGGATAACGCCAGAAGCTAGGTACGCGCCGTAGCGGGCCGTTGCGGGCGGCACTACACGCACGCCTTGGCTAGCGTAGTCGGTCTTGAGGCGCATTTTGTCGCGGTACTCAAAGGGCTTCAGCTCAATGGTTTCCATCTGCTGAATGGGGAAGTACAGGATGACGGCTTTCTTCACCCAGTCGTTCACCTGCCACTCACCTTCTTTGCCCTCGATGGGCTGCGCTACGCGCAAACGGCCCTTGTCGAGCTCTTCGATAACGGCGTGAATGGCGTCGGTGGTGGTGGTTTGCTGGAGCAGGCTGCGGTCGTTCCAGGCCGCTTCAATGATGCTTTGGAGGTCGGTGTTCATGAGAAATCTTACACAAGACGAAATGAACGGCAAAGCTAGCACGTCTGGTCAGACTTCCCCGTCGAATCTCTTCATCAGAAAGCCGAAACCTAGGGTTGCTTCCCACGAAAGGCACGCCGCTTAGCGCTAAGAAGCAGCTATTGCTACCAACGGCTCAGACATCTAGGTGCTGTAGCAGGCGGCTCAAGTCGCGGGCGGGTTCTTTGCGGTGAATGTTGCGCCGGTGGGTGTTCACCGTGTGGCGACTCACGCATAAGCGTTCGGCGATTTCCACGGAGCTCAGCCCCTGCAATACGAGGTCGAGCACTTGCTGCTCCCGCGTGCTCAGGTCGGCTTCGGTGCGCTGCACGCGCTGCGTGACCCAGGCCGCAAAGCTAGGATGACTGCCATGGAAGCGCACTTCGTGGGTGCGTTTGTGGTGGGTAAGGTCGGTATAGATGCCGCCAATTATCACCGGTGTGCCGTCCGCATCCAGCTGAAGCATAAAGTTTTGGCGCAACACGCGCACATAATGCCCTGCCTGGTGGCGCAACCGGTAATCGACGCTGAATACGTGGTCGTGGCAAGCCGGACCTAGGCCTTTTGAGAACTCAGCCGCTAGCGCCGTAGCCTGCGCGACTAGTGGCGCGTCGTCGGGGTGCATGCGCGCATATAGGTCCTCCAGACTGAAAGCTTCGGGCTCAATACCGAGCAACAGTTGTACCCCCGCACTGACGAAAAGGGTTTGCTGCGCCCGCACATCGTAGGCCATCAAAAACTGTTTGCTCAATATGTGCTCGGCCACGGCGCTGGCAGCATCGAGAGCCGATTGGGCGGGCTCTTCTTTATCCCCGTTGGGATAAATCGTACGCCAAACATCACGCACAAGGCCAAGAGCCGTTGCTGGAGGATTCACCATTGGTCCGTTCGGTAGCTTAGTGTATAAAGGATGTTCAATACCACATCAAAAAGTACTGATTATTAATAAGTAGCGAGCGAAAATTACCTAAAAATGAGTATTGATTGTGGTACTCATTTTAAGGGAATTTTAACAGAGTAAGGTCTGGCTTTCACTAGCCCCGGCGCACCCGCCTCCACTAACTAGGTTGGCCGCAGTATCCTATTTATCTGTGAAGTAGAAACACGCTTATATCCTCCACTTTATCTATTCCTTTTCTCATGAAAAAACCGCTACTAAAGCAGCTGCTCGCGCACTTATTGCCAGTGCTTGGCCTTGCCAGCTTATTTATCCAGCCAGTGCAGGCGCAGAAGGTGCAAGACGAAATCTTCTGGACGACCTTCCACAAAACGCCTAGCGTTACTTTGAAACCGCAATACGCCACCTACTCTGTGGAGTATGACCTAGGCAACCTGGTGATGAACGTAAGCAGCCGGCCCGTTTTGCAAGACCTTACCTACCAAAAAGCGGATGGCGACCTGCTGCTACGCATCACGGCAAAGAATCTATACATAACGCACCGTGAGTTGAATCGCAGCAACACCCGCAACGGCTACGAGTTTTCCTACACCGTCAATTACAGCGGGGACTTTGGCTATGAGCTGCGTGATACCAAAAACGACAAAGTGCTAGCGACCTACCATAAGACGGAGGGGGCCGTGAACACATCAGCTTTCAACAACCCGCGCGACTTGGAGTCTTACACGAACAACGCCTTTGTGGGCGAGAAAAGCCGACAGCTATTAGAGAGCATGATGCAACGAGCTGATTTTGCGTTGAACTCGCACGACTACAAAGTTGGTCTCACGCTCAACACCATGGAAGGCACCGCTCCCGCTTACTCCGATATCAACAAAGCAACCAACGAGTTAAAAGCGTTGCTCGCCAGCAAGGACCCCATGGATAAAGCGAAGGTACAAACCCTGGCAGCTACTTGGTCGCAACATCTAGCGCATGCCAATTGGGAGGATAAGAAAAGCGAAATCAATAAGAAGATTGCCGGAGCCCTGCTCGAAAACCTATGCGTAGCGTCGCTGCTAACCGAAGATTACACGAAGCTAGGTGAGTATGCGACAGAGTACATCAAGCGTAATCCGGGTCTGTTCAGCCGCCCCCTGTCGTTTGCATCAGACCTGAGCTATGGGGGTACATCGCAAACATCTGAGGCCACCGTTTCGCTGAACCGAAATGTGCCCGTTCATAAAAGCGTGTACTATGACGACTTGGTGGCCGATGTGATGCCCCGCAAGTAGCTACTCACCCCCTCTTCATACCTAGTTGCTATGAATTCTTCGTCAGTAAGTTTTCGTCGGCAAGGGCAGCCGCTCTACCTTGGGCGGCTGCTCGGGTTAGTTGGGTTGCTCTTGGCGCTGCTTGTGGGGAATCGCACCCTAGCCCAGCAAGGCTCTAAGATGCCTACTCCTAGCGATTTGCACTGGTGCCGACCGGAGGCGCTGAGCAAGCCTGGGGCTGATCTGATTGGAAAGCTAGCTGGCCTGAATGTGGCTCGTATGGGTGCGATTGTGCCGGAAGTTCGGCTCATCTATTTGGTACCGAGCGACCGAACTATCAACCCGGTTTACGCCGGCGCTATTGCCAACGCAGCCCGCGACCTGCGGCGTTGGTACCAGCAGCAGCTCGGCAATACGAAAACATTCACCTTGCACTCACCTGTGGTCGAGACCTACCAGACCACGCACTCAGTTTCCTGGTACCAAACAAACCCCAATGGCGCACCCTTCGCGCAGTTCTACTACAATGCAGCCCAAGATGTTTTTGCCATTACCGGCGGCACCTACTATGACCCGAACTACGTGTACGCCATCTACATCGACGCCGAATCGAGCTGCGGCCAATGCGGCGGGTGCGGCGGTGGCGGGGTGCTGGTCGTAAACTCCAATGACTTACGCGGGCTAGTGGGCCAACCGGCCATCCGCATGTGCGCCAACGACCCGGAACCGGTGCAGTACCCACCTTGCCGGTGGGTAGGCGGCCTAGGCCACGAGCTAGGCCATGCTTTCGGGTTGCCCCATCCACCTGGTTGCGACGAGGGCCAGAGCACCTGCGACTACAACGACCTGATGTGGTTGGGCTACATTCCGTATCCAGCCACTTACCTGCGCGCCAGCGAGCAAGCCACGCTCAACCAAAGTCCCTTCTTCACGGCGCAAAGCCCTGCCACCGGTCCTACTTCCTGCAATATTCTACTGGCAACTCACTCGTCGAATTCGCTGGTGGGCTTAAGTTTGAGTCCAAACCCAGCCCATGCAAGCGTCACGGTGCAGTTGCCTGCTCTGGTTGGCGCCACCCAAGTTACTCTCACGCTGATCGACGCCCTGGGGCGCACGGTAAGTACGTACACGAGGGCGCTATCCGCCGGAGGCCTGCGCCAGGAGCTAGCCCTTTCGGGGCTGACCCAAGGGGTGTATGTCGTACACGCGCAAGTTGGTACGGCGCACGCCGTACGCCGCTTGCTAGTTGAATGACCATTGACTCCCTACCTCCCGGAAGGCTGTACGCTTGCGCCTATAATCTAGCCGTGAGGCGCTGCTTTGGCAGCGCCTCACTTGCTTTCTAGCTGTCAGAAAAAACTCGGTGGTAACTTAGCCACCCGGCTTGGTTCAAATCAAAGCAGAACCAGCGGCGCAACTTCACCTAGCTTTTGGCCGCACCGATGGCGCTTTCTCCCCTGCTACTGGCTTCCGTCCTGAAACCGCTGGATGACACGCGCATGTACGGTAAGTTTGGCCGTACCCTAGCAAGTCGGCCAGATCTGGACGTCCACGTGGCCGGACGACGTGCACCGCGCCCCGAGAATGCGCCTCCGAACCTGCACACGCACGAGTTGCTGGCCGGTTCGCGCCTGAGCCTAGGTCGGCTGGTGGCGCAGTGGCGCTATTGGCAGTTGCTGAAGCAAGTAAAGCCTAGGTTGGTTATCGTGCATGCCCCGGAGCTGCTGCCGCTTACGTTGCTGTGGCGCAGCCTAGGTGGCGAGCGGCACTTCGTGTACGATGTGCGTGAGAATTATGCCCTCAACATCCTGACCCAGCAGGTATACCCTAGCTGGTTGCGCCGGATCTTAGCAAGCCTGGTACGTCGCGCAGAAAAGGCCGCTGCTCGCCGGGCGGCCAAGATCATTTTGGCTGAGCGCAGCTACGCTGATGAGCTGCCATTTGCCACGGCAGAGCGCACCGTTATTCTGGAAAACAAATACCAGCCGCAGCCGGGTGAAGCTGTCCCGACGCAAGCACGCCCTATACCAGAACCGGATGCGCCGCTGCAACTGCTGTATTCGGGCACCATTTCGAAGCTAAACGGTGTATTCGAGGCCATTGGCTTTGCCCAGAAGCTGCGGGAACAATGGCCTGCGGCGCACCTTACCATCATCGGGTTTTGTCAGCAGCCGGAGGTCTTGGCGCAACTCCAGGCCATCGTCGCCGCCGATCCGGGTATTACGCTCATTGGTGGCGGTGAGCTAATTCCTCATGCGCGCATCGTAGCCGAGATTCAGCGTAGCCACCTAGGTCTGCTTCCGTATCAGCACCACCCTAGCTCGGCGCGCTGCATGCCTACCAAGCTGTTCGAATACCTAGCCAATGGATTGCCCATTCTCACGCCGCCTGCCGCGCTTTGGACAGACGTTGTGAATGAGTTGCAAGCGGGAATGAACGTTACCTTTCGGCCGCCTTTTGAAACGCCCAATTTTGCCGAACGCCTGCGTGCTCACCACTTCTACCCGCGTGGCATCCCGCCCGAAGCATTTTGGGCGTCGGAAGCACCTAAATTGTGGCAAATAGTGGATTCTCTGTCGTAACTCCCGACCTTTGCCGCCCGCCTGACACCTAAAGGCCAATTGTGGTTTACTTTCTGTAGTTTCGACTGACTTTCCTCCCTATTCCACCCGCCCAACTAACCTAGCTTATGTCCTCTCTCCGTTCTTCCGAAATTGCTGGCGTCGGCCACTACGTACCCGACCGTGTAATCCGCAACGCGGATATCGAACAACTCATGGAAACTTCCGATGCTTGGATCCAAGAACGGACCGGCATTCAGGAGCGCCGCTGGTTCACGGAGGGCGTGGATACTACCTCCAACATGGGCGCCAAAGCCGCGCAGCGCGCCCTCGATGCGGCCGGCCTCACGCCCGATGATGTGCAGCTCATCGTGTTTGCCACCCTATCACCCGACTACGTTTTCCCGGGTTCGGGCGTGTTGTTGCAGCGCGAAATGGGCATGAAGGGCAGCACTCCGGCCTTCGACGTGCGCAACCAGTGCTCGGGCTTCATTTACTCCCTTTCCCTGGCCGATCAGTTTATCAAGACGGGCATGTACGATACGGTACTGGTCGTCGGCTCCGAGATTCACTCCTCGGGTCTGGATAAGACCACGCGTGGCCGCAGCGTTTCGGTTATTTTTGGCGACGGCGCCGGCGCTGTGGTGCTGCGCCCTAGCACCCGCGAAGGCCACGGTGTTCTAAGCACCCACCTGCACGCACAGGGCGAGCACGCTGAAGAGTTGATTGTGAAAGAGCCCGGTTCGAACCGCGAAAACCGGGTGAAGGTTGCCTTTGAAAATGAGCCCGACATGTACCCGTACATGAACGGCCAAAACGTGTTCAAACACGCAGTGGTGCGCTTTCCCCAGGTGATCAAGGAGGCACTCGATCAAAACGGCTATCAGCCCCAGGACATCAACATGCTCATTCCGCACCAAGCTAACCTGCGCATCACGCAGTACGTGCAGCAGAAGATGGGCCTCACCGACGATAAAATCTTCAGCAACATTCAGCGTTACGGCAACACTACCGCTGCCTCCATCCCAATTGCCTTAAGCGAGGCCGTACAAGAAGGCCGTATCAAACGCGGCGACCTGGTATGCCTAGCTGCCTTTGGCTCGGGCTTCACGTGGGCTTCTGCGCTAGTTAAGTGGTAAGTCGCGGGTAAGCCGTTTCACCCGTCACGCTGAGCTTACCAGAGCCTCTCTACCGCACTGCTAATCCTGCCTTGATAGGAGGATGGAGCGGTAGAGAGGCTCTGTTAAGCTCAGCATGACGCTTTGATTATATAAACTGAAGTAAATGCCTAGCCACACCGAGGAAAATTATCTAAAGGCCATTTATAAACTCTCGGAAGCCGAGCCCGGTACGGAGGTCAGCACCAACCGCATCGCGGACGTGCTGCAAACGCGGGCGGCTTCAGTAACGGATATGCTGCGCCGCCTCGGGGAAAAGGGTCTGCTACACTACCAACGCTACCGCGGCGTGTCGCTCACGCATGAAGGCCGGCAGGTGGCTCTGCTCACCATTCGGAAGCACCGGCTGTGGGAAGTGTTCTTGGTGCAAAAGCTAGGGTTCAACTGGGATGAGGTACACGAGGTAGCCGAAGAGATGGAGCACCTTCAGTCGCCACTACTCATTCGTCGCCTCGATGAGTTTCTGGAATTCCCCCAGTTCGACCCACATGGTGACCCTATTCCAAGTGAAGATGGCGCCATGCGCCGCCCCAAAAATCGCCTGCTCGCTGACCTCAATCCCGGTGACTGCGGAACGTTGGTAGCGGTTCGCAACACCTCCCAGCCTTTTCTTCAGTATCTCGATAAGGCCGGCCTGAACCTAGGTACTCGTATTGAAGTACTAGATAAAGCACTCTTCGATAATTCTTTGGAAATCAATGTTGATCAACAACGAAAAACATTGATTTCGGCGGAGGTTAGCCGGAATCTTTTCGTGGCTTAGCGCTTGCACTTCGTTGTCATCTTGAGCTTGCGAAGGACCTTATCACGCCAGAACATTTCGCGTCTGCAAACGTGACAGGGTTCTTTGCAAGCATAGGATGACAGCGCAACTATTTCGGTCAAGCGCTGCCCTGTTGTTCTCTTTTTCTGTTTAACAGTTAGTTCTGTGTCTCGCAGTTTTGCGGGTTAAATGCCAGGTACCGCTTGTGGCTGCTCTCTTACCTCCTGTTCTTTCCGATACCATCGTAGCACTCTCGACGCCGCCAGGCGCGGGTGCCATTGCGCTTGTGCGCCTCTCGGGTCCGAATGCCATTGCCCTTACCGACGAGGTATTTTCCGGTAAGCGTTTGCGCGACCAGCCCGGCAACACCTTGCACTACGGCACCATCCGCGACGGAGAGCGGATCTTGGATGAGGTAGTCGTTTCGCTTTTCCGAGCGCCGCACTCCTACACCCGTGAGGATGTAGTGGAAATCAGCTGCCACGGCTCCGACTACATTGTGCAGCAACTGCTGAGCTTGCTCATACGACGTGGCGCCCGCTTGGCCGAGGCTGGCGAGTTCACGAAGCGAGCCTTCCTACACGGCGCTTTCGACCTAGCCCAGGCCGAAGCCGTGGCCGATCTGATTGCCTCCAACTCAGCCTTATCGCACCAGGTGGCGATGCAGCAGATGCGCGGGGGCTTCTCGCAGGAACTACGCGCCTTGCGGGCCCAGATGGTGAAGTTTGCCGCCTTACTGGAGCTCGAGCTAGACTTCGGTGAGGAAGATGTGGAGTTTGCCGACCGCACGGGCCTCGTGGCGCTCCTGCAAGAAGTACAAGCCTTGGTTCGGCGGCTTCTGCGCTCCTTCGAGCTAGGCAACGTCATCAAGAACGGCGTGACTACTGTTATTGCGGGCAAGCCGAACGCGGGCAAATCGACTTTGCTCAATGCCCTGCTCCATGAAGAGCGCGCCATTGTATCGGCGGTTGCCGGCACCACCCGCGACCTGATTGAGGACGAAGTCAGCATCGACGGAATTCGCTTCCGGTTCGTCGATACTGCCGGCCTGCGCGAAACGACCGATGTGGTAGAATCCATCGGTGTAGAGCGTACCCGCAAGCGTGTTCAGCAGGCAGCTTTGCTGTTATATCTGGTTGATATCGCTACTAGTACACCCGAGGAGGTTAAAGCGGAGCTAGAAGCATTGAATCCGGATCAACAGATTCCAACCCTGATCGTTGGTAACAAACTCGACCTAGCTTCAGAAGCGCAAGTCGAGGCCTTCCGCCGTCTGCCTGACGTGGTGATGGTGGCAGCAGCCCGCGGAGAAGGCCTAGAGGATTTGCAGGAAGCGTTGCTAGCCCGTGTCCGCGGGGAAGGGCTAGACCAGACCGGCGCCACGACCATCGTCACCAACCTGCGCCACGTCCGCAGCCTGGAAGCGACGAACGCAGCGCTAGACGCTGTGCTCATAGGCTTGAACGCTGGCACTGGCACTGAGCTACTAGCCGCTGACCTGCGTCAAGCCCTCGCTTCGCTGGGTGAAATCACCGGCGAAATTTCCTCTGATGATCTGCTCACTAGCATCTTCACGCAATTCTGTATCGGGAAGTAAACATGCCGTTAGCTGGTGCAGCTTTCTAGACCCTAGGCCGCGCAAGCACAACAGTAAGCAGCAAGACGCGTAGAGCAGAGTAGATCGTTTTACTTCTACTCCCACCTACCTTATGAAAACCCTCCTACTGCTCCTCTGTGTTGCCGGAGCGACCCTAGCTTCCTGTTCGCAGGAGAAGTCTTCTACCCCTCTGGAGCAGGCGGCTGACCTGCCTGCTGGCACCACCGTAAAAGGTGCCGATGGCAGTAAGATCAAGAAGCAAGCCGACGGCGACATCAAGTACAAAGACGCTGACGGCAACGTCGTTAAGAAGGACGCTGACGATGGTACCGTGAAGGCCAAGTCGGCCGACTAAAGCTAGGCAACGCTAACAGCTAGCTTTCATACGTCAACGGTGCTGCTCATAGCGGTTGGGCAGCACCGTACTGCGTAGCTCCTCCACCTCTGATGCGGTCAGCGCTGGGGCTTTTGCCACCCAGATAGCTTCCTGCAACTGCTCATCGGTGCGAACACCGAGCACCCCCGAAGCCACTACCGGCGACGCCAGCACAAAGCGCACAGCTACTTCTGCTGCCGTCCGGCCGGCGCCTGCTACCTCCTTGATGGCAGTGGCTGCTTTGGCTACTTGTTCGGGCGTATGCCCTAGATACTCCTTAGCCGGCTTACCTAGCAAAAGCCCCTGCGCGTAGCTCCCGCGAGCTAACACGCTAATCTGGTGTTCCTGCAACAAACCTAGGCTGCTTTCCTCTGGTCGGCGGTCGAGCAGGCTGTATTGCATCATCACGCTCACAATGTTGGAGCGCTGCACGTACTCACGAATCACATTTGGCCGGATAGACGAAATGCCGTAGTAGCGAATTTTGCCTTCCTGCACCAGTTGCTCGAAGGCTTCAATCGTCTCGCCGATAGGATCATCGAGTGTGCCGCCGTGCAGCTGATACAGGTCTATGTAGTCGGTTTGCAGACGTTGCAGGCTTTTGTCGACGGCTTGCAGAATGTAGCGCTTGCTCGGGTTCCAATCCCAACCGCTACCATCGGGCCGCCCTTGATTCCCAACTTTGGTCGCTAGGATAACTTGGTCGCGCCGGTCACGGAATGCTTTACCTACCGTCTCCTCGTTCGCTCCTTGTTGGTACAGGTCAGCCGTGTCGAAGTAGTTGATGCCATTGTCTAACGCCTGGTGGAGCAGCCGAGCATTGGCAGAGTGGTCTTCACCCAACGACATGCAGCCGAAGCTGATTTCGCTAACGTGCAGATCGGACTTTCCGAGTTGGTTGTACTTCATTCGTTATTAGCTAACAAGTAATCCTCGGTGTACTCGCCCCATCCGCTATAGGTTGTGCTACCTAGGTAGTGCGGACGTTGTAGGCAGCTAGGTGAACGTCAGTCATTCTACTAGAAAGTTCGCACGGCAACCAGTCCGACGCTTAGGGCGCCGGACCGGCAGGCGTAAGTTGTGCTGAAACCCTCCGACCGTATTTTTTCTCTCCCAAGGCAGCCTACTTCAGCAGTAAGTGTCAATACTTGCGTAAGGGTGCTAAAACGTTTCCAAAAGTCTCACAGGCAGATGGAAGTTTCTCTTGTGCTCTGCTGCCTTCAGCGTTAAGATTACCCCTATCTTGCCGCTTAGCTAGCGTATATAGCTTAAACAACACACTTGCTCAGCTTGTAGTATAGTATTCAAATCGTCTTTGACTTTTGGCCTTGCGGCTAATTCTTTAGTTTCGCCTCATCACCACCTCCAACTATCCCCTATGGCAGAGTCTGCTGAAATTATCCTGGACGGAAAGACCTACTCCTTTCCGGTCACAGAAGGCACTGAGCACGAGAAGGCAATCGACATTGCCAAACTGCGTGACCAGTCCGGCTACGTAACCCTCGACTCGGGCTACAAGAACACGGGCGCTACGAAGAGTGCCATCACATTTCTCGATGGTGAGGAAGGGATTCTACGCTACCGGGGCTACCCCATCGAGCAACTAGCGGAGAAGTCAAGCTTCCTAGAAGTAGCGTACCTGCTGATCTACGGCGCTCTGCCCACCCAAACGGAGCTGGATACCTTCAGCCATAACATCACCATGCATAGCCTCGTGCACGAGGACATGCGCAAGATCTTCGACGGTTTCCCGAGCAGCACCCACCCCATGGCTATCCTCTCTAGCCTGGTTTGCGCGCTAACGGGCTTCTATCCTAAGAGCATCGACCCGGTTCAGAGCAAGGAAGAAATCGACCTGAACATCTACCGTCTGATGGCTAAAATCTCGACGATTGCCGCCTGGACGTACAAGAACCAAATGGGTCATCCGCTGAACTATCCGCGCAACGACCTCGACTACTGCTCGAACTTCCTGTACATGATGTTCAGCTTCCCCACGGAGCAATACAAAGTGAACCCGGTGGTGGCCCGTGCCCTGAACAAGCTGCTCATCCTGCACGCCGATCATGAGCAAAACTGCTCGACTTCGACGGTACGTTTGGTGGGCTCGTCGAATGCTAGCCTCTACGGCTCTGTATCGGCTGGTATCAATGCGCTGTGGGGCCCGCTGCACGGCGGTGCTAACCAAGAGGTGATTGAGATGCTAGAAGCCATTCAGCGCGACGGTGGCGACACCCAGAAATTCGTTGACAAAGCCAAAGACAAGAACGACCCGTTCCGCCTCATGGGCTTTGGTCACCGCGTGTACAAAAACTTTGACCCGCGCGCCAAGATCATTAAGGTAACGGCCGACGAAGTACTAAAGGAGCTCGGGGTAAACGACCCGCTGCTGACCATCGCGCAGGAGCTAGAGCAAGCTGCCCTCACCGACCCATATTTCGTTGAGCGCAAGCTGTATCCGAACGTTGACTTCTACTCGGGCATTATCTACAAAGCCCTAGGTATTCCGACGCAGATGTTTACCGTGCTCTTCGCCATGGGCCGCCTCCCCGGCTGGATTTCCCAGTGGAAAGAGATGCGTGAGAACAAAGAGCCTATCGGCCGTCCACGTCAGATCTACACCGGCGCCACCGAGCGCGACTACGTGGAAATTGGCAACCGCTAATCTCAGTATGGTACTACCACAAAAAAAGCCCGCTAGCAGCGGGCTTTTTTTGTGAACCTATCCTTCCCTAGCCTAGTGGATAGAAAGTGCCGTCATCGTGGATTTAGCCTGGTTATAGGCCGTCATCTGGTTAGGCCACAGGATAGCGGCCATATCCCATTCGTAGTGCATTTGAACCTCAGCCATACGCTCATCTAGTACGGCTGGGTCACTGGCGTACTGCGTTTTCAACTCCGCAACTGCCGTAAGCATTTGCAGGTTGAGCTTTCGCACTTTTACGTACTGTCCTTCGCTCAGCTTTACTTTGCTGGCAATTTGCCGGGTCATGGTTGTGGCACGGGAGGTCGGGTTGTCGTTGCCCTGTCCTGCTTGGGTAGCAAGCGGAGCACTCAGGCTCAATAGAAGCCCTAGGGCGCAGTAGCTTTTTTTCATGGTGGTGGAAGTTTTGAGTGGAGTTGAAAAAAAGTGGAGACAAGTTGTGCGGCGGTACTAGCGCCTCCGAAGATTTAGCTGCTCGGAAGGCAACCAGATTTGCATTGCACAGTTAAATATATAATAAGTTAAGTATAATTAAAAGCTTTATTACTATTTTTTCATGTCTGGATTTTATTCAATTGCTGAGCTTCCCTTCTGCCAACTAATTTCAGGGCGCTTTCACTAGGCATGTATTCTATAGTAAGTGGCCTTTTCGTTTTAACCTAACCAAGAAAACCAGCTTCCTTCTGGCTTCTCTAGGCAGAGGAAAGCTGGCCGGTAATAGGAGCTATTTTGTGGGATTGAACAGTGCCGTCATGCTGCTGCGCGCCTGCTGGTATAAGGCGAGTTGCGCGGGGTGCATTAGTTCTAGCAGGGCTGCATTGTAGCGGGTTTGTGCAGAAGCCAAATGATGATCCAGCATAGCTTGATCGGCAGCATACTCGTTTTTTATGCCTTCTACTTCATTTAGCATCTGTTCATTAAGCTGCTTTACTTTTACATACTGCCCTTCTTCCAAGTTTACCTTAGCGGCTAGTGCGCGGGCCATGCTTGTAGCACGGGCATGAATAGAAGGCGGATTGTCGGATGAAGAGCGGGCGAAGTTCCCTCCTGCATTTTGCAGGGTAAATACGGTGATAGCCAGGAGACAAAGTTTTAGCATAATTGTAAGCGTTCGAGTGAAAGGTTAGAATCAATGTAGCGAGTGAATATGAGTACTTACCTACCCTTAGGTTTAGCACACGTTCTTTGCTAAACGCTATTGACTAGGCACTGACAAATGTATGAATTCATATTAAACAATAATTTTATTTTTTATAACTATTCTAATGCAAAGCTTTTATCAAATTCATTGATCAGTCTCATTATCAGACTTGTCATAGTTCAATAAAAAAGGAATACTATAAATAAAAAAAGCCCCGACGATTTGTATCGTCAGGACTTTCAGAATCTAGAGTAACCAGATCGGCTACAGAATTCGCAATTCGATGCGCCTGTTTTGCTGACGGTGCAAGTCTGAATCGTTTGGGGTTAGCGGCTTAGTTTCGCCATAACCTTTGAAACGCAACCTAGCTTCGGGAATGCCCTGCTTCACGAGGTAAGTGTACACGGAACGGGCCCGGTTCTGCGACAACGCCATGTTGTCGGCGTCGGCCCCTATATCGTCGGTATGACCCGATATTTCCACCTGAATCTCCCGGTACTGCTGCATAAACTGAATCAGTCGGTTTAGCTCCGTCTGCGACTTCGGTTTCAACTCATACTGGTTCGTCTCAAAGAACAGGTTGTTCAGCACAATGCTGCGACCAGCACGCACGGGTTCTAGGTAGATGTCGAGCGTAAGCGGGTCAAAGTTCTTTTTGTCGGTATAGTCGAAGCTCAAACTCTTCATCAAGTACTTGTCCGCGGCGGCGTACATAGCGTACTGCCGGCCTTCATTGAGCACAACAGTGTAGTCACCTACTTCGGGGTCAGACGTCACGAACTGCGTCAGCTCATCGGTGTTCAGGTCGTAGAGCTGCACATCAGCCTTGATGGGCTTTTTTGTGATGGCATCGAATACGCGACCTTGCGTGTACGTGCTGGTTTCGCGCGCTTGCACAGGCTTGGGCACCTCAAAGCCAAACAGCTCCACCGGCCGGTCGCGGTCCGATTTAGTACCGGGCTCATTGGCCCGCGAGCGAGAGCAGAAACCGCGTTTGTTATCAGAAGTAATGAAGAGCGACGCTTCGTTTTCAAACGTGTTGAGCGGATACCCTAGGTTTAGTGGCACGCTCCACTTGTTGCCGCGTTCTAGCTCACACCGGTACACATCCAGTCCCCCCATTCCTACCAGACCATCTGTGACGTAATAGAGTGTAGTGCCACTAGCGTGGATAAAGGGTGCCATGTCTTTGCCCGGAGTATTTACGGGGGCGCCCAAATTGCGCGCCACACTCCAGGTACCGTCAGGCTGTAGCATCGTCATGTAAATGTCTTCCTGCCCTAGCCCGCCACGCCGGTCGGAGGTAAAGTACAACGTCCGGCCGTCGGCCGACAGCGTAGGCTGCGAGTCCCACGCCGGCGAGTTCACATTGCGCCCTAAGTTCTGGGGCTTACTCCAGTTATTGCCGGTTCGGCGCGAGATATACAGATCACAGGTACCAAGCGAACCAGGCCGGTCGCACGACACAAACACCAGCGTTTTACCATCCCCCGAGATGGTAGCGGCACCTTCGTTGTAAGCCGTGTTGATGATTGGTGAGATGGAAACCGGCGCCCCAAACCCTCCGTCCTTTTCCTGCCGGCTGATGTACAAGTCCTCGCCGTTGTCAACTTTCAGCCGGCCCGTAAACAGCAAGAAGCGGTTGTCCGCCGTCAGAGCCGGAAAGTACTGATAACGAAAGTTATTAAGTGGTTCACCTAAACGAGTAGGTGTAATACCTATTGGGTTAGCCATTGCCTTGATGGCAAACTCACAGTTCAGCAACTGCCGTTGGGCACGAGCCTGATTGCGCAACACCTTGGGCGCCACCTTGAGGTACTTCTTGTAGCTATCAGCGGCGGTCGAGTAGTCGCCAAACGACATAGCTAGCTCACCCAGCGTGTAGTAGTCCGTGGCGCGCGCCGGGTCGAGCGTTGCTTTCGCCAGCCCATCGCGGTACGCTTGGAAGGCCGCCTGGTTTTCGCCCATCGCCTTTAGCAAAGAACCCTTCTTGATGAACGGCTCCGGCAACGACGGAAATTTTTGATTGAGCTGCGTGAGCGTCTCAATGGCTTTCGGAAAGTCACGGGCAGTAGCTTGCTCTTGCGCTTTCTCCCACAAGTTGTTCGCCTTTGTATTTGTCGACGCGAGTTTGGCTTGCGACTGAGCTAACGTGGGTGAGAGAACCGCTAAGGACAACAGCAGGGAAGCAGAAAACAAACGGCGCATGAGGAAGCTAAAGACCTACGGAATGTCGAGAAATTTGTGCGTTTGCAAGGAAACTTGCCACTGGGGGTGCTCCTTCACATAATCGACAATGAGCGGCATCATGGCGGTGGCTTTGCTCCACTCGGGCTGCAAGTATAGGCGGGTATGCTCGCCTACCTGCGCCGCATGCTGTTCAGCCCAGGTAAAGTCGCTTTTGTTGAAGACGATGATCTTCAACTCGTTCGCCTGTCTGAGCACTTCGGGCAGGGGCGCCTTGAATTTCTTCGGCGATACGCAGATCCAATCCCACTGTCCTGAAAGCGGGTAGGCACCGGAGGTTTCGATCCACGTTTGGCAGCCGGCTTCTTTGAGCGCACCGGTCAATGCGGTAAGATCGTGCATGAGGGGTTCACCGCCGGTAATCACGACGTTACGGCCGGGGTGAGCGGTGACGGCGGCTACCATATCGGTAATAGCCACGCGCGGGTGCTGGTCAGCGTCCCACGACTCTTTCACGTCGCACCACACGCAGCCTACATCGCAGCCACCTAGGCGCAGAAAGTAGGCCGCCCGGCCGGTATTGTATCCCTCGCCCTGAATCGTGTAGAACTGCTCCATGAGGGGCAGGGCCACGGCCGTCGTGGGCTCAACTGACGGCGCAAGTATGGAAAGTGAGTGTAGCAAAGCAAAAAACTAATAGAGCCAACTATTCGAGATACAACAACCGGACCGCAAAAAAAGTCCGCCGTTAGCTGATAGTTAGACCTTAAAAGTACTAGAACGGCCGGAATCTTCGCTGTTTCCGGCCGTTCTATTCGCTTCTACTTCGGATAAACTTCCCCTTTGGCAGCCTTCAACGTGTTGCGCAGCAGCATGGCAATGGTCATGGGACCAACGCCACCGGGCACGGGCGTGATGTAGCTAGCCTTCGGCGCCACCTCCGCAAAGTTGACGTCGCCTTTCAGCACGAAGCCCGACTTGCGGTTGGCGTCTTCTACCCGCGTTGTGCCTACATCAATAACCACGGCACCGGGCCGTACCATATCAGCTGTCACGAACTCCGGCTTGCCGAGGGCAGCTACTACGATGTCCGCTTGCTGCACGATACTAGCTAGGTCCTTCGTGCGCGAGTGACATAAAGTAACGGTGCAGTTACCAGGTTCTAAGTTCTTCGCAAGCAGAATGCTAACAGGTGTACCCACAATGTTACTGCGACCAATTACCACGCAATGCTTGCCGCTCGTTTTGATGTTGTAGCGAGCCAGCAGCTCCACGATGCCCGAAGGCGTAGCCGGCAGCAATGCTGGCAAGCCCGCCACCATCCGACCTAGGTTCATCGGGTGGAAACCGTCGACGTCTTTCTCCGGCCGAATGGCTTCAATCACCTTGTCGGGGTTGATGTGCTTAGGCAAAGGCAGCTGCACGATGAAGCCATCTATTTCCGGATCTTGGTTCAGCTCCTCCACTTTCGCTAGCAGCTCTGCCTCCGTGATATCGTCTTCGTAGCGGAGCAACGTGGAGCCAAAGCCAACTCGCTCGCAGGCTAGCACTTTGTTGCGCACGTACGTTTCGGAGCCTCCATCGTGGCCCACGAGGATGGCTGCTAGGTGCGGCACTTTCTGGCCAGCGGCTTTCAGCGCCTCAACTTCAGCGGCAATTTCAATTTTGATATCCTCAGCAGTTTTCTTGCCGTCGATAAGCTGGTAAGTGGTTGTTTGCTCGGAGGCAGTGGTCATGCGTGTTCCTTTATGCGTGATCTGGTTCTTGTTTGTGCTTGTCTTCATAAGCAGCAATGGCGGTAGCACCTGCTGCCAGAATGGCTTTTTCCATGGCGGGCCAATCGTCCCTCCACCGGAATTTACGCTCTTGTCCTTTGCGGATCTTCTCTAGCTGTGCTTCGTTCGTACAGTTCTTGGTGAGGCTCTCAGACATGGTTTTGAAGTTATCATAGCACGCCGTGTCAAGAAGTGTATGAGGTGAAAAAAGAGGTTATAATGAGCGCAAAAAAAACGCGCCCGGCTAGGGCGCGTTTTGAGTTAATCGATTTTTAGTACGGCGAGGAAAGCTTCTTGCGGGATTTCCACGGAGCCCACTTGGCGCATCCGCTTCTTACCTTCTTTCTGCTTTTCGAGCAGTTTGCGCTTCCGCGAGATGTCGCCGCCGTAGCACTTGGCAATTACGTTTTTGCGTAGGGCCTTCACGGTTTCGCGGGCGATGATCTTTTGCCCGATACTGGCCTGAATGGCGATTTCAAACATCTGACGGGGTAGCAGCTCGCGCAGCTTTTCGCACAGGCGACGGCCCCAATCGTAGCTCTTAGAACGGTGTACGATGGCCGACAACGCATCGACCTTCTCACCATTCAGCATGATATCAAGCTTCACCATGTCCGACTGACGGAAGCCGATCAGCTCGTAGTCAAGGGAAGCGTAGCCGCGGCTGATGGTCTTCAGCTTATCAAAGAAGTCGAATACGATTTCTGACAGTGGCAGTTCAAAGTTCAGTTCCACCCGCTCAGAGGTCAGGTAGCTCTGGCCTTTGATGATGCCACGCTTATCCATACACAGCGTGATGATGGCGCCTACGTACTCGGAAGCCGTGATGATCTGGGCCTTGATGAAGGGCTCCTCGATGTATTTCATGTTGTTCGGCTCCGGCATTTCCGACGGGGCGTTTACAATCATGAGCTGATCTTTGGTGCCAACAGCGTGGAACTGCACAGACGGCACCGTAGTAATCACCGTCATGTTGAACTCCCGCTCAAGGCGCTCCTGCACGATTTCCATGTGCAGCATACCGAGGAAGCCACAACGGAAGCCAAAACCTAGGGCCGCCGAGGTCTCGGGTTCCCACACTAGGGCTGCGTCGTTGAGCTGAAGCTTTTCCATGCTGGCGCGCAGCTCTTCGTACTCGCTGGTTTCTACAGGGTAGATACCGGCGAATACCATTGGCTTCACGTCCTCGAAGCCGTGAATAGCTTCTTTCGTGGGATTGGCGACGTTCGTAATCGTGTCACCAACTTTTACCTCGCGAGCTTCCTTAATACCGGAAATAAGGTAGCCCACATTGCCAGCCAACATTTCGGGGCGGGGCTCCTGATTCAGACCTAGGATGCCGATTTCGTCGGCGCCGTACTCCTTACCGGTCGCCATGAAGCGGAGCTTATCGCCCTTGCGCATGGTGCCGTTTTTGATACGGAACAGTACCTCGATACCACGGTACGAGTTGAAAACGGAGTCGAAGATGAGGGCTTGCAGCGGCGCATTTGGGTCACCTACTGGCGCCGGAATTCGCTCACAGATAGCATTTAGAATGTTCTCAATCCCGATACCTGCTTTACCCGAAGCATGGATAATTTCCTCCCGGTCGCAGCCGATTAGGTCCACGATTTCGTCGGACACCTCCTCAGGCATGGAGTGCGGTAGGTCAATTTTGTTGAGAACCGGGATGATGGTCAGATCGGAGCCGATGGCTAGGTAGAGGTTCGATATCGTCTGAGCCTCAATACCTTGGGAAGAGTCTACGATGAGCAGGGCGCCTTCGCAAGCGGCGATGCTGCGGCTTACTTCGTAGCTAAAGTCGACGTGGCCGGGCGTATCAATCAGGTTGAGCGTGTACTGCTCGCCCTTGTACTGATACTGCATCTGGATGGCGTGGCTCTTGATGGTAATGCCCCGCTCCCGCTCCAGGTCCATGTTGTCGAGCAGTTGAGCTTGCATATCGCGCTTGGCCACGGTGCTGGTAAATTCCAGCAGACGGTCGGCCAGGGTGCTCTTGCCGTGGTCGATGTGTGCAATGATGCAGAAATTGCGGATGTTCTTCACTAGAGGCGGTTTTTTCCAACCGCGAAGTTAATCAAATCAGCCGGGAAAAGCTAGGTCGACAGGCTGTAGTATGTCGGAGCGCACTACAATTCGCATACACCGAAGCAAGGTTGCAGGTCTGCGGCACGTTGTCCGTCGGTCCGCCGTAGTAGCGTCCGACCAGTGTTGTTATGGCCGGGCAAATAGTAGTCGCTCTGTGGGCTTGTGCTGTCAACAACCGGTCGGACGCCTAATGTGTCGGACCGGCAGACGTCTGTTGTGCAACGCTAGGCGTGGCTGAGCTTGTGCTACTAGTCACTCATATTTTCCGGGGATTCTGTTCAATAGCTCGGCAGCGGGCTAGCATTTTCCGTTAAGCCTTCCAAACGGATTATTTTTATGAAGCAAGCTACCCCGCTGGAAGACTATGGCCTGATCGGCAACTTACATACTGTGGCACTGGTCTCGAAAGCCGGTTCGCTAGACTACTTGCCCTTCACTCGCTTCGACTCCCCCACTATTTTCGCGGCCCTGCTGGATGTCGATAAGGGCGGGTCGTGGAGCCTGCAGCCTGTGGGCGACGAAGTACGCAGCAAACAGCTCTACCTGCCTGATACCGGCGTACTGATCACCCGGTTTTTTACGGGTGATGGCATTGCTGAGCTTACGGACTTTATGCCCATTAAGCGCCACGAGCAGAACTGTGCCGTGGTACGTAGCCTCCGTATCGTGAAGGGCACCATGGAGTTTAAGATGCGGTGCGCTCCTCGCTTCGACTATGCGCGCACCAAGCATACCATTCAGGCGCAAGGAGATGGCAGCTTGCTCTTCCGCAGTTGCGGCCCCGACGGCTTTCAATTTCGATTGCTCGGCAATCAGCCCTTCGATACAACTGAGGCGGGTGATGCTACCGGCAGTTGGCAGCTCCAAGCAGGTGATACCGTTAGCTTTGTGATAGAAGCGACTCCCGTAGACGACCCTAGCTTCATTGCCCGCGAACTAGTTCACTACACAGAAGCTGCTTTTCACGACACGCTCAACTTTTGGCGCGATTGGGTGGAGAGCAGCACTTACACGGGACGCTGGCGCGAAATGATGCTGCGCTCGGCGATTACACTAAAACTGCTCACCTCGCTCGAATATGGCTCTACTGTAGCAGCGGCTACGTTTAGCTTACCTGAAAACATTGGCGGCGACCGGAACTGGGATTACCGCTTCACGTGGATTCGGGATGCGGCTTTTACCATGTATGCCTTTCTGCGCCTAGGTTTTACGCGGGAATCAAAAGACTTCTTGCGCTGGATTATGGATCGGTGTGAGCAGCTTACTGAAGCGGGCGATTTGCAGCTGATGTACGCCGTAGATGGCACCTCCGACTTGCCCGAACTGGAGCTAGGCCACCTCAGCGGCTACCGCAATTCGAAGCCGGTGCGCATCGGCAACGGAGCCGCACAGCAGTTCCAGTTGGATATCTACGGAGAGTTGCTCGATACGATTTACCTCTATAATAAGTACGGAGGCCGCATCACCTATGCGTTTTGGCAACATATCACGCGGCTAGTCGATTTTGTGGCGGAAAACTGGCAACGCCCCGACCACGGCATCTGGGAGGTGCGTGACCAGGAACGGCAGTTCCTGTCGGGTAAAATGATGTGCTGGGTGGCACTAGATCGGGCCATCAGCATTGCCCGCGACCGGTCGTTTCCCGCGCCGCTAGCGGAGTGGCACCGCGTGCGGGACGAGATTTATAAGGAAGTGTACGACAATTACTGGAGCGAAGAAAAGCAAGCTTTTGTGCAGTACAAAGGCAGTGATGTACTCGATGCCAGTGTGTTACTTCTGCCGCTCATTCGCATGTTCAGCCCCGTGGAGCCGCGCTGGCAAAGCACAATGCGCGCTATTGAAAAAGAGCTGCTGCTCGACTCCCTCCTTTTCCGTTACCACACGAATGGCGGCGCTACCGACGGCCTCACTGGCGAGGAAGGCACCTTCACCATGTGCTCGTTTTGGTACATCGAAAACCTGTCGCGGGGTGGTGATGTCGATAAAGCTAGGTTGCTCTTTGAGAAGCTACTTGGCTTTGCTAGTCCCCTAGGTCTGTACTCTGAGCAGATTGGACCACAAGGCGAACAGATCGGTAACTATCCGCAGGCCTTCACCCACCTAACGTTGATCAGCGCTGCCTTCCAGCTAAACCGTGACCTAGATGCTAGGCAAAATGGTCAACGCGGTGGGCACCAGTTTGTGTAGGCTAGGCTTCTTGGATAGCCTCCATTTGTCATGCTGCGCTGGCAGAAGCATCTCTCTATTGCTTCGTTGCTTAGCGTAGAGGCGCAACATTTTGCGTCTTGTCGTTACTGACGTTGTGTACCTAGGTAGTTCTAGCTAGGTCGTTCGACGAGTAGACGCAAAGTATTGCGTCTCTACATGGTTCCGGCAAATGCAATGAAACGGTAGAGATGCTTCGGCCAGCGCAGCAGGATGTTCTTAAATGTCGAGCAAATCAGGTAGGCTCAACCTTAACCGAACAACGGTTGAGGCGTAAACAATGGCTAGGCATCTGCCTTTCCCTCACCCAATCTCTCCTAATCATGAGCACCGAACTAAATCCTCAAGCTGTAAAATATGCCCGCAAGCTGATCGAAGAAGGCAAGATCAAAAACGACGAAGGCCAGTGGGGCGAGCACAACCCCGACTCCGACGAGGAAAACAAGTTCCTCGAAAAGCACGAAATCGAGGAGTACGGCAACTGGCACCTAGGTCTCGACAGCGACAAAGGCGAAGACACAAAAGGTCGCTACAAGTTTCCGTATGGCGACTTCAAAACCGTGCACCGCGACGGCCTGATCGCCGCTAAGGAGCGCGCCGCCCAACAAGGCTATGCTGACATTGAGAAAGCCGCTGACGAGCTCTTGCAAGCCTTGGAACAGCAGGCAGGCGCTTAGAAACCTAGTTGAGCGCTAGCTAAATAACTAAGCCCCGATTAGCTGAGTGCTGTTACGCAACTAGTCGGGGCTTCCTTTATGCAGTTATTAGAGTACTGCTACAGATTATTCCTAGCCTATGGTGCAGGTTCAATGCGCGCAGCAAAGCCGCCATCCGGCACCATCGTCAGCTTGATGGTCTCGCCGGCTTTGATGGGCTGCACAATCTTCTTGTAATCCATGGCTTGCACATCGGCATTCACACCGTCTTTGAGCAGCGTGATTTGGTAAGCCACACCTTTGGGCAGGAAATCGGTGGGCAGCACTACTTCATGGGCCTTCTCGGCGGTCATGCCGCCTACGTACCAGGTGGTGCCTTTCCGCTTGGCTGTCACGATGTAGTCTCCGACGGCGGCTTCCAGGACGCGGGTTTCGTCCCAGGTGACGGGCACGGAGGTGATGAATGAGGTGGTTTCGGGCTCGCGCAAGTAGTTGAAGGGGTTATCGGCGAGCATCTGCAAGCCGCTTTCGAACACGATGTACATGGCCAGCTGGTGCCCGCGTGTGCCGATGCTCATGGTGTTCACCCAGTTGGGGCGGTAGTCCTTGGGGTGGGCCGAGCGCATGGCGCCGGGCGTGTAATCCATCGGCCCCACGGCATTACGCAGGAATGGCAGGAAGAGGTTGTTCTTGGGCGTAGCTAGGCCCCCGCCGATGTTCTGCTCCATGCCAATCACGCCTTCGTAGGACAACACATTGGGGTACGCCACCTCTAGGCCAGCTGGTTTGAAGGCGCCATGAAAATCAACCAAGATGTGGTGCTTGGCGGCCTCTTTCGCTACGCGGGTGTAGTAGTTCACCATCCACTGGTCGCTGCGGTCCATGAAGTCGATCTTCATGCCGGCAATGCCCCACTTCTCCAGCGTTTCAAATACATTGAAGTTGTTCTGCACGGCTAGCCAAGTAAACCACAGGATGATCTTGACATTCTTGCTCTTGCCATAGGCAATGAGTTCTTGCAGGTTGATCGTAGGGTTGGGCTCGAAAGGGTTGAGCGTGGTTTTGGCCCACCCTTCGTCCATGATGATGTAAGGGATGCCGAACTTGGAGGCAAAGTCGATGTAGTACTTGTAGGTATCCTGGTTGTAGCCCGACTTAAAATCAACGCCGTACACGTAGGCATTGTGCCACCACTCCCAAGTCACTTGGCCGGGCTTGATCCACTTCGTATCCTTTAGCTGGTTGGGTGTACTGAGCTTATACACCATCTGGTTCGCAGCTATTTGCGCGTCTTGGTCGGTTATTACCAAGAACCGCCACGGGAAAGAACGCTTGCCGGCCGTCTTAGCTAGGTACGGCGCTTCCTTCTCGATCTTCAGGCTTCGGTCGCCATCGGGCCCGAACGCCAGTGGTGCTTTCGGGAAGGTGGCGTCGATGCTTTGGTCGCTGCTGGCTTTCACGAATAAGGCGGGGTAGTCGTACAAGTCGGCTTCGGAGAACAGCAGTTTGCCCTTCTTGGTATCAAAAAGAATAGGCAACACGCTCATCTTTTGCTTGTCCACCGCCCCTAGGTCTTTGCGCTTGTAGAGGATTTCGTAAGAGGTTTTGAAGCTGCCGGTTTCGAGGTAAGAAGTCTCCACTGGCTCGGCAAACTGGAGGTGCACGTCCTCGCTGTTCACCACCACCGAATCCTTCTTGTTGGTGATAAAGCGGTACGCAATGCCATCGTTATACGCCCGGAACTCGACGCTGAAGTCATTCTTGAAATCGAGCCGCAGCTGGTTGTAGTGGTTGGTTACGGTGCTGTTTTTAAGCGAAACCACGGGGCGCGACGTGGTGTTGACCGTCGTAAAGGACTTCTTGCGCAACTGGGCCTTCTCGCCGAGAGGCTGGTTAGCTAGGTTTAGCTGCAAATAACTCTTGCTTAGTAAGGTGCTGCCATTCAGCGCCACCGAGTAGCTTAAACGATTTTGCAAATCGACCGAAATTTTGATTCGTTTGTCGGGTGAGAGCAGGTCAATGGGCGCACTGAGCAGGCGGGCCGAGACGAGCAGGAACCCGCAGGCAAACAAGAGCTTTGCTTTCATTCGTTGGTGGGTGTTTTGGTGTAGCCCCCGCTCCCAGTAAAACTGAAACGGGCACCGTAAGATAGGTGCCCGTTCCGCTTAATACCACGAGTTTGTTGAGGAATTCGCCAAAAGTCACCGAGTCGTCATGCTGAGCTGGTCGAAGCATCTCTACCGCAATGGTAAACCCTAACGGTGGAGGTACTTTGGCGGTAGAGATGCTTCGACCAGCTCACCTTGACCGAAACTTAACTACTTACTCTGCACCAAATGTGCGCGCATGAACTCGGCAAACACATTATAGTCGGAAGGAATAATGCCGTGGCCGCCGTCGTGCATGTAGTAGCTCAACGTTTGGCCTACTAGCTTGCTAGGCGCGGGCATGGGCCCGGCGGGTACCCCCTGCTGCCCTAGCAAGTTGTACACCGGCGTAGCCGCCACAGCCGACAGAAACTCGCCTTTCGGGTCGCTCCAATAATCAGTGCTGCCGGTTTGCAGCAGCAAGGGACGTGGCGCTACCAAGGCTACCAGCATGTGCGAATCCATGGGCGCGTCGGTGCGGTTGGCGAGCTTCTGGTAGTTCTCGCAAAACTGGTACGGGTAGCGGGTCGGTGCGACGAGGTGGGCAATGGTTTCACCGTAGTTGCGCCGGGCCAGGGCCGCGCCGCCTTCGCCTGACACGCTGGCAATCGTGAGGGCAAACCTAGAGTCGTTGGCGCCGGTCCAGAGTACCGTTTTGCCTAGGCGCGAGGCACCTAGCAGGGCTACCCGCTTGCTATCCACGGCTTTGTCGGTTTCGAAGTAATCGAGGGCGCGGCTCAGGCCCCAGCTCCACGCCGCCACGGCGCCCCACTCATTGGGCGCGAATTTTTCCTGGCCGGACTTGAGGTAGAGGCTGCGCACGCCATACTTCACGCCGCCATCGAAGTCCGGCTCAATGTCGCCGTAGTACACGGAGGCGACGCCAATGCCTTTCTCCAGAAACGGCTCTACTGTGAGCTTCATGAAGCCATTCGGGTTGTAGGCTGGCGCTGGCACTTTCTGCTTATCCTTGTTCCAATACTGCCCCTGCCGCACGCCGGGGTCGTCGATCAGCATGGAGTTCGGCATGAAGTTGATGTTGAGCAGCAGCGGCACCGGCTTGGTGGTGTTGGCGGGCAAATACACCAGCAGATCCATCTTGGGCCCGTCGTTGCGCTCGGAGAAGTACACCGTTACCTGCTTGCGCGTAGCCTTGCCGTTGAGGGCAGGCGTGCCTTTATCGAACACCTCGAAGCGCAGGTTGCGGGGCTTGCCGGGCGCGCGGCCGTACACGTTTTGCTCAAACCACGTCCGGATTTCGGGGCGGCGCTGCTTGGTCCAGGTAGCGGCGTCCGTCACCTTTTTGCTGTTGGCAAGCACCAACGGATCGGGCAGCGTGTAGGTGCCTACTGAGTCTTCGCTGTAGTTTACCGGAATGCCGGCTACTATGCGTGCCGGCTTATTTGCCGCGGGCGCCTGGGGCGTAGCTGGCGGCTGCGCCTGAGCTATCAAGGCATGCGGTAACAAGCTGAAAGTAGCACAACCTAGGACCACTGAGAAGAAGAATGAAGGCTTCATTTGGTTTGCATGGTTAACGATTGAGGTTTTCCGCTTGGGCTCTCTGCTTTCTCCACGGCCATAATCCGCACCGGACCTAACAGCCCAGACCGACCTAGCTCGTATTGTCCGCCGAAGGGTGCCGTGTACGAATCCAACACTTTCTTGTCGGGGCCAGCTAGCTTATCGCCCATCAGGCGGTTGGTCCACTCGTTGATTACTTGGATTTCTACCTGGTTTTTGCCGGGCTTAAGTAGCCTGGTTACGTCGGCCTGGAATGGCGCCTGCCAGAGCAGCTCCAGCTTCTGCCCGTTCACCGTCACCTCAGCCATGTCGCCGACGCTACCTAGGTCAAGCACGATCCGGCGCCCGTTGTGAAACCACTTCTTACTGGCTTCAATGGTTTTGTGGTAGGTGGCCGCACCGGAGAAATACTTGATACCAGCATCCTGATTATCCGTCCAAGAAGCTAGCTGCGCGAAGGTTGCTTCGGCTGGGGCACCTAGCTTCGGGGCAAACGTCACCCGCCACGGCCCCTCTACCGTGAGCAGTGTAGACTCAGTCGGCACCGGCGCCGCAGCCCGAGCGGTGGCGGGCGCCGCGTGATTGAACACCACGAACACCGTTTCGCGCTCCTTTAAATGCAGCGGTACAGTAGTTTGCCCACCACTGATGGTGTAGCCGGCCGGCTCCATTTCGCCGGTAGCTGAGTGCCACAGCGCTACGTCTTTGCCACTCACGCGAAACTGCGCTTTCAGGTCTTGCGTGCTATCAGACCGGTTGACCACATAATACAAATCAGCATCACCCACGCGGCGGTGAATCCAAGGGACTTGGCTACCTAGGGGCCGGCTACACTCCACGTCGGGGGTGAGACCGGCCAGGGGCATCACCTGCGCCAGCGGCAAACCCCACACGATCTGGCCTTTGCCGTAGTGGCGCTTGGTCCGGCTGCGGCCGTCCAAGTCGCCCCAGACGTCACTGGCAATTTCCTGCAGCTCAGGATCGGAGCTAGGGTACGCCGTCAGGCCGGGCGCTTTCACGGGCTTGGGACCTACGATGGTGGCACCACCTTGCGCTAGCTCCCGCACTTTGCGCAGCACGGGCAAGGTCATTTGTTCGATTTCGGGCAATACGAGCACGCCGTAGCTCATGCCGTCGGGTAGCACAAGGCGACCTTTGTCGTTCACCGACATGCGGGTAATCAGCGCGTCGGCGTTGATGTAGTCGAAGGCGTAGCCCTCGGGCAAAGCGGGCTGCAAACCGGCACCCCAAAACGGCATAGTCGACGGAGCACCTTCGTTGAGCAGGTACGCCACATCGGCCACGTACTGGCCCTGCTGCAACATAAAGGTGTTGCGGGCTAGGTAGGTCATCAGCGGCTTAGCTTGCTCGGCCCAGGTGATGTTGCGGTTCAGGTGGGTGCCTACCATCGTATTGCCAGGCTTGGTATCGAGGGGCTGGTGGGCGGAGGTATGGAACACCAAGCGATTGATACCCTGCGTAAACCAGTAATCACTGATCTTCTTCAGCGTGTACGGCGACTCGTAGTTGCCGCCCGTGAATGACTCAGCCGCAATCAGGTTCTTGCCATACACGTGGCCCGACGAAGCCGCTCCGCGCACATCCTCGTAGTACATACTCGACGGATGCAGGTCCTTCACCCAAAACTCGCCCATCGGAATATCGACGTACTTTTTATAAAGGAGGGCGTCTTCAATCGTCTCCAAGGATACGCCGCCCGCTTCCCCATAAGTCTGGATGCCCTGCTTGTGCAGGAAATCGGTGACGGTGCCGTAGTGGTTTTCGGCGAACATATCCACGAGCGTGCGGCGGAAGTCCCACAGCACCCGGTCGCTGATTTCGGCGCTGCCCACTACCCTACCGGCTAGCACCGGCAAGTACGGCGTGAGGTCGTAGCCGCGGCGCTTCTGAAACTCGGGCAGCATCTCGTCGGTCCAGTTCTGAATGCCGGCTTCCCAGCTGTCCATCAACATGTAGCGCAAGGCCTTCCCGTAAAGCGGACCTAGAGCTTGCCGCAGCGGCTCGGTGTAGCCTTGCATGTACGCCTCGGTGTGCTTGCGGCTGAGCTTGTCAACTTCGAGCCCGTTGGCCGCGGGCACGGCTGGGCGGTTTCTAGCACCGGTGAGCGAGTAGCCTAGGCGCATAATCGTCCACTTGCCGGGCGGCACCTGCCAGGTGAGCGTGCCGTCGGGTTGCATTTTGGAAGTCAGCACCACCACGTTGGTCGGGCTGATGGTGGCGGGCGCGGCTACTGGTGGCGTGGCCGTTGATTCGTACTCAAACAGAAAGTTGAAGCCAGCTTTGTCTTCCCAGCGGTTTACCCTAGCTCCGGTGTGCAGTTGAAACTCGTTGAGGGCGTAGCTGCTATCGGGTTGGGCAGGCGCTTCGGAAATCACCTCGGCGGGCTTCATAGGCGCGCCACTCAGCTCCAGGCGGTAGTAGCGGGCGGTGGTCGTCGGAATAGAAAAGGTGCGGACGGTGCCGCCGCGGTAGCCTTGCTTGCCCGGCAGCGCCGTGAGCGTGGTAAATTGCTTTCCATCGGAGCTTGCTTGCAAGCGCCCAAACGGAATACCGCGGGTGCCTGCCACGGTAAACGCCTGCACCTTTGTGGGTTGCTTAAAGCTATATTGCACCCAAGCTGTGCCACGCTTTTCCGCAGGCTTTACGACCAAAGACGTATTTAGGTCATCATCCAGCAGCGCTTTGGCGTCGATGGTGCCGGCGTTGGTCATCACTGTTGGCTGTAGGTGCGCTTCTTCCGCTTCGGTCGTAGGAGTTCGGAAGGCAATAACGGCCGTTTCGCCGTAGAAGCCGGTTGCAGGGCTGTTTTTGCTGCGAGCTAGGTTGCGGATTGCACCTTCCACGGAAGGCGGTTGCGGTAGCTTTCCTTTGAACGTCTTACCGCCTTCCACCTGCAACTCGCTCCACACCAGCTTCTTCATGGCTTGTTCGGGCTTCACCCACGGGGCGCCGGTGAGACTCCAGCCGGGCGAAGTGAACATGGTCATTTCCAAACCTAGCCTGTCGGCTTCAGCGGCGGTGTGCTTCACAGCATCGAGCCAGGCGGGCGTACCGAACACTACTTTTTCATTCACCGTTTGTCCGCTACCAGCCCCTACGTCGGCTAGCTGAAAGCCTGCGATGCCTGAGCGCTTCATCCATTCCAAGTCCTTGGTGATGCCCTCTTTGGTGATGTTGCTGTTGGTCCAGTGCCACCAGGTGCGGGGCCTGGCTGCTTCGGGCGGATTTTTAAAACCCTGTTCCAGCGCAACGCTGGCATCCTGCGCCCTGGTCATGAACGGCAGCGCCGTAAGAGCTAGGCCAACCAAGACTTGCGGCTTGGGCCAGCGACGAAAAACAACCATAAGCTTTGTGTTGTGGGAATAATTTGGTGCGCGTGGTAAGTGTAGAAGAAAGGCCATAGCTGGCCTCCCTGGTCCGTCATGCTGAGCTTGCCTGAACGATGTAGAGACGCGACACTTCGCGTCTTGGCGTTGAACGATTCAACCTAGAACGACGCCGAGATATTAACAGCATCAGCAACACGGAGACGCGAAGTGTCGCGTCTCTACATCGTGCAATGAAGCAGTAGAGATGCTTTGGCCAGCCCAGCATAACGTTCAGACCTTATCCTTAATAACCAGGATTTTGCGTGATTTTATTTGGGTTCAGGTTCACCTGGTAACGTGGAATCGGAAACAGTTGCTCGTACGCCTGCACCGAGTTGCCGCTGCCGATTTCGTCATTGGATAAGCCACTGGCAAAGTGCGCGTTCATCACCGGGAGCAGGCGACCGGTGCGCAGCAAATCGAACCATCGGTGGCCTTCGTTGTAGAGTTCTAGGCGGCGCTCCTGCTCAAGAGCTAGGCGCATGGCGCTTTGGTTACCACGTAAGTTATCGGAGGTGGTGAGGCCGGCGCGGGTACGTACTTGCTGGAGGTAGGTGAAGGCCGCGGCCGTGTTGCCTAGCTCGTTTTGCACCTCAGCGTACATCAGCAGCATATCGGCGTAGCGCAGCTCAATCCAGTCGTTGCCGGAGTCCACGGTTGTAGTCATGCCTTTATCGAAGTACTTGGTAGTGAAGTTGTAGGCGCGGCGAGAGCCGGTCAGGCGACTAATCGTGGCCTTGCGCGTGTCGGTGGCGGTGAAGAGGTTATAAAGCTCGTCGGTGATGAGGAAGGTGCCCACGCCACGCCGCAGCGCGCCCGTGCCAATATCCTCATTCGCAAAGGCATACTGCACAAACGGGTTGCCCTGCACCGGATCAAAGCCGCGGGCGTACTGCACCGCAAAGATGACCTCGGCGTTGTTAGGCTGGGCCGCGTCGAATATGTCAGCGTAGTTGGGCAGCAGGCGGTAGGTGCCAGAGTTGATGACTTCCAGCAGCTTGGGGCTAGCATCGCCGTAGCGCTTTAATGTGAGGTACACCTTGGCTAGCAAAGCTTTCGCCGCCCCACGCGTGGCCCGACCGATATCGGCGTTTTGGGTGTACGTCAGGGGCAGCTGCTCGGCGTCCTTCAGATCAGCAATGATCTGCTCGTAGACTTGCGCCACCGGCGTACGGCCAAATTCATAGGCTTCCTGACTGGTTTTGATGTCCTTCAACACCAATGGTACGTCGCCGTAGATGCGGACCAGGTTGAAGTACATTAGGGCGCGTAAGAACTTGGCTTCGTTGATGTAGCGCAGCTTGGTGTCGTCGTTCATCGGGATGTTGCCGATATTATCGAGCACCAGGTTGCAGCGCGAGATGGTGGCGTACGAGCGGTTCCACATCTCGCTCACGATACCGTTATCGGCCACCACGTTCGACTCATTAATGGTGATGTGGTCGGTGGAGTTGTTGAACTTGCTGTTGTACGCGTCGTCGGCGGCTAGGTCACCGAAGGCAAACTTGTAGCGGTACGATTCGCGCAGAGTGAAGTAGGCGTCGTTCAGCACCTGCCGCACGCTGGTTTCGTCGGTGTAGAAGGTGCTCTCGGCGGGCTGGTCGAGCGGGGTACGATCGAAGTAGTCGTCCTTACAGGCACCTAGGCTCACGGCAAGGACGAGGGCAGAAAGAAATTTGGCCGTTTTCATTGCCTCAGAAAGTTAGGTTTAAGCCCATAGAGATGTTGCGCGAAATCGGGTAGGTGCCGTTGTCCACGCCGCTGTTGGTGGGGTTGTCGGTGGCGCCGTTGGTGGTAGCCCCGTTGGCCTGCGGGTTGCGGAAACCACCGGCTTTGGTGAAGGTGTAAATGTTCTGCCCCGTGGCGTAGAGGCGCAGACGCTGCACGTGGATCTTCTCGGAGAGCACCGTGGGCAGCGTGTAGCCGAGCGTGATGTTGCGGATGCGCAAAAAGCTAGCATCGTAGAGGTAGCGGGTGCTGGAGGCAATGTCGGAGGAGAGGTTGGTGGTACCAGCCCGGTGAAACTTGCCATTGCCGGGGTCCGACTCCGAGCGCCACCGGTCCAACGACTGCTTCGAGCCGTTTTCGAGCCACCGACCTAGGGCTAGCGGCAACTCCTGGCTGCGGTAGATTTCACCGCCCTGTGAGCCATCAAGCAAGATGTTCAGGTCGAAGTTGCTATAGGTAAAGGTGTTGCCGAACCCGTACACAAAGTCGGGCTGGTAGTTGCCGGCCCGCACTTGGTCGTCGGCGGTGATGCGGCCATCGGGCACGCCACCGGGGCCACTCACGTCGCGGTAGCGCAAATCGCCAATGCCCTGCGAGCCTAGCTTCGGGTAAGTGTCGACGTCGTTTTGGTTATTGAAGGTGCCGTCGACGATGTACAGGTAAAAGTCGCCCATGGGGCGGCCCACGTAGTTGCGCACCACACCTTGGTTAGCGAGCTGCGTTTGGCCGCTGGCCAGACTCATGATCTGGTTGCGGTTGAAGGAGATGTTGAAGTTGGTGTTCCACTTCAACTTCCCGTCGATGTTGAGCGTGTTCAGGGTCACTTCCAGGCCACGGTTGCGCACGTTGCCCACGTTCTGAATCACCGACGCCGCCTTGCCATTAATGCTCGGAATATCAGCCGACAAGATGATGTTGCTGTTGCGGTTGTACAGATCCACCGACAGGCCAATGCGGTCGTTCAGAAAACCTAGGTCCAGCCCGGCATCAAACTGCTTGTTCTTCTCCCAACCTAGGTCGAGGTTCGAGAAACCACTCGGCCGGAAGGCCACCACCTGTGCGTCGGTGGTGCCGAAGTTGTAGGCTTCGCGTTGCATGGTGGCAATCCAGGGGTAGTAGCCGGGCAGCTGGTCGTTGCCGGTTTCGCCGTAGCTCGCCCGGATTTTCAGCATCGACACCGCTTTGTTTTCTGCCAGGAAGCTTTCTTCACTCACGTTCCAGCCCGCTGACACGGATGGGAATATGCCAGCGCGGTTCGTCGGTCCGAAGCGGCTCGACCGGTCGCGGCGCAACGAGCCCGAGAGCAGGTAGCGTCCTTTATAGTTGTAGTTGAGGCGGCCAAACACGGCATCAAACACGTATTCGCGTCGCTCCGAAGCACCCTTGTTCAGCACCGCGCCCTGCACATTTTTCACGCTAGAGTTCACGAATGCCACCGGATTGTCGCGGTCGGTGCGGGGTTCCAGGGTTACGTAGAAGTCGTTTTGGCGCGACACGTCATAACCTAGGAGCGCCGTGAAGTTGTGGTCTTGGTGCAGGGAGAAGTCGTAGGTCGCCGTGTTCGACCAGTACCAGTTGATGTTGGTTGTGTTGTTGCGGCGAGCCCGGATCTGCGCTAGGTTCGGCGTGGAAATGTTACCCGTGTTGCCGTTGCCGCGGGCCAGGAAAGGCTCCACAAACCATTCTTCCCGCTCGGACACCAAGCCCACATTCATACGGGAGTTAAGCTTTAGTCCTTCAATGGGTTCGTACTCCAGGTAGGCGTTGCCGGTCTGTCGGAAGGAGTAGAAAAAGTCCTTATTAGCATCAAGCTTCACCAGCGGATTCGACAGCTCGTCGTTGAAGATGGTTTTCATCTCCGGGTCCTGCGTAATCACGAAGTAGTCGCCGTTGGGCCGCCACACCGGTAGGATCGGCGGCATCGTCAGTGCCTCGGCCAAGATGCCATCGACACCCGTTGAAGTGTTGCCGCCGGTGGTTTGCTGCACGCGGCGCTGGGTGTACGACGGTTGCAGGTTCACCCCTACCCGCACTTTGCTGGTCAGGTCGGCGTCGAGGCTAGCCCGCAGGTTGTAGCGCTTCAGGAAGGTGTTTTTCAGCGTGCCTTGCTGGTCGATGTATCCGCCCGACACCGAGAAACGAACTTTGTCGCTGCCGCCGGTGGCGCTGAGCTGATAATTCTGGAACGGTGCCTTGCGAAAAATCACGTCCTGCCAGTCGGTGTTGGCCCAACGCTCGGGCTGGTTCAGAAAGGCTGGAATGGGTCGGTTTTGGTAAGCTAGGCCTTCTTTGGCCATGTCAACGAATTCCTGCCCGTTCAGCAGATCGTAGCGGTGCATCACCGTCTCGACGCCGGCGGTGGCATTTAGCGAAAACGTCGTCTTGCCCGACTTGCCCCGCTTGGTCGTGACGATGATAACCCCGTTACCGGCCCGCGACCCGTAGATGGCCGCTGAAGCCGCATCTTTCAGAATGTCAATACTTTCAATATCCTGGGGCGAAATGGCGTTGAACAAGTTACCATCATTCGTCGGATAGCCATCTATAACGTAGAGCGGGCTGTTGCCGCTGGTAATGGAGCCCGCGCCCCGAATCCGGATGGCCGGTGGGTCGCCGGGAGCCCCGCTCGTTTGCTGCAACTGCACCCCCGACACCTGCCCCACCAGCGCCTGCGTGGGGTTCGTGACGGGTAGGTTGGCGACCTGGTCGCCTTTCACGCTGGATATGGCCGTCGTGACGGTGCGCTTGCTTTGAGTACCATAGCCTACTACTACTACTTCCTTCAGCGCCTGCGTGTCCTCGGAGAGCCGGATGCTCAAGGCCGTGCTAGCTTCCGTCACCGGCACTTCCTGCCTGATAAAGCCTACCGAGCTAATTACCAAAGTGCTACCGGGCGGCACGTTCAGCGTAAACCGGCCGTCGGCGTCGGTGCTGGTAACCGTGGTGGTGCCTTTTACCACCACGGTTACCCCCGGCAGCGGCTGGCCGTTGCTCTGCATGACGCGTCCCGACACGGGGAAATCGCGCTTGGCAGAAACGTTTGCAGTTGAAAGTAAATCAACGGAAACGTTTGCGGGTACAGCACTCGAAGACTTGGCGGGTAGCACGATATAATACTTCGCGCGTGTTTTCTCGAAGCGCAGCCCCACTTGCGACAACACCGCTTTGAGCTTGGCGTCCAGGCTGCCGTCGGTTTCTCGGGGCACCACTACTTTGTCGCCGATCAAATCGGTATCGTAGCCGATGGAAGCACCGTATTGGGTTTCCCATTGCGCCAGCAACTGCTTGAGCGAAATGGTGGTAGGTTGCCGTGCTACTTGTTGGGTGGAAGCCAGCAGCTGCGCGGACGCAGACGAGGCCAAGGGAGGTAGGCAGAGTACGCACACCGTCAGCGAAGCCGCGCGCGCCCAACTGCCACCAGAACAGCAGGTAAGGTTTCTTTTCATAGGGGTTAGTGGGAAGAATGATCAGAAAGAATAATTCGATTTTGCTCGCGGCTTACGGTCAGCTGAAAGCTTTTTTCTAGCAACTGAAGCAGCGCTTCTAAGTCGCCCACCGAAAAAGTACCCGAGATCTTGCGCTGGTTGAGCGCCGGGTTTTCGACTACCACGGCCACCCCGTAGGTGTCGCTCAGGCGGGTCGCGACTTCAGCCAACGTCGTGCCGTCGAACACCAGCTTGTCGTCCTTCCAGGCAGCGTACGGGGCAGTGTTTACCACTTTGTGCACTACTTGCCGGGGTTGCGCGTCCCAGGTTTCGACCAGCTCGCCCGGCTTGAGCACCACGTCGTTGCTGCGGGTCCTGTCTGTGAAGCCAACCTTCACCTTGCCCGAAAGCAGCACCACCCGCCCCTGCTGGTGGCGCCGGTACACGGTGAACTTGGTGCCGAGCACCTCCACCCGGAAGCCCGCCGTGGTGCGCACCACAAAGCGGCGGTGGTTGGGCAGGTGCTTCACGGCAAAATACGCTTCACCATCGAGCCACACCTCCCGCACGCTTGCCTGACCTAGGTCGGCAGCATAGCGCAGCGTTGAGTGGCTATTGAGCGTGACGGTGGAGCCATCCGGAAGCCGCACTACGCGAGTTTGGCCGTAAGGCGTGGTGAGCTGCGTAAGTGGTGGCGTAGCGTATTGAGTTTGCCAGAGCCACCCACCGCCCGCCGCAACGCCGACCAGTACCGCGGCGGCAGCGGCCCAACGTCGCCAAGGCAGGTTGCGCTTCTGCGCTTCCGCTTCGATCTGGTTGGGCACTAAACCTAGCTGCTGCAGGAGTGCGGCCTGCATGTGGTCAAAATCCGGCGTGTCCTGTGTCAGGCCCTGTTCGTGCTCCAGCAGCTGCGCGTATTTCTCCATCCAATGCTGCGCCACCAACGCATTGGTGGGCTGGGCTAACCAAGCCAGCACGGCACGGGTTTCCGCGGGTGAAGATTGGCGCCGCAGGTACCGCAGATACGCTTCGAAATCGACTGGAGTAGGCATAAGGCTAGGGTAGGTTTCCCTCTAGTACAAACGACACCCGAGCCAAGGCCAACCCCTATTCAGCTTTTGAAAAAAATTTTATTTATAGCAAAATACATCTTTCATTAACCTAGTAAATATGCTATCAATCAGCTAGTTATCACAGATATAACTATTGTTGTCAAGCCGAGTTTACAATCCGGTCCTTTAGAGCTGTTGCCGCTGAGCCGGGTTTGTAATCCGGTCTTTGGGAGCTGCGGATTTGCAATCCGCTACGTCTGCGCTGCCAGCAAGCCCATTCGAAAAAAGAGCCCGTCGTTGCGTGTGAGAATCCCTCTCCAAGTGACTAAGGAGCCCAGATTGCAGATCTGGCCAAGCATCCAACGCGTTCCAGAAAACTGCTCAAGCTAGGTACTCCCTAATCCCTTGGAGAACACCTAGCTAGCTCCTGCATAGGCTCGGCCAAAACTCATGAGAGTGCAGGAGAGTGCAGGTATTTTTTTAAAACTACCTTAGTGAAGCGTTGCCCAAGTAGTGGCCAACACCGCCGGATTGGCCGGCAGCGTGCTCTGGGTCTCCCTCAACTTATTCTCTCCCAGTGAAGCTTACGAAGAACTTTCCGGAAGAAGCAGAGGCCGCAGCGTCGGACGACGAGCGGCAGTGGTTTCAGACGCTCTTTAAGCAACATGCTACGGGCCTGTACCACCTAGCCTACAACCACCTCCGCTCGCGCGCCGAAGCGCAGGAGATTGTGCAAGATTGCTTTCTGAAGTTCTGGGAGAAGCGCCACGAAGTGGGCCCCGAGGCTACGGCGGCGAAAGGCTACCTCTACACCTCGGCCTACCACGCCATCCTGAACCAGGTGCGCCACCGCCACTACTGGGTGTACGAGGACTGCCCCGACGACTTGATGGTGGAGCAGGAGCCGCAGAGCAGCGGTCTGGAGTACGAGCAGCTCCAGGATTTATATAACAATGCCCTCGCGCAACTGCCCCTGAAGCGGCGCCAGATCTTCGCCATGAGCCGGCAGCAAGGCCTATCGAACGCCAAGATTGCCCAGGAGCTGAATATCTCCATCAAGACCGTGGAAAACCAGATGACCCAGGCGCTGAAGTTTCTGCGGCACTACTTCGTAGCGCACGGCGTGCTGCTGGAGTTCATGCTGCTGCTTTCCGTGTCAGCACTCGTCTAACGTCCCGGAGAAAGTGCGTCTACCCACCAGCCGGACGGCTACGCCACCTAGGCCACGTACCATAAAACCCTGACAGAGGCTTGAAGCCCTGTCAGGGTCAAAACGTCTTACGACTTACCGCTCTGGTAGCCATGCTTCGCCAAAACCAGCCGTTCTGTTTTTTAGAATACATTTACACTCATTGCTTACCAACCACAACCCTCCTATCCGAATGAGTATCACGTTAGAACAAGCTGAACAAGCTATCAAAGCCGCCAAGCAGAAATCAACCGAGCTAGGTGTCAAAATGAACATCGCCGTGGTAGATGCCGGTGCCAACCTCACGGCGTTCGCCCGCATGGACGACGCTTGGCTGGGCTCGGTCGACATTGCCATGCGTAAGGCCCGCACCGCCCGCTTCTTCGACATGCCCACCGGCAACCTAGGCCAAGCCTCCCAGCCCGGTGGCTCGCTCTACAACATCGAGCACTCCAACGGCGGCCTGATCACCTTCCCCGGCGGCTTACCCATCAAGGACGGCAGCGGTAAGATCATCGGCGCTATTGGGGTGTCGGGCGACACCGTGGAGAACGACCACACCGTAGCGCAGGCTGGTGTGGATGCGTTGCAATAGGCTCCCCAAAAGCTCTTCAAACAAAAAGCCGGACCTAGGTCCGGCTTTTTGTTTGAAGAGCTTTGTCAAAGTCCTTCCCCATTCGGACTGCTGAGCGTCGCCGGACCGGTTGCTGTGTGCATCGTTCGGGGGTTGTTCGCTTATTGCTATTTGAACCAATTTGTGCAATGACTACAGCCGATAACCGGTCGGGCACCTAGGACGTTGGATCGGCAGGCGGCGCTACAGGTACACCTTCCAACTAAGCTCCCTGCCCGAGTAGCCGCATGAAGGCGCCGTCCATGACATAGGTAGAGCCCGATACGTAGTCCGAATCGGCGGAGGCTAGGAACAGGGCTAGCTTAGCAATTTCCTCGGGGTGGCCGGCTCGCTTCATTGGAATCTTCTGCGCTTGCTCGTCACGAAACTTGGGGTCGTCGAGGGCCTTCTGGTTCATGGGTGTCAGGATCATGCCAGGGGCGATGTTGTTCACGTTGATGCCGTCTTCAGCAAGTTCCAGCGCCAGCGTGCGGGTCAGGTTGCGCAAACCACCTTTTGCCGCGCAGTAATCGGCCGTGTTCGGCGATACCACCTCTTCGTGGATAGACGTCACGTTGATGATCTTGCCTTTGCCACCTTGCTCCTTGCGGTGTCGTGCAAATAAGCGAGCTAGATAGAAAGGCCCGAACAAATCGGTACGGATGGTTTTCTCAAACTCTGCGGGTTCCATCTCCACCACTGGCTTGTGCGCCCCGCTCACCCCGGCATTGTTGACGAGAATATCGAGAGTGCCGAACCGTTCGAGGCTTTGGGTAAACAGCTGCTCAGCCTGCTGGGCTTCACTCACGTCGGTTTGCACTACCAAGGCTTGCTGCCCGGCTTCTTCTACAGCCTGGCGGGTGTGCTCGGCGCCTTCTTGGTCGGTGTGGTACACAATCACCACGTTGGCCCCTTCCCGAGCAAACTCAATAGCCGTAGCCTGGCCAATACCCGAATCCGAACCCGTCACAAGGGCTACTTTGCCTGCTAGCTTTTTCATCGAAACCTAAGGTTGAATTAGTTGAGAGGGCAGCAAGTCAGCGCCCATGCTAGGTGCTAACGTCTGACAGTTACTGCTTGAAATCAACCTTACCAAACGGTATGCGATGTGGAAGGTTAGGTGGCTAAGTTGCGCCAGTAATGGAGATAGTTTTCATGGTGCTGAACGTGTATGTTTGGGTGAAACAAAAAAGTTCATTCCCGTTAGAATGAACATTCCACTGTCATAGAGTGAATGTTCACTCCATAACCAAGCAAAAATCATTGCTTGATAGCATCCCAAGCAATGCGTGCCTGGCTGTCGAGGAAGGTTTGAGTGAGTGGTTTATCGTTGTTGAGTACCCACCGCACAACGCCCATCATTCCTCCATTGAGAAACTCCAACAACTCGTCAATCCCAATCTCCTTCACGATGCCCTGCTGCTGCCCCTTGGCGAGTAGGTCGGCAACGGGCGCAATGGTTTCCAGTCCTTGCTGCCTGGTAGTAGGCGTCAGCACCGGGGCGTTCTGGTAATGATCCATAAAGCGAAACTGCTCCGGATGTGCCACTAAATACTGTAATAGCGACGTGTAGTACCGATCGAAACGCCGCTTGATGGGCTCGTCGGTAGCTGGCTCGGCCACACTGTGAAGCTGGTTGCGCTTCACGTACAAGTAAATAGCGTTGATCAGTTCTTCTTTCGTAGCGAAGTAGTTGTAGATGGTACCCATGCCCGTATTGGCCGCCCGCGCAATAGCAGACATCGGTGTGCCTTGCGTGCCGTGCTCAATCAGCAGCTTCATGGCTGCCTCTAGTATCTGCGTTTCCTTATCCACGGAGTAAAGGAAAGTGTCTGGAATGTGTACTCCAAACCTAGGTAGGCAGAATTCTTTTACTACTGAGTTTCGACAACCAATACAAATTTGCAATTCGGCCTACTAGATGAGGAGCTTGTCCCTCTCCTCTCACTACAATAGCAACTAACTTATAAATGAAAAGGCACCCACTCCGGGTGCCTTTTTCTATTGTACGAGGCTATATTATGCACGCTTGCTTCTTGTTGCTGTCGACGCTCCTATCATCCTAGCTTCTGTACCTGCGCCTAGATGTAGGGCATTCCTCTTAAACAGTCGTCGTACTAACGGAATCGTTAACCGGACGCAGGTAGTTTTCTAGAGCAGCAATGGTAGCCACCGGCGCGTTCAAGTGCGGGTAGTGTCCACTCGTGTCGAGAATATTTAGGGCGCTACCCGCCAAGCGCTCGTGCATATACTCTCCCACGGCAGCTGGTGCCACTGAGTCGTCGGCGCACTGCACAACCAAAGTCGGCACGTGCAACTTAGGCAGATCAGAGCGGTGATCCGAGAGAAAAGTGGCCCGGGCAAATTGGCGGGCAATGGCGTGCTCCACACTGTTGAAGCTCGTCAGCAGCTCATCGAGCAGTTCTGGGCGCATGTCGCCGCCCACAATGCTAGGTACCAACATGCTAGACCACGCGCGATAATCACGATCTAGAAACCCGAGTAGTTCCTCTAAGTCACCCGGCTCGAAGCCCCCGGCGTAATTGTCATGGTTGACGTAGCAAGGCGACGCAGCTACCAACACCAGCCGCTCGAACAGCTCCGGTGCTCGAATGGCTGCCAGCAGGCCAATCATTCCGCCCACAGAGTGCCCCACGAAGATCACCTTGGGAAGTTGGAGCTCCCGCAAGAGCTCTATTAAGTCGCTGGCATAGCCTTCAAGGGAAGAATATCGGGTAAAGTCATAGGCTGACTTATCCGATTGCCCGGCCCCTACCCAATCGAAGAGAATCACTCGATACTGATTGGCGAAAGCGGGCGCTACGTGGCGCCACGTGTGCTGGTCTGTGCCGAAACCGTGCGCAAACACTATCGGCTGAGTCCCGGAACCATACGTTGTGACATGGTGGCGGAGAAGTATATCCATGCAGTGGACGAGCTACAAAAAGTTGTTCCTAGGCTATAAAGGGTGAGAGCAAATAGGTGAGCTTGGACAAAGAACTACAGAAAGTTTGAAACAGCAACATGACCCGTCCTGTTGAGCTCGCCCAATCGATGGACAGCTCAGCAGGACGGGTCATGTACCTTTTAAAAACTGCGCTCTAGCGCGTTTTGGAATCACACATTTTCCATGCCGTATTGCTTTAGCACGTCCGCTGGCACGCCCGTCCAGCGGTTTGGCGAGTTGCCAACGTACCCTAGGTCAGCAATGCCCATCTTGCTGGTAAAGAAGCCGGTCGCTGTCAGGTCGCGCATTCGGTTGAAAAACGTCACTCCTTGCTGCATTTCGGGCTTCGCTTTGAGCGGATAGGCAATGGCCGTCACCATTTCAAGCTGCTGGGCGCTGGTGCAGTCCACAAAGGCATGCTTGAAGCGTTTCGAGCACTGCACATCCAGCCAGCGCAAGCCCCCACGCAGCGGAACCTGATGATCGGGGATGTCTTTCACGATGAACTCGATAAACTCAGGCACTTTCGCATCAGAGGCGCTACCCGAGTGTTCATCTTTGGGAATAATAATGTCGGCCAGTACCGTAATGGTAGCCATTTCGTGCTTGGTGAAGAACGTCTCGGCGTGGAGTTTTTTGTCGCGCTCTATTTCAAACGCCTGGCGGCCGACGTTATCCGCTTCGGGCGTTTTAATGACGGCGGCCTGCTGGGTCTTACTCGCATCCTCTGTGCAAGAGTCGAGTAGCAAACCGGAGGCTAGGGCAGTTAAGCCGATAGCTTTTAGGGAATCACGTCTTTTCATTGGAGGGGGCTGTAATGGACCGTTAGACAGATAGTTTTTTGCGTTGCTCCAGAATGTACTCGCTGGTGCGCATCGATAGCGCCAAGATCGTCCAGGTAGCGTTCTTGTCGCCCTGCTGCACGAATGGGGCCGCATCCACTACGAACAAGTTTTTGCAGTCATGTGCCTGGCACCATTTGTTGAGAGCCGACTTCTTCGGGTCATCTCCCATCCGAACCGTGCCTACTTCGTGGATGATCCGGCCAGGCGCTTCCAGCCCATAGTTGGTATCAGCCCCGTGAATTTTTGACGTGATGATGCCGCCCATTTCGTGCATGATGGACTGGAACGTTTCCTGCATGTGCTTGGCCTGCTTGACTTCGGCGTCGGTCCACTTGTAGTGAAATTTGAGCACGGGGATGCCGTATTTATCCACCACTTCTTTGTCAATTTCGCAGTAGTTGTCGGCGCGGGCAATAGCGGTGCCCCGACCCGCCATACCGACCTGGCTACCGTAGAAGCGGCGGTAGTCGTCTTTCAGCGAAGCCCCAAAGCCACCGGCTTCTCTCGTGCTGCCGTCGCGGGCGGGTACCAGGCCGTTAATGCTTTCGATGCCGCTGCCGAACCCGTAGGAAGGCATGCGCATGCCGCCGCCGTACTCGATATGATAGCCGCGGGGAAAATCGAGCTTCTTATTATCGAGCCACCAGGGCGTGTAGATGTGTACGCTCCCGACGCCATCCTCATTGTAGCGTTTGCGGTCAAGAAGCTGAGGCAGGAAGCCGCCTAAGCTAGCCCCCGTCGAATCGTGCAGGTATTTGCCGACCACACCGCTGCTGTTAGCGAGACCATTAGGATGGTTGTTGGACACAGAGTTGAGCAACAGCCGGGCACTCTCACCAGCACTGGCTCCTAGAATGACCATCTTGCCCTTTACTTGGTATTCCTGCAAGCTGTTTCTATCCACGTACGACACCCCCGTTGCCAACCCGTTTGACCCGGTGAGCACCTCGCGTACCATCGCATTGGAGAGCACCTTCAGGTTGCCGGTTTTGATAGCCGGAATAACCAAGCAGGAGGAAGCCGAGAAGTCGCCGTACACTTTGCAGCTCCGCCCGCACTGCCCGCAAAAGAAGCAGGCACCCCGGTCCTTGTTGCCCGGCAGCGCTTCCGTCAGCACCGATCCGCGGCCGGGAATCACTTTCACCCCGGCTTTTTCGGCTCCCTTCTTGATGAATAACTCGTTGAGCCTAGGTTTGGGCGGCGGCAAATAAATGCCGTCAGGCTCATTTTCCAGGTTCTCCACGGTGCCATAGATGCCAATCAGGCGGTCTACTTTGTCGTAGAACGGCTTTACCTCTTCGTAGGTGATGGGCCAGTCATCGGTGAGGCCGTCGATGTCGTGGCTTTTAAAATCCTTCGGTCCCATGCGCAGGGAGATGCGCCCCCAGTGGTTGGTGCGCCCCCCGAGCATGCGAGCCCGGAACCAGTCGAACTTCGTTCCGTCCTTGGTAGTATAGGGCTCCCCTTCCAAATCCCAGCCGCCGAAGGCCGCGTCGAAGTCACCGAACGGCCGGGTAGTAGAAGCACCCCGGCGCGGCGATTCGTAGGAAAATTTCAGCTGCTGCGCATCCTTGGCCGGATCGAAAAAAGGCCCTGCTTCGAGCATTAAAACGTTTAAGCCAGCATGAGCTAGCACGTATCCAGCCATGCCACCCCCAGCCCCCGACCCTACAATAATGGCATCGTAAACAGTCGCTGATTCCTTTATTTCAAAAACGCTCATAAGTCTGTTACACTAGTGTTTGTGGAAGGAGCAAGCGAATACGATGGGCGCTTCTTGTTCACCCATTCGTCAATTGCCACCTATTCTTTCTGCAATCGTTTTCCTCCTCCTACTATCCTATCGATTCCAAATAGCTGACAAAGGCTACAGTTGCGTAATTTTTATGTTGCGGAACGCTACCTCGTGGCCATGATCTTGCAGCGCAATATGCCCTTTGGGATAAGCAGCGAAGTTTTTCCAGGTCTTGAATTTGCTGTTTTGAACCAGGGTATTCCACTCGCTACCACCCATTTGTGTATCCACTACTTCGGTACCATTGAGCCAAAAGGTTAGGTGGCCATTGAGTTTGCGCAGCTTGACCTGGTTCCACTGGCCGGCGGGCTTTACCACGTTTTTGGCCGGTGCTTTCATATCATATAAAGAGCCTGCTAGGTGGTTAGCTTTCTTGTTGTCTTCGGCCTTCTTATCATCTAAGATTTGCATTTCCACGCCCGTGTCGTAGGTAGCTTGAAAGGCGGGGTCTTCGTGCACCCCGAAAATGATTCCGCTGTTCCCCCCTTCAGTTATATTCCAATCGAGGGCTAGCTCGAAGTTTTCGTACTCCTTATCCGTCACCAAATCTCCCTGTCCCGTTGCCTTGGGGTCTAACTTCAAGGTGCCATTTACGGCCAACCAGGCGGGCTCTGCCTTGGGCTTCAGGTAAGTATGCCAGCCGTTGGTGGTTTTGCCATCAAACAGTGCTTGTGGGCTAGGCTTAGCTTTAACGGTAGTTCTTTGAGCAATAGCAACGGGGCTCAAGACGGCGCCTAGTGCTACGGCCGTGAAAAAGAAGGCTTTCATGCGGTAAGGGTTGGTGGTTTTAGGAAGACAAGGGCAAGTAGGTGAAGTGGGCTAGGTAGCAGGTTAGCAGAAAACTAGCCGAGTGCGACACGGTAGAGCAATGTAGTATTTTCTGCTTGTTCGGCGTGCCCGGCAAGCTCCGCTGTTGTACCTGAAAGCTAGCCGTTTGGTCGGGCAGTTAGTATTCCGCCTTAAGCGAAAAATCTGGTTGAGACGCAAAAGCTAAAACATTTTAGCGGAGAAGCCATATGGTAGCACCTGCGGATTTGAGAAGTTGTGTGTAGAAAGCCCCAAAAAACGGTCCTGCTGAGCGTAGTGATCTTACTGCACTTCAGCCACTTCATGAGCAATCTTTAAACAAGCCGCCCGGATTCAGACTAGCTTCCTCGCTTCGCGCAGAATGACAGCGCTTAACTAGCCGCTTCCTTCCGTCTTACCAGCTAGCCTAGTGCCTCCAAGGGCTGCAACTCTGCCCGGTTGAGATAATCCTGTGTATTTTGAGCGCACCTGGGCTTTGACAAAGCCCAGCATTTACATCACTCTTTATTAGCTGCGTATGGCTGCTTCCGGTACTTCGACGGTGACTGAAAATTTTAAAAATGTAGGCTTGGTAGTGCTCGGTATCCTGAGTGCGAGCACAGGCCTAAAAAGCTTTTTATTGTCGAGTCACTTTATTGACGGCGGCGTAACGGGCATTTCCATGCTCTTGGCTCAAATCTTAGGCGTACCTCTAGCGGTGCTACTGTTGGTCATCAATTTGCCGTTTCTGGTGCTAGGTTACCGGCAGATTGGGCGAGGTTTTGCGCTCAAGAGCGCTGCCGCCATTGCCGGCCTCTCACTCACGGTGGCGCTGGTACCGTTCCCCGACATTACACCCGATTTGCTGCTCACCGCCGTTTTTGGCGGTCTATTTATTGGGGCCGGTATTGGCCTGGCTATGCGCGGCGGCGCAGTCCTCGACGGTACCGAAATTGCCGCCTTGCTTATCAGCAAACACAGCCCACTGCTCAAAGTAAGCGACGTCATCCTGCTACTGAACGTATTCATCTTCGGCACGGCCGCTTTCTTCCTAGGTATTCAAACGGCCATGTATTCCATTTTGACCTACGTAGCAGCGTCTAAGGCCTTGGATTTTCTGCTCAATGGCATTGAGCAATATACGGGGGTCACGATTGTGTCGGAGCATAGTGAGGAAGTGCGCCAAACCATCACGGAGAAGCTAGGTCGTGGGGTTACGATTTATCAGGGCAAGCGCGGCTACGGCAAACGCGGCGATCAACATGAAGCCCGTGACATCGTCTTCACCGTGGTGACGCGGCTGGAGCTGCCGCAGCTGCGCAGTGAAGTACGCCGCATTGATCCGAAAGCCTTTCTCATTCAGCAGAGTATCGACGACACCGAGGGAGGAATGGTCAAGAAGCGGCCTTTGCACTAAGGGTGTGGAGGGGTGCGCGGTCCCTGGCCCGAATGGATTTCAGCAGCACATTCCGCAGAGGGTGCAAACCGTCATTTCGCCTACTATCCACACCAGCTAGCTCAAAACACGTACTGTCCTGTTAGTTATATCCCTCCTGCCCCACCCCTCACTGATATGCTTACCAAATACCTCCTTGTCCTTTGCCTGATGCTCGTCACAGCAGTTGGCGCTTCCGCTCAAAAGCCACCCGTGCGCGTGGGCATTGTGGGCCTCACTCACGCGCACGTACATGGCATCCTAGGTCGCAAAGGCCATGATGATCTTCAGATCGTCGGGATTGTGGAGTCTAATCGGGAGCTAGCCCAGCGCTACTCGAAGCAGTACGGCTACTCCATGAACATTGTGTACAAGACGACAGAGGAGATGATTGCGGCCACCAAGCCCGAGGTCGTTACGGCTTTCGGTAGCATCTACGAGCACCTAGCCGTCGTGCAAACGTGCGCCCCGAAGGGCATCCACGTCATGGTGGAGAAACCCTTGGCCGTGAGTCTAGACCACGCCCGCCAGATGGAAGCCTTGGCCAAGAAGCACCACATTAAACTGCTCACCAACTACGAAACGACTTGGTATCCGACCAACCACGAGGCCTACGACTTACTAAAGAAGGGCATGGTGGGCCCGCTAAGCCAAGTGGTTGTCCACGATGGGCACCGCGGCCCGAAGAACATCGGCGTCAATAAGGAATTCCTGGACTGGCTGACTGACCCCATACAGAACGGCGGCGGGGCCCTCATCGATTTCGGCTGCTACGGTGTGAACCTAATGACGTGGCTGCAAGACGGCAAAAAACCCACGACCGTGACCGCCGTAACCCAGCAGCTTCAGCCCGAAAACAACCCCAAAGTAGACGACGAATCAACCATTCTACTCACCTACGACAACGCCAAAGCCACCATTCAAGGCTCCTGGAACTGGCCCATCGGCCGGAAGGATATGGAGATCTACGGCAAAACGGGCGTCATTTACGCCGACAACAAGAACGACCTACGCGTGCGCCAAGCCGACGGCTACGATCAGTATAAGGAAGAAAAGCGCCACCTAGAAGACCGAAAGGCCCCGTACGACGACCCATTCACGTTTTTGGTGGGCGTGGTGCGCAATGAAATAACGCTCAAGCCCTACGACTTGTCCTCGCTGGAGAACAACATGATTGTAGTAGAAATCTTGGAAGCTGCCCGCAAGAGCGCCAAAACGCATCAGAGTGTGAAGCTGTAGAGACACAAGTATGCGGCTCTACAGCTTCGCAACTGCCCCATGTATTCCCCTTGCTAGACCCTGTTGTTACAGGAACCAGCGTAGGCTACCTAGTTGAGTGTCTTTAGCTTGAAGTTTTTGTACTCGATTTTCATCGGTGGGCCTACGTGTACCTGCACCCCGATCCAGCCGCTCATTTTGCGGTTGGCGGCGTCCTCATCAGTCACGTCGGCCATGAGCACATCGTTGATGTAGTGCTGGAGATGGTTGCCTTTCACAATTAAGTGCACCTGATTCCAATCGCCGGCTTTGATGTGGGTTTGCAGGGCCGCACGACCGCCACCTAGGCTGTCGAGCACTTGCGGCGGCTGGCCTTCGACGAGTCGCACGCGCTGCCCACGCAACGCCAAGAACTTGCGGCCTCGCTCCTCATAGTTCTGACCGGTGTAGCGGTTGCGGCCGTCGATATCGGCTTGGTAGCCTTGCAGCGCGTACGGCAGATCGGGCACTTCCTGGCTCCGGTAGTTGATGCCACTGTTACCTAGGGCCGAAATCCGATAGTCGACCAGCAGTTCAAAGTCGCGGGGCTGCCCGCCGCGCCAGATGATGAAGGTGTTGCGCTTCACAATAGTAGCGGGCGTGATTTCGCCCACCATCACGCCGTCGCGCACGTGCCAGTACGTGGTGTCGTACTCCCAGCCGCGCAGCGTTTTGCCGTCGAAAATGTTCTGCCATCCCTTGCCCGCCGTTGACGCGTTTTGCGACGAGCGGCAGCTCATGGTCAGCAATAAGCTACTCGCTAGAACCAGATACCCAGGAACTTTCATTTGGTAGGTGTGCAGTTATTAGTAGATGATCAATCAATTAGAGCTTAGCGTACCTAGCGCCTTTCCCATAGGGGCATTCCTCTCGCTGATCGAAACGACGTGCTCTTTGTTGTTACGTCCTAGTTGAATAGGCTAGTAGTACCCTGCCGCTTAGCTAGCAGCCCGTCAGACCAACTACTATCTATCGACTAAGTACCTAAGCTGCATCTAATATCTACTGCGCCGCGGGTCTAGCCCTTACGCACCTACCTGCTTTGGACCTAGGTAGAGTTTAGAACACCGGCTAGGTATTCCAAGGCTTGCTCTCATGCCTCCTAGCTTTTGCTTAATTAACGGTACACAAAATCCGGTAGTCGGTCGGCGTCATGCCTTCCATCTGGCGGAACATGCGGGTGAAGTAGTTCAGGTTGTTGAAGCCCGCTTTAAAGCAGATTTCGGTGATGCTGAGCGCCGGGTTTTTCAGGCATTTCTTCGCTAAGCGCATGCGTTCCTTGATGATGTAGTCGATGGGCGACAGGCCAAACTCCTGCTTGAAGGCACGGTAGAAGTTGGGCTTGCTCATGTACACCTTTGCGCTCAGGTCGTCGACGCTGATCTTTTCGGCAATGTTTTCCTTGATGTAGTGCAAGATGTGCGCGAACCGATTGGAGGTTGCCAGCACTGCCACGTTGTGCTCCTTCTCGTGCAGACTCTGCACCTGCATAATGCGCAGCAACAGCTCCTTCACCGTGAAATCGGCTAGGATGTCTTTGTTCTGCGCGTCGCCAAAGCCGATACGCACCAACTTGTAAATCAGCGCCGTTACTTCTTCATCATTATAGAAATAGTGCTGATTGAAGCCGAAGGCCCACTTCTCATCTTCCGTTTTGGGGTAGTGTTCATTCAGGTAGTTTACCGTGTCGATGATCTGGAGCCGGTCGATAGCGAGGGCCACGCACTGGGTCGGGTTTTCATTGGAGGCCTCCGGGAAATCAATCACCATCTTGAGGTTAGGCGGCACCACCATGGTGTTGCCAGGCAGGTAGTTGAACTCCTCTTGGTTGAAGAGGTGCATCACCTTCTTACCGCGCAGCATGTTGGTGAGCACCAAGTCGCTGTACGACTGCTCGATCTGGGCACTTTGCAGGTGCGTTTCGAGGAGGCTGAGCTCATACTTTTCGAGGGTTTGCACCCGGCGATTATCAATCAGCGTGGCGAGGTCCTGCGCTTTGGTGAGCGGGATGCTAGGAAGCAAATCAGTTACGGTCATTACGAAAGAGGCAACAAGCAATCCGCGAGGATTGGGGTGGCAAGTACAGCATGGAATACGAGCAAAAACAGGCTAGTACCACCCGGCTAGGCTTGTTTGATAGGATAGTGCCACCGATTGATATCATTCTGCAAAGGCTCCCTTTTAGGCTGCCCTAGCTTTGCAGCGCATTCGTCGGAAAGCCTCTCAGCGCCCCGACAGGCCGTCCAACTACCGGGCACTTTCGCCTGGTCACGCAACCCACCTACTTGATGAGCACCCTAACGTCCGATAAGCTGAGCCTTGCCTTACAAGACAATTTGCAGGTCATTCTTCAGGAAAACCAACGGCTAGCCCAGCAGCTCGACCTAGGTGCGGCGGTGGCCATAATCCCGCTTATTCAACACGCCGAGCGGATTTTTGTTGTCGGCGCGGGCCGCACGGGGCTAATCCTAAAGGCCGCCGCCATGCGCCTGATGCACCTAGGCCTGACGGTGTTTGTGGTTGGCGAAACCACCACGCCCGCCATCAAGGCCGGCGACTTGCTGCTGGCCGGCTCGGGCTCCGGCACCACTAGCACTATCGTGAAAGCAGCCGAAAAGGCCGTTGTAGCGGGCGCTCAAGTTGTGGTCATCTCCACAACCGCTACGTCGCCGCTGGCAGCCCTCGCCACGCAAGTAGTGGTGCTGCCCGCTGCCCAGAAGCAAGACCACGGTGGCGAAATCTCGAAGCAATACGCCGGCAGCTTATTCGAGCAGGGCGTGTTGCTGCTGCTCGATGCCATTTTCCAGACGCTGTGGGGTCTCGATGGTACTCCTGCCCCCGAGCTCTGGAAACGTCACGCCAACCTGGAATAACGCTGGCTGGCAATCCTTTACCTATTTACTCTCCCCTCATAACCCAACCCATAACATGGCTAAATTACAAGTTGCAATCGACCTTCTGACCACCAAAGACGCCTTGGCCCTCGCCGAGAAAGTAGCGCCCTACGTGGATATTATTGAGCTAGGTACGCCCCTCATCAAGAGCGAAGGCCTAGCTGTCATTACGGCAATGAAGCAAGCTCACCCCGACAAGCTGGTATTTGCCGACTTCAAAACCGCTGACACCGGCGAGCTAGAAGCCGGCATGGCCTTCGAAGCCGGCGCGGATCTGGTTACCATCCTAGGTGCCGTCGACAATGCCACCGTGGTTGGCGCCGTGAAAGCTGCCAAAGCCCACAACAAAGGCGTGGTAGTAGATACTATCGGCGTAACGGACCGCGTGAAGCGTGCCCAGGAGGTTTCGGCCCTAGGTGTCGAGTTCGTGGAGCTGCACGCTGGCCTCGACGAGCAAGCCCAGGCTGGCTACTCGATCCAAGTTCTGATTGATGAGGCCACGCGCGCTGGTGTTCCGGTTTCCATCGCGGGCGGTGTTAATCTGAGCAACATTGCCGCCGTGAAGCAAGCGGGCGTGGCTGTAGCCGTAGCCGGTGGTGCCATTTACGGCGCCGCTGACCCAGCCGCCGCCGCCAAAGAACTGCGCGAGGCATTCGACGCCGCGTAAGGCTGCCGGTGCCTAAAGGGCACCTAGGCTTTTCTGCTTGATAGCAAAGCTCCGGCCGTTGGCCGGAGCTTTTTTGTTGGCCTTGTAGCTCGATGCAACGCCTGAGTGGGTCGCAAGCCTCCTAGGGGAGTTCACCCATCTAGTATCTGCGTATGCTCTATCTCCGGTGCAGGCTCGCTTGCCTGCTTGTATCCTCCCTGTTTATCTCCCCTCCTGCCCGTGCGCAGTCTTTCCCAACGGGCAAGATCACAACCCCAACCGGTACCCCAGTAGCCTATACGTCAGCAGGGGTCAAAGGCAAACCTTTCGGAACAGTAGCGGCTGCAGACGGCACCTTTTCCCTTTCCGCTTTTGCGCCCGCTGCCGCTACAGATACCGTCGTTGTATCATGCGTAGGTTATCAGTCGCGTAAGCTATTGGTTAGTCAGTTACGGCAGCAACCAGCGGTGCAGCTCTATCCGACAGCAACGCAACTTCAGGAAGTAATGGTGCATAGCAAGCGCCCTAAGCGTACAATCCTAGGTCATAACGGTTCGAGTATTTTCACCAGCCTTAATTTCTACACGGCCAAGGACACCGTACCGCACGACCGCCTCGGCCGGGAAGTGGGCCTACTTATGAAGGTCAAGCAACCTGTCCGCCTAGAGAGCTTTCATCTGTTTGTGTTCAACAGTGATTTCTCTTTCGTAACATTTCGCCTCACAATTTACGCCGTGGCGAACGGTCAGCCCCAAGCTCCTTTGTTGCAGAAGGACGTCATTTTTGAGGTGGCAGGTCGGAAGCATGGGTGGCGGGAAGTTGATCTGCGACCTTATGCTATCGAGTTAGCCGGACACCAGGACGTGGTAGCATCCGTGCAGTGGCTACAAAGCAAAAACGACCAGCCCACCAGCAAGTACTTCGGCATAGCCGCTCACTTGTCGCCTTTCCACAGTACTTTCTTGCGGGATAAAAGCCAGGAAAGCTGGCAGAAGATGGGAGCAAATACGAGTCTATATTTCACAGCTTTGGCTTACCCGGGGTAAGTGCTAATGTGGGTTATAAATCCGCTAGCTCCTAACAGCCAGATCACAAGCTTGACTGAGCACGGACGCTTACCGATTCCTTCAACCACAATGCGCCACCCAAACGCTGAATGAACGTCTAGCGTTTAGGCATTACAGCCAAACTAGTATCTTTCTGCTATGCGTCCTTCCTTCTCCGAACACAGTCTGGTATTGCGCGGTCCGTATCTGGGAAAGATGACAGATGACGAGTTCTTCGACTTTTGCCAGCAACACCCTGAGTTGCGCATCGAGCGCACCGCTAACCACGAAATCCTAATTATGTCGCCCACCGGCAGCCGCTCCGGCAAACGCAACTTCGAGTTACTAGTAGAGCTAGGTATTTGGCACAAAGCCAATCCGCTTGGTGAAGCTTTCGACTCAAGTACTGGCTTCACCTTGCCCGATGGTTCCGTTAAGTCGCCGGATGCATCGTGGGTGGCGGCCGAAAAATGGAGCAGTCTGACGCTAGAGCAGCAAAGTCGCTACGCCCCGCTTTGCCCAGATTTCATCGTGGAGCTAGCTTCCGAATCGGATGAGGTGTCGAGCTTACAGCAGAAGATGCTCGACTGGCAGCGCAACGGTGCCCGCTTGGCTTGGCTCATCGTGCCCAAAACTGAAACCGCCTATATCTACCGCGCGGGGCAGTTGGAACCAGAAGTCGTGCAGGGGTTTGACCAGGAGCTTTCCGGAGAAGAGGTGCTGCAGGTGTTTCGGCTGCGGCTGGCGGAGTTGCGGTAGCTACTGCTCAGCTAGGATCTGGAACAGGTAAGTTTATCGCAATTACTAGCAGCGCAATCAATAAAATCAGTATCCACCCATTAGTAATCTCGTCACCTAGGTAGTCTCCGTAAGAACGGTTTTTACGTTGCAGTAAGCCTCGGAAGAAAGCCCAACGTATGGTGCCGCCAATCCATTGTAATAGAATTTCGCCAATCAATTCGCCTAGGAACTCTGTCATTTTCGCAACATAAATAATAGCTGCATCTAATATACATCTATTTTATGTAGCTCTTCTGAAAAGCCCCGCGTCTACCTGGCCGGGGCTTTTCGTACCTTAGAGTCCCTCGAACAATGTAGAGACGCGACACTTCGCGTCTTGTCGTTGCTGATGTTGTTTACCTAAACGGCGCGACCTAGGTCGTTCAACGACGAGACGCGAAGTGTTGTGTCTCTACATTGTTCTAATACCACCCAAAATCACCCACCCACTATGCAACCCACCCAAGTTGCCCCTTACAAACCCCAGAACCATATCCGCATCGTGACGGCGGCCGCTTTGTTCGACGGCCACGACGCGGCTATCAATGTGATGCGCCGCATCATCCAGAGCAGCGGCGCTGAAGTAATTCACCTAGGCCACAACCGCGCCGTGCAGGAGATTGTGGACTGCGCCGTGCAGGAGGACGCCCAGGCCATTGCCATTACCAGCTACCAAGGCGGCCACAACGAGTACTTCAAGTACATGCACGACCTGCTGAAGGAGCGCGGCGCCGGCCACGTGAAGATCTTCGGCGGCGGTGGCGGCGTGATTCTGCCAACGGAAATTGCGGAACTGCACGCTTACGGTATCGAGCGCCTCTACTCCCCCGACGACGGCCGCGCCCTAGGTCTGCAAGGCATGATCAACGACTTGCTCCAGCGCTGCGACTTCCCGACCGGCCAGAACCTGAACGGTGAAGTGACGCACGTAAAGGAGAAAGACGCTCGCAGCATTGGCCGCCTCATTTCGGCCGCCGAGAACTTCCCCGAGGAGTTTGAGCGGGTGAAAGGTCAGCTGATTGCCGATTTCCAGCAGTCGGAAAGCGCGGCCGATCAGCGGATCAACTCCGACGACCAGAAGAAAGCGCCCATCTTAGGTATCACCGGCACAGGTGGCGCGGGCAAATCGTCGCTGGTGGATGAGCTGGTGCGGCGCTTCCTCATGGACTTTCCCGACAAGACCATTGCCATCATCTCCGTCGACCCGAGCAAGCGCAAGACCGGCGGCGCCCTGCTCGGCGACCGGATTCGGATGAACGCCATCAACTCGCCGCGGGTGTACATGCGCAGCCTCGCCACGCGCCAGAGCAATCTAGCTTTGAGCCGCTACGTGCAAGACGCCGTAGACGTGGTACGCGCCGCCGAGTTCGACCTCATCATTCTGGAAACCAGCGGCATTGGGCAGTCTGACACCGAAATCATCGAGCACTCCGATGCGAGCCTCTACGTGATGACGCCCGAGTACGGCGCGGCCACGCAGCTGGAAAAGATCGACATGCTCGATTTCGCCGACGTAATTGCCCTCAATAAATTCGACAAGCGCGGCGCCCTTGATGCCCTGCGCGACGTACGCAAGCAGTACCAGCGCAACCACCAGCTCTGGGACCAGCCCCTGGACGAGATGCCGGTGTTCGGCACCATCGCCTCGCAATTCAACGACCCTGGCATGAACCGGCTCTACCGTGCTATCCTCAGCATGCTGGAGCAGAAAACCGGGCTAGCTTTCGCCTCCCATCTCGAAACCAGTAAAGAGGACTCGGAGAAGATCTACATCATTCCGCCGCACCGCACGCGGTATCTATCTGAAATCGCCGAAACCAACCGTACCTATGATCTTTGGGTTCAGAAACAATCCGAGGTTGCCCAGCATCTTTTCGGGCTCTCCCAATCAATTGACGCCGTCCGAAGCCTCCAAACCGGAGGACATGGCAGCGGGAACAGCAGCGACGGACCCCAGGCCGGAGAACTCATCACCGGTTTGGAGAAAGCCTACGCGGAAATCAAGCTCCGGCTGGACGGCCAGAACTGGAAACTCCTGGAAACCTGGCCGCAGAAAGTAAAAGCCTACCGCGACCCGGAGTTCATTTTTAAGGTGCGAGACAAGGAAATCCGCATCAAGACGCACACCGAGAGCCTGTCGCACCTGCAAATTCCGAAGGTGAGCCTGCCCCGCTACACGGCCTGGGGCGACTTGCTGAAGTGGCAGCTCCAGGAAAACGTGCCGGGCGAATTTCCCTACACGGCCGGCGTGTTCCCCTTTAAGCGCGAGGGCGAAGACCCCACCCGCATGTTTGCCGGCGAAGGCGGCCCCGAACGCACCAACCGCCGCTTCCACTACGTGTCGGCCGGCTTGCCCGCCAAACGCCTAAGCACAGCCTTCGACTCGGTGACGCTCTACGGCGAAGACCCCGACCTACGCCCCGACATCTACGGCAAAATCGGCAACTCTGGCGTGAGCATCGCCTGCCTCGACGACGCCAAGAAGCTCTACTCCGGCTTCAACCTCGCCGACCCCGCTACGTCGGTTAGCATGACCATCAACGGGCCAGCCGCGACCCTAGCTGCCTTCTTCATGAACGCCGCCATCGACCAGCAGTGCGAGCTGTATATCAAGGAGCACGGTCTGGAAGATGAAGTAAACCAGAAGATTGAGGCCATTTACCAAGGCTACGGCCAGCCCCGCCCCCGCTACCAGGGCGAGCTGCCCCAGGGCAACGACGGCCTAGGTCTGCTCCTGCTCGGCGTGACCGGCGACCAGGTGCTGCCCACCGAGGTGTACCAGCCCATCAAAGCGCGCACGCTCAGCCAAGTGCGCGGCACTGTGCAGGCCGACATCCTGAAGGAAGACCAGGCCCAAAACACCTGCATCTTTAGCACCGAGTTTGCCCTGCGCCTCATGGGCGACGTGCAGGAGTACTTCATCACGGAGAAGGTACGCAACTTCTACTCGGTGAGTATCAGCGGCTACCACATTGCCGAGGCGGGCGCCAACCCCATCACGCAGCTAGCCCTCACGCTCTCCAACGGCTTCACCTTCGTGGAATACTACGTGAGCCGCGGCATGGACGTGAACGACTTCGCGCCCAACCTCTCCTTCTTCTTCTCCAACGGCATCGACCCCGAGTACGCCGTCATTGGGCGGGTGGCACGGCGCATCTGGGCCAAGGCTATGAAGCTGAAGTACGGCGCCAACGCCCGTTCGCAGATGCTGAAGTACCACATCCAGACCAGCGGCCGCAGCCTGCACGCCCAGGAAATCGACTTCAACGACATCCGCACCACGTTGCAGGCCCTCTACGCCATCTACGATAACTGCAACTCCCTGCATACCAACGCCTACGATGAGGCCATCACCACGCCCACCGAAGAATCAGTGCGCCGGGCCATGGCCATTCAGCTCATCATCAACCGCGAGCTAGGTTTGGCCAAAAACGAAAACCCGCTCCAAGGCTCCTTCATTATCGAGGAGCTAACCGACCTAGTGGAAGAAGCGGTATTGCTGGAGTTCGACCGCATCACCGACCGCGGCGGCGTGCTGGGCGCCATGGAAACCATGTACCAGCGCGGCAAGATTCAGGAGGAAAGCTTGTACTACGAGACGCTGAAGCACACGGGCGAGTACCCCATCATCGGCGTAAACACCTTCCTCTCCTCCAAAGGCTCGCCCACCATCATCCCCGCCGAGGTCATCCGCGCCACGGAAGCCGAAAAGCAGTACCAGATCGACATGCTAGGTCTGCTCCACGCTCGCCACGCCTCCGAAGCCCCACAGCGCCTGAAGCAGTTGCAACAGGTAGCGGTGCAGAACGGCAACCTGTTTGAAGAACTGATGGAAACGGTTAAGTTCTGCTCGCTCGGGCAGATTACGAATGCGTTGTTTGAAGTTGGGGGGCAGTATCGACGGAATATGTAAAATGGGGGCTATTAGTTAAAAAATTAGAGAAGTATGCTACCTTGTCGAGGTAGCATACTTCTCTAATTGAAAACATTGCTCATCTTTAATAACTATTTACAACTGACATGCACGACAAAGTATTTATCAGTTATGCAAAGGAGGATTATAGATTCGCAGAATCTCTATATAATTTTTTAAATTCCAACAATTTCCAGCCTTGGATTGATAAAAAAGGAATTCTACCAGGGCAAGACTGGAATTTTATCATAAGAAAAGCGCTAAGAGAAGCTAATTACATCATCCTATTACTTTCTGATACTTCTGTTCAAAAGCGAGGATATGTACAAAGAGAGTTTAAGTTAGCTCTTGAATATTATGAGGAAAAACTAGAAGATGATATCTATCTAATCCCTTTAAAGATCAATGATTGCCAAGTTCCAGATAGATTATCTAAGTTTCAATGAATATAATATAACAGCAGTGAGTGCTTCGAATTAATACTAAAATCTCTAAGCACTCAAAGACAAAAGTATGTAGATATTGAAAGAAAGCAAATTGCTGCTAGGGAGCTATTTGCATATTCAGAAAAAAGTCATACATACGAATATAACCAAGAAATATCTTTCCATATTAGTACTCACTATTTTCAATTTGATGACGAAAGTTATCAATCTCTGGTGGAGTTAAATTCGTTAATAAAGGGTAAAGTGACAGGTCATGTTGTTAATAGCAGAAAAGATTTTCTTGACCTGAACGGCAGCATTATTAATCTTGATTATATTGGGCCTGATTGGTATCATGATATATCCTACTCGCCTAACCTGATATCCAAATCAGTTATCAGTATTAACGCCAATAATTACAACTTTACTGGTGGCGCTCACGGAAATAGCCATATCACAGGATTAAACTATCATCTTGATCCTTTATTCATAATAAATATAGAAGAACTATTTTCGTATAAAGACCATGACAATGTACTAGCATTCTTGTCATCATACTGCCATGAAGAGTTGAAGAAGATATACATTGATTGGCTAGACATTGACACTACAAGCGAAGAGTTTAATCCAGATACTATTTTCTGGGAAGGAAGCCTCACACCAGAGTGGAAAAATTTTTCTAACTATTTTATCTCAAAAAATGGTTTAGAAATAATATTCAATACTTACTCAGTAAGTAGCTATGCCTTCGGACTGCATATAATTCCTATTCACTATGAACAGTTTATAAAAGTTATAGAAGATACCGAGCAAATACAGTCTTTGATTGAAAAGTTAAAGTAAATCTTCAACTGGCGCGAGTTTATAACTCGTGCCTAGCTTTGGGTGGAGGTTGTACCTCTACTGTCGCATCAGTGGTGAGCTAGCATTACACTATAGTGACATAACCTAAAATGCCGAATAGGCTCTAGGCATTAACATGAAATTAAGATTTTCAAGATACTCTTCCCTTATTTTATCACTATTACTATTTAGCTACTCTCATGCAAAAGCTCAGATAGTAGGCGACTGGCAAGAGGGAAGTAAGATTGTTTCATCAAGCTATAGAAACAAATATACGTTCCGGTCTAATGGCACCTTTGCATATAACACTGATGAAGAAGATGGCTTAAGGAGTATTATTTCATTAGAAGGTCTATACAAACTAAAGAAGGATAGCTTATTTCTGAAGCCCCTGTACTATGTCGAAAACCGCGGTACACATCTTGACAGGAGTATGATAACTACAGGCAATAATTCATGGGAGATGAGCGGAGGCAAGAATGTTAAGAAAAAGGTTCTCAATCCTGTTTGGTATTCCCTCATCTTCAAGCAGAACTCGGTTAAATCGTTGATCGAAATAGATTATGTACCCTATTATAAGATACATAGGTAATTCCCAAAGCTAGGTGCGAGTTATAGACTCGCACCTAGCTTTGGGTGGAGGTTATACCTCCACTGCCGCGTCGCTGGGAGGCATTCGGGCGGCGCGGGTTGTATGCTGCGGTTACTCAGCCGCCAGCAGCGCCGTTACTTCCTGCTTCAGTTGTGGCAGGTGGCGCACCACGATGCTCCACACTATCTCATCCGACACGGAATCGTAGCCGTGAATGATGCAGTTGCGAGGAGCTATAAGGCAATTCGTTTTGGAAGCCTTGCCGCGCTAGTAGCAAATTGATAGCAACCCCTTAGCGACAAAACGAGTTACCTGGAGCATGAAAGTTCCAGAAAAGCCACCCGTCGCTGCTCCCATAACGCTTGTTCGAGCCTTTGGCGTAGTTAGTGGCACGTTGCTGGTGGCGGGCATCGTGATTGGGTCCGGCGTCTTTAAGAAGATTGTGCCGCTGACCCAGAGTGGCTTGAGCGCGGAGTGGATTCTGGCCGCCTGGATGGTGGCGGGCCTGATTACCATCTGCGGTGCGCTGAACCTGTCGGGCATGGCCTCGCTCACCGAAGAATCGGGTGGCATCTACGAGTACCTGCGGCTGTCGTTTGGCAATCTCGCATCGTTCCTGTTCGGGTGGACGGATTTTGCCATCATCGGTTCTGCTTCGGTGGCGGCGTTGGCCTTCATTTTCGCCCAATCCATCAACGCGTTGGTACCCCTACCTAACCCGGCCCAGGCCTGGGCGCACCTCTCCATCGGCCAACTGGTTTATCCCTTCGCCGACTCCGGCATCAAGCTCCTAGCCATCGGCACCACGGCAGCACTCACCTGGGTGAATTACCGCGGGGTGAGCGGCAGCGGACGGCTCAGCAACATCTTCACGGCGGCCAAAATCGCGGGTATTCTGCTGCTCATCTTCGCGGGCGTGTTTCTGGCTTCGCCAAACTCTGGCGACACGTCGGCGGCGGTAGTGCCCACGCGAAACGTGTCGCTGGCCAGTGCCTTTTTTGGCGCCCTGCTCAGCGTGTTCTGGGCCTACGACGGCTGGGTAGACCTCTCCTTTGTCACGGGCGAAATCAAAAACCCGCGGCGCAATGTGCCCCGCGCCATCGTTGGCGGGGTCAGCATAGCCATTGTGCTGTACGTGCTGATCAACTACGTGTACCTGCACACGTTGCCTCTGGCCCAGCTGGCGGCGATAGGTCCAAACGAAATTGGGGCGTCCGTGGTGGCGGAGGCCTTGCTGGGCAAGTGGGGCAAAACCGGCGTCACGGTCTTAATTCTGGTGAGTGTGTTCGGCACCCTTAACGCGGTGCTGCTCTCGCACACCCGCGTGCACTTCCGCATGGCGCAGGAAGGCTTTTTCTTCCGGTCGGCCGCGACGGTGCACTCCCACTACCGCACGCCCTACCGCGCCCTTGCTTACACCCTAACGTGGAGCAGCCTGCTCATTATCTCCGGCACCTTCGAGCGCCTAACTGACCTGGTTATTTTTGCTACTTTCCTCTTTTATGGCTTGCTGGCCGTGGCCGTGGTGAAAATGAAATGGCAAGGCCGTATTCCAGGCCCAGTGCCTGGCTTTCCGTTCGTGCAAATCGTGCTCATCCTGTTTGCCCTCACCTTCACTGGCCATACACTGATTACGCAGCCTACCCAGTCGCTTTTGGGCCTAGGACTGATTCTGACGGGACTTCCGTTTTTCGTGTACTTCCGTCGGCAGCAAACGCGCGCCTAGCAAACGAATGGCCTACCTCCAACTGGCGCGAGTTTAGCGCAGCGTAACTCGTGCCTAGCATTGAGTGGAGGTTGTACCTCCACTGCCACGTTAGCGGCAAGTCGGTACTGCGCCGCTTGTTCAACTGGCCACAACGATTTCGTTCTGACGTGGAAGGCGCAGCCTCCCGTCAAGATTGGCGTACAACCTCCACCCAAAGCTAGGTGCAAATTAATTACTACTTATATACCACGCTAAAATACACCAGTTGAAAATACAAAATAACATTTTACTATTACGATGAAACTTCTCTTTACTCTCATATTATATCTTGCATACATAAACGCATCAGCCCAAAAAATGCACACAACTACGGGAGCACATGATTCAATAGATTTATCTATTGCTACTCAGTATTTAAATAAAAAACTTGGAGCTGATTATGTTCAAGCTCACCTAAAATACGTAGGTCATTACCAAAGCGTATTGCATATGATTACATTTGAAATTATGCCAAACCTAAATAATAAAAATTTAATAATAATCTCTATTAACGACGAGGAAGTAGAAAGCAAACACAATAGCAAAATAGAACTAAATGATATTAATCTATACAAACAAGGTAGACCGTCCCCTAATATATTTTACAATAAATGCTATGCATTTGAGCAGGCTAAAAAAGCTAATCTCAGCAAAGGAATTAAGGAGTGGGGAATTGAAATAGATGGTGTAGCAGACAAAGTTTCTTGGGTTGTAAGTTCGTATACAGAGGAACAGTATGATCCGATATGGTCAGCACATGGAAAGTGCGTGGATATTGATATCAGGACAGGTAAAGCTAATCTCAGGTCTTGGCGTGGGATAGAATAAACCCATTCAACTAGCGCGAGTTTAGACGAAGCAATCCTCGCTAGCTACATCTAGCAATCTTTCTATCGGTCACATATTTATGTGATTGATAGTATCCTGCTAGTAGCCGTTCTTTACCTTGAGCTGGCACGTACTTCCCTCTGATAGAGTCCAAGTTTTCAGGGCGCTAAATCGCAAAGCATGGCAGCTTTAGCGCCTTACCCTTGAACAAGAAGGTTTCTCCTTTAGGAATGCAGCCAACGGTTTTCCTCCCAAACCATTACGCCTCCTCTACATGAAACTTCTTGCATTGACCGCGCTTTCAAGCCTATGCTTAGCCCATGGTGCGCTGGGCCAACAATCGCTCGCCGCGACCAAAGCCAAAGCATCGGCCCCTGTACCTTCCGTAACCCATGAGCACTCTAGCGCGGCTGACGAATTCCATAAGATGCTGGCGCGGTCGAATGGCAGTTGGACTGGTCAGGCCACGATAACGTTTTCCCCGGATGCTCCCCCCATGACCAGTACCTCTACCCTGACCAATCACATGGCGATGGGCGGGCTCTACCAAGTCTCGGAAATCACCTATGTAATTACGGGCAAGCCGACTACCGGAATTCGGGTAACTGGCTACGATGCCAACAAAAAGATATTCACCCGCGCCATGATTCAGGATGGCGGCAACGGAGTAGCCATGGAAGGCCCGTGGGATGCATCCGCAAAGACCATGACGTTTCGCTACCAACAGATGAACAACGCCACGGGCAAAGCAGCGGATATGAAGGAAGTCTACACCATTGTGGATGCAAATACCGAGGTGCTCGAACTCTACCGGCTAGATCCACAAACCAGCCAGGAATCGAAGATCCTGCATGTGAAGTGGACCCGAAACCAATAGCGCCAAAGAGCATTCTTTAATATTTCGCGCGTTGAGCAACATAACTCGTGTCTAGCTTACCACCTTTCAGTCAAGCATCGCAAGGTTGCGAAACTTTCGCTGGCCACTACCCACCACAATGGCGACGCGCCTTTTGGTAGTATTCCCCATCATCTTACAGCCCATTCCGGCCGCCCCTACAATCTGGCCGGATCGGACAACGGATGCATCTAGGCCGCTGTTGAGCAAGAGCTGTTCGGCCTGCCAGCGCCCACGTACCCATGCATGCACTCGTGGCGTCGGGCGCGGCACCTAGGAAGAGAACGTAAATTAGGCGACGCACGCCGCAGGTTCGGCACGCTGTCACGATGGTTCTGCAAACCACTCCTCTTCGCATTTACAAGGCCTTGCGCCGCCTCAGGGCATGTTGAGGGCTTAGCGTGTAAACAGCCTTTACAGCTTTCAAGACCTGCTGCATCGAGACGGGATCATATCTCTTTGAATAATCTCGCACCCGGCAGCAGCCAAATCTTAGATTTTAGCAGCATCACAGGCTAAACAGCAGACTACATAGCCGTTCACAAGCAAGACTTAGGCAGCATGCCTCCAGACATATCCTGATGCTCTAACGATCAGAATTCTTTTTATGTGGCTATGTCTTTGGCGCTTGTTTTATAAGCCAAAGGTATCAATTAGAGCAGGCGCAGCTGTAGCCAAATCCTAGGTTATTGTAGTCAAAGAGAGCGTTGTTAGCTTAACTATTGGGTTGCTTAGTTTGCGTTTATGCTTGTGCAACAAACCGTCGCTCTCTGCTGCTCCCCGAATTGAATGGCATAAATAATGGTAAAAAGTCCTATAGAACTGAGGAAAGCACAAATCGTGCACTCAGCTTATTATGAGTTGAACTATTCTTTATAAATACATGAAACCAACCCTTACCATACCACGTCGAGCAAGCGACCCATCTTGTTATCGCAAAAAATTTTACCAAGCAGGAACATTTTTAGGATTACTCCTGCTGTCGCTGCCTGCTTTCGCTCAGTTTCCCCGCGTTGAGTCGTTTAAAAGCAACTCAGCTTCCGGCTTCACGCTTGGCGGCTCCGCCGTCTTAACGGGTAATGGCACTACCGATGCTACGGGCGCAGGTTACCTCCGCCTGACCAGCAACACCAACAACCAGGCTGGTTTCGCCATCGATAACACAGCTTTTCCAGCTCCTCAGGGTTTCCGGATTTCGTTCGAGTTCTTTTCGTATGGGACAACGACCACAACAGGCGCCGATGGATTCAGTGTATTCCTGATTGATGGTTCAACGACTACCTTTCGCATTGGAGCTACCGGTGGCTCTTTAGGTTACGCGCAAAAAACAGTTGCTCCTGCTGCGGCAGGTGTTTCTAATGGCTACATCGGTATTGGCATTGACGAGTTTGGCAACTTTTCGAACTCGACGGAAGGTCGCAACGGTGGCCCTGGTCAAGTAGCCAACTCTGTTGCTATTCGAGGGGCGGGGAATGGCTCCAGTACAACAGATTATCCTTACTTGGTTGGTACCACAAGCAGCTTACCATTCAAACTCGCTGTGCCTACCACCCGGGCGCAGAGCGGTAGTGGCGATTACCGCCGGGCCTTTATTGACGTAACCCCAGTTACGACCAACGGTACTGTCTCTTACCGCATAACTGTTCGCATCCAGTATGGGAATGCTGTTGCGACGGCGATAAATAGCTATACGGTTCAATCTCCACCTAATACGTTGCGCATTGGCTTTGCCGGTTCCACAGGTAGCTTCAACAACTATCACGAAATCCGCAACTTGTCTATCGTACAGGTACCCTACGCTAACGACGACCGGTTTGGCACTGTCTACAACCAAGCGGGCTCTACCAATGTTCTCGCCAATGACGCGGCCCCTGGGAGTAGCCTAGATGTTGCCTCCGTTGATTTGGACCCAAACACGGCTGGCCCGCAAGCTAGCTATACCGTTACCGATAAGGGAACGTTCACGGTGGATAACCAAGGAGTGGTGACATTTACGCCAGTGGGTACATTTGCCGGCATCGTAATGATTCCGTACACGGTGAAGAATATTCTGGGTGATGAATCATTACCAGCTAATATCACGGTAGTGGTAGCTGGTTCTGACATCGCGACTAGCGTGAGTGGTCCAACCTCCACCAACCCGGGCACGCGTGTTACCTACACCGTAGGTACCACTAACCTCGGCACGGAAACAGGAGTCAACATAGTTCCCACCTTCACTATTCCGAAGGGCTTAACAAACGTTCTGATTAATGGCGTCGCGGCAGGGTCGGCCTACAACAGCACCACCGGCGTAGTAACGCTGCCAACTATCGCTTCCCTAGCTAGTGGCGCCTCCGGGGATGATAATACTATTACGTTCACGGCGCCCGCTACTGGCTCTTACCCTTTAGCCACTAACTACACAGCCTCCTCTGCCGATCCAGTAGCGAGCAATAACTCTGCGCAACTAACGCTGGTGGTGAGCGGCTTAAGCTCTGTGTCTACCATTTGCGGGACTCCTGGAAAAGATGGTGTGGGCACTTTGTCTGGCGGCACCGCTGGCCCAAACACGTACTATCCCGGCAATAGCACGGGCTCCACTAGCACAGCAAGCACCATTACGCTCGGTCCCGCCCGCACTGGAGCAGGTACTAGCACTACCGCACTTAGCGCCGGCGACTTGGTGCTGGTCATGCAGATGCAAGGGGCTACGATGGACGTGACGACTAATGCGGGTACATACGGCAGCATAACTGATGTAAAAGCTGGCCAATACGAATACGCCCAGGTATCTAGCGTATCGGGCAGTACCATCACGCTTACCCGGACGCTGAACAACACATACGTTAGTAATGCTAGCACCAGTCAATACTTCCAGGTAGTACGCATACCGCAATACTCTAGCCTCGCACTTTCGGGCACCACAACCGGCGCGGCCTGGAATGGCACGACGGGTGGCGTATTGGCAGTAGACGTAGCTGGTGTAGTTTCTCTTTCCAACAATGCTATCTTCGATATGAACGGCAAGGGCTACCGCGGCGGCGGCGGCCGGAGCTACACGGGTGGCGCTGGCCGCACCAACACGGATGTACGCTCCGCGCCTAGCTTAGCTCACGGCCTAAAGGGCGAAGGACTAGCTGGCACGCCCGACTACGTGTATGATGGTTCGACTGTTGCTGCTACTTCCAGATCTTACACCAATGGTAGTACTGCCTTAGGTGCTCCTGCCAACGGCGGCGGTGGGGGTACAGATTACAATCCTGCCACCAACAACGGCAATGCCGGCGGTGGTGGCGGCGGCAACGCAGGAGCAGGTGGAACAGGCGGCTACGGCTACAACGCAACTACTGCTCCCGTTGCCGGTCAGGTTCGGGCCCAAGGCGCTAAGGCTTCTGGCGGCACGACGACCCAGTTCTTCATGGGTGGCGGTGGCGGCGCTGGCTCTACCAACGACGGAGCGACAGTAGCTCCCAACGCCAGCGGCGCTCCAGGCGGCGGCATTATCCTGCTGCGCTCTGGTAATATCGTCCGTCAGAGTGGTAATACGACGGCTACGCTAACCTTGACCGCCAACGGCGATGACGCACCATTTGCATACAGCACGCCCGCTGGAGCAACAACTGCTGACCGTTTTGGCGGCGGTGGTGGCGGTGGCGGCGGCACAGTTGCCGTTGTTGCGACCTTACCCAACGGCTCGGCAGCAAATTTATCATCCCTAGTAACTGCTAGCGCGGTAGGAGGCACAGGCAGCAACGCAGGGTATTTTGCCCCCTCAGGCAGTGAAACACGTGGCTTCGGACCAGGTGGTGGCGGCGGCGGCGGATTTATTTTCGCTAGCGCAATACTTAATAGCAGTACTGCAACTGCTGGAGCGGGTGGTATTACCCGTTCAGGCACAGGCACTAGCTCTAGTACAACCGACGTCAACTTTGGCGCCGCGGCGGGCAATGACGGTGCAACAACGAATGCTACCACTCAAGCCAACACCAACATCGTTGGCGGCGCGGGTGCCTGTGCTCCGGCCCTCACGGCAGCCCTGAGCACCTCGACGCCAAACGTAACGCGTAGCAGCACGACTGTTAATCCAGCTACGTACACGCTCACCATTTCCAACACGGGTGGAGCGGTGCAAGGCCTAGCCACAACGGTGACCATGCCTGCTGGTTTGTTCTCCTATGACAATATCAACTCTACGACGGTAGTAACGCTAGTAAATGCCGACGGAACAACGTCCACCGTTAGTCCCGGCTCTTACAGCGTTAACGCGTCAACGGCTAATGCCCCCCAGTTTTCGGGACTGAGCCTGCCAGCGGGCGCTTCGTTGCGCATATCTTTCCGGGCGGCTATTGCTTCGGCAGCGGTTACCGGCACGGTCTACCAGGCTGATGCTACTGTTACGTACATCGATCCTACTCGCACGACGTCTAACGCTACCACCACTCCCAAAGGCACGATGGGCGACGGTAGCACGGCTCCCGGCAGCAACTATGCCCAGGCTAGCAGTACAGCCGAGGACGTGACCATTGTACGCCCATTGCCCGTGTCGCTGGTGCGCTTCAGCGCCGCCGCAAAAGAAGTCGATGCAGTCCTCAGCTGGACAACCGCGCAGGAAAAGGATAACGCTCGCTTCGAGGTAGAACGCTCTGCAGATGGCATTGCTTTCCAAGTAATTAGCACTCGCGCCGGACAAGGCACGGTTAGCACCACTACCGTATATCAGTACACCGACCTAGGGGCGGCACGCCTTGGGAATGTAGTGTACTACCGCTTGCGGCAAATAGACCTGGATGGCACCTCCTCCTGGAGCCCCGTGCAGGCCGTACGTTTCCACGGTGCTCAGCCAAGCCGGTCAGACCTAGCTTTGTTCCCGAACCCTACCGAGAGCACCACGACGCTGGATATGACCTTGCTGCCTACCAACACGTATCAGGTAACACTAACCGACTTAGTAGGCCGCAGCTTGCAGCACTACCAGTTAGAGGGCGGCCAGCTGCATACGCTGAACACTCAAACCCTACCCGCAGGCGCTTACCTAGTAGAAGTACGCAATGCCTCGGTGAAGCTGGTGCAGAAGTTGGTAAAACAATAAGTTTGATCCGACTTTCAGGCGCCTAGGTGTCTCATCACGGCGGTGGTTAGCCGTAACTACTGCCACTCATTAGCCAGCCCGTGCCACCATGTGGCACGGGCTGGTTGCGTTTACTTGGATAGATACCGATGCTTACAGGTGGCATATTTCGATTCGACGGGGCTAGATCACCGAGCCTTCTCGCTTCATCAGTAAACAAAGCCAACCAGCAAATGGTAAAGAACCTAGCTTAACAACTCGCCTGGCCAATACCTACCTACTTATGCCCTCAACCATCACCATCGCACAAAACTCCGCTCACCCACTTACCGTCAACCGGCTTGGCTACGGCACCATGCGCCTGACCGGACCCGAAATCTGGGGCGAGCCAACTAATCGCTCTGAAGCGTTGCAAATCTTGCGTACCGCCATCGAGAGCGGGGTGAACTTCATCGACACGGCCGACTATTATGGCGAAGATGTAACCAACCGCCTCATCCGCGAGGCGCTGTATCCCTACTCCGCCGACCTAGTCATCTGTACCAAAGTAGGTGCGACCCGCCGCCCCGACAAAAGCTGGGTACCCTTCAACACGCCCGAAAACCTACGCACCAGTATCGACAACAACCTGCGCACCCTCGGGCAAGAGCAGGTTCAGTTGGTACACCTGCGCCTCATGGGCCACGGCCCGGTACCGCTCGATGAGCAGCTAGGCGCCATGTTTGAAATGCAGCGCGAGGGTAAAATCCTGCACGTTGGCCTCAGCAACGTGACCCACGAGGAGTTGGAAGCTGGCCTCAAGCTAGGTCCTATTGCCACCGTGGAGAACATGTTCAGCTACGCCCAGCGGACCACTCTCTCGCACGCACACGGCCACAACCCTGGCGGCGAAGAAGTGCTGGAACTCTGTGAACAGCACGGCATTCCACTAATTCCTTTTTTCTCACTACTGCACGCGTTGCCCAAGCAACTGGATAAAATTGCGGAAGTGGCCAGCCGGCACAATGCCACACCCGCGCAGGTAAATATCGCCTGGCTCTTGCACCATTCGCCTTGGCTGCTGCCCATTCCCGGCACGTCGTTGCTGGCTCACTTCCGTGAGAACCTTGCGGCTAAGGACATTCAGCTGAGCGCGGAGGATATGTCATACCTAGGCTAAGGGACTCCTTAGCTCTGTCCTGCTGAAAATACCATTCATTAAACAACAACTGAGTACAGGCGAAGTGACTCGCGTGCTGACGATACTACCTGAATAGCCTATAGAAGCATCTGCACGCTTCATTAGGCTATCAGTTCGATGATAGGGGGAATCTCGGGTGCCATGGCAACTCTAACCATCCAGTTTACCATTGCAACGTCAGCACGCGAGATTCCTCCTGCCGTCGAACTGACGGCCTATCTAGGCAGCAAAGATGCTTCGACCAGTTTGGCATGGCTGCTTGCTTGGTAAAGTTGGTTTCTGATGCCCGTTTCATTACTACACAAAACACCCCTAGGCTCGCGCTATTCATGGTTGAGCGGGCTCGTCAGCATGACTTTTCTACGATTTCCTTTTACTTTGGCCAACGGTTTATAGGAGGGCTTACTCCTAATTTCATCTTCTAGAACAGGTTGCGTCGTAAAATGAAACCTAGCATTTGGTTCGGCGTGGCGACCTTGCTGCTGGCGGGGCCGGTAAAGGCTCAGTCGTTGGCGGGCATTTGGCAAGGTGTCGAAACGGATAAGGATCAGCCGGGCGCCTCCTGGCCCTCGGTGATGCGGGTGCAGGAAGGTAAGAGTACCGGCTTATTTGGGGTGCTGTATCAGGAGGCGACGGGCCAGCCAGGCGTCACGGCCACCTTTCAGGTGCAGGCTGCTCGCACATCTGGTGGCATGCGCCTAGAACACGTGCGCAAGCTGAATGAGACTGGCGCTAACCCCTTCAACTACTGGTGCGAAGGCATCATCCTGTTCACCTACGATCCGGCGCTGGAAAAGCTAACCGGCCGCGCCGACTACGACCCTATCGGTCGCTGCGACAAAGGTACTTATACCCTGTACCGTGTCAAGCTGAAGTCGGCTGCCACGGTACGAGCGGGCGCTACAACCACCATTCGCGTATCCGGCCGCGACGTGCGCTGGTACGCCGATGCCGACCTTAAGCAACTAGTAAACAGCGGTAACGAGTACCGCACCAAGCTCAACAAGGCCACTACCTTTTACCTAACGCAAGGTTATTATCCTACCCGTGAAGGTGCCGTAATACCTATTACAGTGAAGGTTAGCGGCACAGTCGAGAAGCCCACTCCCCCGCCGGCACCACCTGTAGCCGCAGCCCCCGCCGATACGAGCCGCCCGGCGCCTGCCTTGGCAGACACTACGCGGCCCATGCGTCCGGCACCCGCCCCAACCCTGTCGGCCAACCCTGTGGTATTACCAACCGTGTTATTCAAGCAGGGCACGCCGGAGCTGTTGCCAGACGCCACACCGGCTCTAGCCCAACTGGCTGAGGAATTGCGTGCCCGCCCCACCCTGCGGCTGCAGGTAACTGGTCACACCGACCGCATTGGCGAAAGCAAGAAAAACCAAGCCTTATCGGAGCAGCGCGCGGAAGCTGTAAAAGCGTATCTGGTGAAAGCAGGCATTGCCGCCGAGCGTATCAGCACCATCGGTTACGGCGACTCGAAACCCCTCTACCCTTCGCCAGACATTCGCAACCGCCGCGTGGAAGTCTCGGAAGTGAAGTAGCGCTGTTTGCGGCGCAACTAATAACCTAGCGCAACCGCCACGGCTGTATACTTGCGTCCGTTATGCCAACTCAATTCCAAAGCGATGCTCATTGAAACGCTCAGAACTCTCTTCAATCGCGACCTGAACAAATTGAAGCAGGAGATTGGTCTTTACATAAGTGAGCCTGTGATCTGGCATTACGAAAAAGGTATCGCCAACTCGGCTGGCAACCTTTGCCTGCACTTGGTAGGGAATCTCAAGACGTACATTGGGGCGGAGCTAGGCCAGCACTCTTACGTCAGAAACAGAGAGTTGGAGTTCTCAGCGAAGGACGTACCGAGGGCGGATCTGCTTCAACGCGTGGAAGAAACAATTGTCGTACTGAACGACTCGCTTGGTAAGCTCACCGAAGACGAGCTGCAGAAAGAGTACCCGATCTTGGTATTCGCAGAAAAAACGTCGACGGAGTACTTCTTGGTCCATCTCGCCGCGCACCTAGCGTACCACCTAGGCCAGATAAATTACCACCGGCGTTTATTGGATGAAGGTATTTAGAAAGTGGCTAAAAGCTAGGTCTCTCAAGACGCAGTTGGTTTGTACTGCGCGAAACTTGTAAACTCTTATGACAACAACCTATACGTTAGACTGGCTCCTATCTAATTACGAAAAGGGAAAACGGCAGAAGTACCTATTTTTCTGGGGACATCAGCCGAGCAAAAGCGGCGAACTCACTGCCTCTTGTTTTAGTCAGTGGTGGAACGCGCCTTTCGTGGTAGACAACGTGCGCTACAACACGGCCGAACATTGGATGATGGCCCAGAAAGCTCTTCTCTTTCACGACACGGCAGTTTTCGAAAAAGTCTTAGTGGCCAAAACACCAGGCGAAGCCAAGACCCTAGGTCGGCAGGTACGGAACTTCGATGAGCCGCTTTGGCTGGAAAAGCGGTTTGAAATTGTGGTAACTGGCTGTTTGCACAAGTTTGGTCAACACCAGGATCTGCGGGACTTTCTCCTGAATACCAAAAACCGAGTACTGGTAGAAGCTAGCCCCGTGGACAGAATTTGGGGCATCGGCCTAGCCGCTGATGACGAAAAAGCAGAAAACCCGAAGCGGTGGAATGGATTGAACCTGCTCGGTTTCGCGCTAATGGAAGCTAGAGATGTTCTGGGCGCAGAATAGCTAACTCCGCCGCTTGCCCAAGCGCTAGAATACCTCGTGTGGACTAGTATATGCCCATCCCAATGCCTTCAGCATCGTGACGGGCTTGCCCGTCATATGCGTTACTTTATCGATGACGACGGTGTGCAGGTCCAAGTTTTGGTAGTGGCGGGCTTGTAGTAGCTGCACCAGTTTTTGGTAGGGTTCTTTTTGGCCCGGCGTTTCTAGTTCGCCCACTTCCACAAAGACGTGCACCGGCAACGCAGTATGGGTGGTATGATAGGCGTTCTCAATGTCGAATATCTTACCGTTGTCGTAGCCTAGGGCCGGGCTACCAATTAGGATGTTCTGGAATAAAGTTGGCTTCTGAAACAGAACGTACGAGCCAAACAGGCCTCCCATTGAGTAACCGTAGAGGGTACGTTGCGCAGGGTCGGCTTTGTAGTTCTTTTCAACGAAGGGCAGTAGCTCCTGCTCGATAAACCCCAGAAAGGCAGGCCCACCTCCGCTGCCTGGCTTGTCGGCGGTAGCAGTGGGCGTGAAGTCGCGGTTACGCTGGTTGGTGGGCGTGCCGATCAGGCCGCCGTCGCCGATGGCTACTACCAGCGGCTCGGGGATGTGGTACTCGGCCATGAGCAACCCTAGGTACTCGAGCGTGGGCGAAAAGTCATTGTCGCCATCGACTACGTACAGCACGGGGTACTTCTTATTGGAGCTAGCGTAGCCCGCCGGAAAGTGCACGTACACGTCGTAGGGGTGTCCGGCGACTTTGGACTGTATCACCCGATGCTCTGAGTTAGGCACCGTCACGAGGGCCGGCTGTTGGGCGTAGGCAGCAACACCGGATAACGACCAAAGGAGCCCTAGGCAGAGGAGCTTGGCAAAATACTTAGCGCGCATTTGAAAGAAGTAGAGTTGTGAACAGCGAAAATCCGAGCACTAGCAAGTTAGAGTTTCTTACCTGACCTGTTACACCTAGCTAGCCTGAATTTCTCCGTTTCTCGCCAGTGCTGACCCTAGATCCTCGACGGTGCTACGCCATACATTTTCTTGAAGGCAAAGGAGAAGTGCGACAGATCCTCAAAGCCCACTTCTAGGTACGCCTCAGAGGGCGCTTTGCCTTTCTCCTTGATTAGATAATGCGCCTCTTGCAACCTGCGCTGCTGAAGCCAGCGACTCGGCGACAGATTAAAAATTTTCTCAAAATCACGCTTAAACGTAGCTAGGCTCCGCCCAGTGAGATAGGCAAACCGCCGCAGTTGCACGTTGAAATGAAAGTTTCGGTTCATGAAAGCTTCCAGGTCGAGCTTGCCGGGTTCTGCAAAATCAAATAGCACATCCTTAAGCTCCGGATTATACTTGAGCAACAGCATAATAGCCTCGCGCACTTTTAGCGACAGCAAGGCCTCGTTGCCGGGTTCGGCTAACTGCTCGTACGGCTGAAGCGAGTCGAGGTAGCTTTTATAAAATTGGTTGGGCTGTAGCGCTACAATGGCGTTGTCGGCGGAATGCTTAGCGGCCTGATAGCCATATTCAATACTGAAGCTGCGCAGCATGTCCTGGTCGAGCGTGACGGATAACGACTTGAACTGGCCATTCGCAGGTATCTCCTTCCTGAACTTCACCAATCGGTAGCGCTTGCTGAGCCACAACGACCCTTCGCTGAAGGTATTGACCTTATTGCCATCGTTGGTGATGAGAGAGCCCGCAAGCTGATAGCTGAGAATGTGCTCGGGCACAAACTGCTCCCCTGTCCGGCTCGTGGTGAAGTAGCAGGAATACAGGATTTTCGGCCGATGATGGATTTCGTGTTGCCGAGGCATCGTAAGGTCACGTTAAGCAGCAATTAGGAGCCACATCACAAAGTACTCAGGGCCATTTTCTGTTTAGCTTCTTGGCACTAAAAAGTAGAAGCTAAGAATCAGCTTAGCCGCTAGCCAGTCTGCGTCGCAGCGAATGCTAGCTAGCGGCCACTCCTATTTTTGTTGCATATAGAATTTTCCTACCTCCGTTTCCAGGAAATTCTCCGCATCATCAGCATCAGTACTCACGCTCACGGGTAACCACTGCTCTAGCTCCGCTTTGCGGTCGGCATCCGCTTGTTGGATCAGGCCCACTGCTTCGCTGCCTAGCACCAAGTGCACGGGCGGAGTGGGGTGCTCAACTAAATCAATCAGCACATTAGCGGCTTTGCTGGGGTCGCCCATTGGCACAAACTTGCCGCTGACAAAGAAGTCGGCGCGCTGGTTGACGGCTTCGTAATCGGCTAGCGTCGGGGCGTAGCTCATGGAAGGACCGGCCCAATCGGTGCGGAAGCCGCCCGGCTCCACAGACGTTACGTGAATACCAAGGGGCGCTACTTCCTTAGCTAGGGCTTCCGTGAAGCCACTCAGACCGAATTTAGCAGCCTGGTAAATAGAGATGCCGGCATTGCCAACCCGCCCTCCCACGGAGCTAATTTGCAGGATATGTCCCGCGCGTTGCTGGCGCAAGTACGGCAGCACAGCACGCGTAACAGCAATAGGTGCGTACAGGTTGGTTTCGAGTTGGCTGCGCACTTGCTCCTCGGTGAAGGCTTCAGCAGCTCCCGTGATACCAAAGCCGGCGTTGTTTACGACCACATCTAGGCGACCAAAATGCGCTACGGCTTCGGCTACCACTTGCTTTATCTGCGCGGCATTGGTGACGTCTAGGGCCAAGGGAAGAATCTTGGCACCGTATTGGTCGGCGAGGGAATCTAAGTTTTCGGGTTGCCGAGCAGTGGCCACGACCCGCCCACCACGCGCGAGTACTGCTTCGGTTAGGGTGCGACCTAAGCCACGCGAGCTACCTGTAATAAACCATATTTTGTCCATGTTTTTAGAGCATTAAGTTCACGACAAAGGTCTGGCCGAAACGCAGCGTCTACTTTGTTGTGCGGCTCAAAGTTGGTTTGCTAAAAAGCTCATTGCCTATCGTTGCAAAGCAACTTCTCTAGCGCTTCAGCATTAGCAGCCACTTATACTTTGCTAAGAACTCAGGACTAAGTAGCAAGCTAGCGCACCCCAGGACATTATGCCCCTCGATTAATATATAATTAATTATATATTTACCTCTCCGTTATTCCCATCCCCATACCACTATCCGCTTTCTATTTTCAACCTTTATTATTAGCTCTCAATGAATGAAATAGGCATCGTCGGCCTAGTGATTCTAGCGGTTACTTTTCTTGTATCCTACAAGGGGTTTAAAGATTCCATCTATTTTGACCAGCACCTTTTCAGAATTGGTGACATTCTCCACCGCAAGGAGTACCAGCGCCTAATTTCGTCGGGGTTCCTGCACGCGGGCTGGACCCACCTGCTTCTTAATGCCGCTACCTTTTACTGCTTCAGTGGCAGCATTGAAGAATACCTAGGTTTCAAGAACTTTCTGACTATCTACTTCTTGAGCTTGGTGGGCGGCAATTTGCTCTCGCTCTTTTTGCATCGCCACGAGTCCGGTTATACTGCGGTGGGCGCTTCAGGAGCTATTGCAGGACTAGTATTCGCCACCATTGCCTTATACCCTGGCGTTGAAATCAGCTTATTGGCGCTGCCTTACCATATTCCTGGTTGGCTGTTTGGCCTGCTCTACGTCATCATCTCGGCTTATGGCATCAGTGTCAAGCGCGACTATATTGGGCACGATGCGCACTTGGGCGGAGGCTTGGTCGGGCTCGTGACAACAGTAGCATTACAGCCAGAGCTTTTGCGCACCAACTACCTAGCCATCGGGGCTATCTTACTGCCTGCTTGTGCCTTTCTCTACTTACTACTGAAAGAGCCTGTGACCGATTCTGCTAGCACACGCTTCTCTCCTCTCCCGCTTTATCAGTCCGTTGATGATCGTTATACGTCCGAGCGGAGGAAACGAGAAGAGGAGTTGGATGAGCTACTCGATAAGATTAGCCACAAAGGGTTGGAGGGGCTAAGTACCCGCGAGAAAAAAGAGCTGGAAGAGCTTTCCCGCTGATTATAAAGTATGCAGCTATAGCCGCGGGCTAAGTTGGGATAGAGGAGTACTGGGCGTCAGACGAGGACGGAAGCAAATTCATTTTGCAAAGCTTGGTGTCTGGAGCTAACCTACGTTCTCGACTACGCGCTACCTTGTGCGTAAACTTGTGGTAGGAACGCACCGCAGGTACTTTTATCAGCCATCTACTCTACTAGCCCACCTCGTGAACACAACCAAGCTACTCACCCTGGCCGCTGCGCTACTGCTCGCCAGCCACTCCGCGAGCCTTGCTCAAACCTCTAGCGTCTGGAACAACAAGCAATGCGCCGTGGTACTCACCTACGACGATGCCATCGACGTCGACCTAGACAATGCTATACCTGCGCTCGACTCCGTAAAATTTCGGGGTACCTTTTATTTGATTGGTTCCTCACCCGTAGTGACTAAGCGGCTGGAGGAATGGCGACAAGCCGCCAAGCGGGGGCACGAGCTAGGCAACCATGCCCTGATGCATCCCTGCGACGGCTCTTTGCCCGGCCGCGGCTTTGTGACGCCCGACAACGACTTGAGCAAGTACACAGTTAGCCGAGCGGTGACCGAGGCGCGGGTAAATAACACCCTGCTGAAGGCCATTGATGGCAAGACGGCCCGCACGTTCGCCTACCCGTGCGGTGACCTGACTATTGGCGGCGTCAAGTTCTACGACCAGCTCCGAAATGATTTCGTCGCGGCGCGGGGCGTAACCGGAGGCTTGCAAACACCCGCCGAAGTCGACCTGACGAACATCGACAGCTACATGATCAACGAGAAGTCGGGCGAGTACCTGATCGATCTTGTGAAGAAGGCTCAGCAGTCGCACACACTACTGGTGTTCTTGTTTCACGGTGTGGGTGGCGGTCATTCCCTGAACGTCAGTTTGCAGGCGCACTGGCAGTTGCTACGCTACTTGAAGGCGCATGAGAAAGATATTTGGGTGGCGCCGATGGTAGAAGTGGCCGAGAAGATCAAGACCTACCAGCAGAGTCCTACCTCGAAAAAATAAGGAACTGGAATTGGATCAGTAGCCGGGACTTTAGCGCCCGTCTCTGGCGTGAATTTCGCGTTGTTCAGCTTATGCTAGCTGCGGGCACAAATCGTCTTTTTGGTCGGACAGGCGTGTAGCTAGCTACATAGCCGTATTCAGGTAAAAGCTAGCCCATTTACAACCGTATTTATCGAGTCCAATGAAATGTTATCTATCTACCCTAGGTCCTAAAAGCCTTATCTGGGTTCTCTCCCTCGCCTTACCCTTACAAGGCTGCAATGCTTTGTTCGGCAAAGAAGTATCGCGCCTACCCGTAAATGTTGTGAGCACCAAAGGACACGAAGTAGTCAAAGAAGCAACGATACGGCTGCAAAAGGACGAGGAAGTTTCCGTGTGGTCGGAGATGGACATGGCCTACGATGGCGATGCTCCTTTACGCTTTCAGGTGCTGATCCTGAAGAATGGCGCAGCCTTTCAGGAGCTAGAAATCAACCCCACGGAGAAGCACATTACGGTAGGCGAACTCAAAACCTCTATCAACGGCAGAACCAACTGGAGCTTCTCGGGCAAAAACGGCGAAGTAACAGCTCCCGAAAATGGTACCTATACCTTTAAAGCACGCTTGGTAGCGGCCAACAATCCAACGCTGCAAATCAAAAAAGCAGAGTTGGTACTCAAGAAATAGCTAGCTTATTGTCATCTACAAACGCAAAAGGCCTTCCTGGTTCCGGATCAAAGATCCGGAACCAGGAAGGCCTTTTGCGTTTGTCTGACCAGCAGAAAAGAAAGCTAGCCTTCTTTGCCGTTTGTCTGGTCGCTGTTGCCGTATTCGCCGCGGATGCCGCTGCCGTCACCCATGTTTTCCTGGGTGCTCACCGTACCAGCTTCGGGGCTGTTCTTGGCGCGCTCCGAAGAGTCTGCGTACTGCTGGCCACCGTCGCCAGTACCATCGGCGATGGTTGCGTCAGCGTTCTTGGCACTATCGTTATCGTTAGCAGGCTCGATGCGGCCTTGTTGCTCGTCTTGTTCCGAAGGGGTGGAGGGCGTGTTCATAAAGGAAAAGTGCGTTAGCTGTTATTTGCGTCGTCAATTTTGCCGCCGTCGTTGGCGGGGCTAGAAGCGGCATTGCCGGTCCCATAGTCAGAGTTATACTCAGTGGTGTTCTGCGTCTGATTCGCTTTTTCGGCGTCGGAGCCACCACCTTGGTTGCGTTGGTCGGCACTGGTGTGGCCGCCCTGGCGGCTGCTTCCCTTGGCGCCATCAGTGTTAGCGTGCTGGTCGCCGCCGCGGTTCCCACCGTGGGTACCATCGTTGGTGGGCTGTGTCTCCGAAGATTTGTTGCTCTGGGTGTCACTCATGGCTGTGGGTGGAAAGAGGTGATACAGATGCTCCTGCTTTGTCTATACGGGTCCGCACGCCGGGTGGTTAAGCAACGCAGTGGTTTCCTACTTGCCCGCCGCATTCCTGGGGACATTCCCTCCCTGACAAAGGCTGTCTTTGGCTTCACCGATCTGCACCCTGCTGTGAGCCGACAATACGCACTGGGTTAAAGGACAATTCCTACGCTGAAAACGGCCACAGCAGACGACCTAGGTATTACGATCCTTCAGGTGAAAAACTGCTAGCAAAGGGTGCTACCAAAGCCAGAATGAGTATGATCTTTATGTTACAAAACCTGTGTAGGACAGCGAATTATAGCGAGATACTACTTCTTTAATTTCTCACGAGTATCTTTGTGCCAACGCATTATCTTACTTACTCGACTCACTTGGCTATGAAAAAGAGTACCGCCGTTCTTTCTTCACTCCTGCTCGTTGGGAGTTTGGTCTACTTGACCGCGAAGGTGCTGGATCTCAGTCTGCATTTCGACTTGAGCGATGAGGACGACGAAGTTCATTATGGCTAGCCAAGAGCTGCATCTAGCTGTTTTTCTTTTGATTATAGCAATGGGCTTTGCCGAAAGGCGAAGCTCAATTTGTTTTTACGAGGTAAGAAAATAGGGTTTTGAAAATCGGGTGTTACTATTGCGGGCCGAAAAATGCATATCCATTCCGGCGTTTTTTCGGTATTGCCTGGTAGTAGCCGCCAACGGAGCGGTTCTTATCCCTTTTTCTTTCCCTTATGAACCTGACCAGCCACCAAGAGCAAATCAGCTACATCATTGGGCGTGACCTCGCCCGTAACTTCTCGCAGCAAGGCCTAGACCTCGATATCGACGTGCTAGCCGCGAGCCTAAAAGAGGCATTAGCCGGTCAGCCGAGCCGCCTCACCCAGGAGCAAATGGAAACAGCCATGCGCAAGCTCCAAGAACAATTTGAAGAAAACGAACCTCAACAAGACGACAACGTGAGCAGCAACAGCAAAGCCGAAGGCGAAGCCTTCCTAGCCGAAAACAAAAACAAGCCGGGCGTAACCACGCTGCCCAGCGGCCTCCAGTACGAAGTCCTGACCGAAGGCACAGGCAAGAAGCCGACCCCTCGCTCGTCGGTGACGACGCACTACCACGGCACGCTGATCGACGGAAAAGTGTTCGACAGCAGCTACCAGCGCGGCCAACCTGCTACGTTTGGTGTAAACCAAGTAATTGCCGGCTGGACAGAAGCCCTCCAGCTGATGCCCGAAGGCTCGAAGTGGCGCCTCTACATCCCCTCCGACCTAGCTTATGGTAAGCGTGGCGCAGGCCGTGACATTGGCCCCGACTCAGCGCTCATCTTCGACGTGGAGCTGCTGAAAGTGAACAACTGAATCGCCGATTCTGCCGCCTCGACCACCACGGTAACGAACCCACCTAGCTGGGTTCGTACTACCACGGCCGAGGCGGCCCCTTCGGTCGCTAGCCCCGCCACATCGGTGCCCGCTCCGCCTGAGATCGTGCCTACCGAAGCAGAAGCACCGCCCCTACCTAACCCTGTTAAGCCAGCGCCCCTGCCTACCTTGCGCAGCGACGATGGCCGGGTAGTACTCACGGCCACTAGCCTAGCTATCAACGGCACTTCCTTCAGCTTCCTGGAGCTGGAAGCGGTCGAGCTAACCCCGGTACGCTGGCTGCTGTGGTACCTGCTGGGCGGGCTGACGCTAGCGGGATTCGCTATAGCTTTTTTACAAAACTGGCTGCGGACGCTACCCGCCATGATAGGCCTTGCTACCGGGGCCTTATTGCTAGCGTATGGCCGGCGCGGCACGAACCGGTTGCGGGTGCACCGCCTAGGTCGGGAAGCCACGCACTTTGCTTTACCTGGCGAGCTAGAGCAGTGGCAGAAGCTAACCGCCGAGGCAAACCGACGTATTCGCCGGGCTCACGACGAAGCAGCGGCAGCTGCTGCTATGTTACTCGATGCACCGTCCCTTACGCCCCCTGATTCTGGCACTTTTCCATCCTCAAATGTGTAAGACTGCGGAGTGTTCTGTTTAGGTTGATTGCTCTACCTTTAGCCACTTCTCCCCTCTTTTACTTCTACTTATTTCATGGACGCCAAACACAAGCACACCGCTGTTTCAACCGCTGGTCTGCTCATTGCCCTCGGCATCATCTATGGCGATATTGGTACCTCGCCTCTGTATGTAATGTCGGCTATTTTGAAGGGCGCCAAGGTGCCCGACGTAATCGACCGTGACCTTGTGCTAGGAGCCATCTCTTGCGTGCTTTGGACGCTGACACTGCAAACGACGATCAAGTACGTGTTGCTTACGCTTAATGCTGACAACAACGGTGAGGGTGGTATTTTTTCGCTTTATACCCTCGTGCGGCGGCGCGGTGCCTGGCTTTCAGCCGTGGCAATCATTGGCGGCTCGGCCCTGCTAGCCGACGGCGTGATTACACCGCCCATCTCGGTGTCGTCAGCCATCGAAGGGCTACGGGCCATTTATCCGAATATCCCGACTGTTCCTATCGTCATTGGTATCATTGCCGGCTTATTTTTGGTACAAAGCTTTGGTACCCAGATCATCGGTAAGGCTTTCGGGCCTATCATGTTCATCTGGTTTTCGATGCTCGGCACGCTGGGAGTACTCTGGATAGCGCAGAATCCAGTTATTCTTAAAGCTGCCAACCCCTACTACGCCTACGAGTTGCTGACGCAGTATCCGAGAGGTTTCTGGCTGCTGGGCTCGGTATTCTTGTGCACCACAGGGGCCGAAGCCCTGTATTCTGACCTAGGTCACTGCGGTAAGGGCAACATCCGCATTAGTTGGATGTTCGTTAAGACCACGCTCATTCTCAATTACTTTGGGCAGGGCGCTTGGTTGCTGAGCCACGTAAATCAGCCGCTAGCTGGTCGCAACCCATTCTATGCGCTCATGCCGTCCTGGTTCTTGCTTATCGGCATCATCATCGCAACGGTAGCAGCCATCATTGCCTCGCAAGCCCTCATCACGGGTTCCTTTACGCTCGTGGCTGAGGCTATCCGCCTCAATATGTGGCCGAAGGTGAAGCTCAACTACCCCACCGATGTGAAGGGCCAGCTCTACGTACCGAGCATGAACCGCCTGCTACTTCTGGGCTGCATTGGCATCGTGCTCTACTTCCGCGAGTCGGCCAACATGGATGCGGCATATGGTCTGGCCATCACCCTCACGATGCTCATGACCACGATTCTGCTCACGGTGTGGCTACGTGCTCGGCGCGTGCCGCTCCCGATCGTCGTGTTGTTTGCTCTTACCTATGCCATCATTGAGGGATCTTTCCTGATAGCGAACCTGGTTAAGTTCCCGCACGGCGGCTGGGTGTCGCTAGCTATTGGTACGGTGCTGGTTGGGGTGATGTATACGTGGCTGCGGGCTTACTTCATCAAGAAGCGTCTGACGGAATTCGTCAAGATTGAGCCTTATATGGAAGCACTTAAGCAGCTCAGCGACGACGACTCCATCCCTAAGTACTCCACGCACCTGGTGTTCATGACCTCGGCGGAACGCGCTTCTGAGATTGAGTCGAAGATCATCTACTCTATCTTCCAGAAGCGTCCGAAGCGAGCTGACATCTACTGGTTTGTGCACGTTGATACCACCGACGAGCCGTACACGATGGAGTACAAAGTAGTGGAGCTAGCTCCCGACGATGCCTTCCGTATCACATTCCGCCTAGGTTTCCGCGTAGAGCAGCGCATCAACCTGTACTTCCGCAAGGTGGTAGAAGACCTTGTGCGCAACAAAGAAGTGGACATCACCTCGCGCTACGAATCCTTGAGTCGTCAGCACGTTACCGGCGACTTCCGCTTTGTAGTACTGGAGAAGTTCTTGTCCGTCGAAAACGAATTCCCCGTTGTCGAGAAGCTTGTGATGCAAGCGTACTTCTACATCAAGCAGTTCATTGCTTCCGAAGACAAATACTTCGGCTTGGACACCAGCTCAGTGAAAGTAGAAAAGGTACCGCTAGTGATTACGCCCGTGCGCGACGTAGCGCTGAAGCGGGTCTCTTAGTACCATGTATTATGCTAGCTAGCCTAGCAACCACCAACAAAAAAGCCTCTCCCAAATTGGATGAGGCTTTTTTGTTGTGGGCTTACTCGAGAAAACTATTGTTGAAACTTAAGCCACTTGCGAAGGATGTTAAGCTGCGCTTCCGTTGGGTTGGCCGACTGCTCAATGCGGTAACGCTTGGCGGGGTTGGCTAGCAGCGGAAACCGTACCTCGATGGGCTGGCCTTCGCGGTTTACCAACAAGCTCACTTCGCTGCCCACAGGGCGGTCGGCGAGTAGCTTATTCAGGTCTTCTGTGATGCGAACACCATCGAGCGTTAGCAGTTCGTCATTCACGCTCAAGCCACCTTTCCAGGCGCTACCGTCGCGCACTACTCCGGTCACCACGTAGCGGCCGCCGTTAGGCGTACCAGCAGCACTCAGGTTTACGCCGGTGGCGGTAATGCTAGCGCCGAGCGACGCGCCCGTCGCTTGCGCCGTAGTCAGGGTTAGGCCCGCGTAGCCTAGCACGGTGTTGTAGTCCAGCATTTGGGCGCCGTACACGCGGGTACGGAAGAACTCGTCGAAGCGCTGGCCTGCAATTTTAGCCACGGCATCCTGGAATTCTTCATCCGTGAAGCCACGCTTGCGCTTCTGGTAATACTCCGCGTAGAGGTAGCGCATCACGTCATCAAAGCGCTTCTCGCCCTTCGTTGCGTTCAGGACCATCAGATCGAGTTGTCCGACAAGAAGCTGGCCTTTGTCGTAGTAGCTCACGCCTGTGTTATCCGAGTTTTCGTTAGGGCGGTATTGCTTGATCCACGCATCGAAGCTCGATTCGGCAGCCGATTGCAGCTTGTTGCCCGGCAGGTTCTCTACCCGCGTGATGGTATTGCTGAGGGCTGCTAGGTAGTTCTCTGGCGTCGTGAAGCCAGCGCGCTGCACAATCTGGTCGCCGTAGTAGCTGGTTCCGCCTTCGCTTAGCCACAGCATGTGGGTGTAGTTTTCGGCGTCGTAGTTGAACGGACCTAGGACGATCGGGCGAATGCGCTTTACGTTCCAGAGGTGAAAGTACTCGTGCCCTACCAGCCCGAGGAAGCGCTTCATACCCGCCTCGGAGCTATAGGAGTTGCGCGATACCGACAGCGTAGTGGAGTACAAATGCTCTAGACCGCCCGTGCCCCGCTCCAGGTTGTGCACGATGAACACGTAGCGGTCGAGGGGGTTCTGCCCTACCACTTTGTGCGCTTCTTCGCACACCCGTTTCATGTTGTCGAGCAGTTTGGCCTCATCATACACAGCATCCCCGTACATGGCCACCGTGTGCGGCGTGCCATTGGCCACGAACGACAGCACTTTATGGGTCCCAATTTCAATGGGCGAGTCGGCTAGCTCGTCGTAACTGGTGGAGGCAAACGTGAAGGCAGCACCGCCAGCCACGGGCTTGAGGCTCGTTGATACCTGCGTCCAGCCGGTAGCAGGCTGCACCGTAAGGGTACTCGACAGCATCTTCTCTTCGGCCGGATACATAAACACGCTCGTGCCGTTCAGGTAGCCGTGCGAGGCATCGATGAAGCTGGTGCGCACGCTTAGTTCAAACGCATATACCTTATAGCGTACCGTAAATTCCTTGGCTTTGGGGTGGTACACGCGCCAGGTATTCTTGTCGACTTTATCGGCGCGCAGGACCTGGCTGCCGGCTTGAGCCGTGAAGCCTTCCACATTCTTGGCAAACTCACGCACGAGGTAAGAACCCGGTGCCCACACAGGCATTTTCACATCGGTGTACTGCTTGCCAAAGCCACCGAGAGCCATTTCAACTTCAAAATAGTGCGTTTGAGGCGCCGGCATTGATAAGGTGTAGCGCAACGTAGGTGCTGCTAGCGCTGCACCAACTTGGCTTAGTACCAACACCAGGGCCACAGACAGCGACAGGCGTAAACGAGAAAGGGGCATGAAAAAGTGAATTGGTGATTTACTGTTGATGGCTGAAGGCTAGCTTCCTCTTTTCGACCCAAAAAAATGGGAGAGGTTGCAAAGTACGGCTTCATTTCTCCCGCTTCCACTACCTGAGCTACACCAAAACCGCTGTTTTACCACTTCCCGTGTAGAACCCCACTCCTAGCTCCACCGTTAAGGCGTGCACTACGGCAGCGTACCGGCCGTTATAAAGAACCTATGCGCTACGTCTGGATTTCGTTTATTGGCTTGGCTCTGCTCCTGCTCGGGCTCATTGGCTGGCAACACCGGCAAGCGGCTCGTGCTCCGTTAGCGGCCCAATCGGCGCCTCCGCTTCCCGTTCAAGCAACAGCCTTTGTGGTACCTCGCCCTACTCAGCAAGCCGACAGTATCGTGGCATTTGCTCTGAAGCAGCTAGGTTCGCCCTACACCTATGCAGGCGTTAGCCCACGCAGTGGCTTCGATTGCTCTGGGTTTGTGATGTACGTGTACGGGCACTTTGCCATCGACATGCCCCACTCCACGGCCCAACTAATTGACGTGGGGCGGGAGGTGCCGCGCCTGCAAGCCCGCAAAGGCGACATTGTGGTTTTCACCGGCACCGCAGCTACGTCTACTACCCCAGGACACGCTGGCATTGTCATTTCCGATCCAGGTGAGCCCATACGGTTTGTGCACGCTTCTTCCGCCCGCCGCGAATCGGGAGTGAAGATCAGCGAAGTAGCCGGCACCGACTACGAACGCCGCTTCATGAGCGTACGACGGGTACTGGCTGGGGAGCGCACCGCGACTCCTAAACCTAGCTATTTCGTTAAAGAGCTGGAACCTGTAGCCGTTGCGCCGGCCACGGCAGCGCTGGCACCTGCCCTGGCAACGGTCAAGAAGGTAAGCGTCCGCAGCACGACTCGGAAGCGTGTGTACAAGAAAGCCGATCCTAAGAAACCCGTAACGAAGCGCACTACTGTTTCTTCTCGGCGGCGCACATCATCCGCTAAGTCAGTGCATCATAAAGCTAGCTCCGCGAAGAAATAAAAAAGCCCATCTGAATTCGAGCGAATCCAGATGGGCTTAAAAAGCGATACCCGGTCTGCCTATGCAAAACCTCAAAGAGAGGCTGCTGGGCGGACCGGGTATCTAATCCTTCAAATCTTACCAAGCGACGAGTCTGGGGTTCAGCCCCGTCATCCTTGGAGGTAAGACCTTGCCAGAATGCGGGAACACGCCCTGAGGGGCTAACAAATGTTCCGCGCGAAAGCTGTTGTTAAGCGCGTCCGGCGGTGAAGCGGACTACATTCGACAGGCTTGGCAGGATTTGGTTGGGACTACTAGACATTTTGTACCTCCTTTCTTTACGTTCGACATCTCCCCACCCGCGCTACCCAGCACCTTAGGGCTGCTTGGGGGGGCCGTAGCACTCACTACTGGTTGGTAAAGTTAAAAGCCGGGCGGATGGTTCAAAATAAAAAACCTGTTTTTTAGCTGCGCTCAGCCATTTATCCGGCAGCGCCTTGACTATCAGCTAGTTTTTCTTTCTAAAAATTTTGTCTTTTTTCAGAAAGGCCGCTTTTAAGTCCTGCGACCTAGGGTATGGCCTCATTTGCTTCACCCGTCAATTCGCTACTACCGCACTGATTTAGAAGTTTTGGAGTATCTTTTTCCCACAAAACCCACTCACTACGCACGCTATTATGAAAAAAACCTTGTTCCTCTGCTTGGCACTGCTGCTGGGCTTTACGGGAATAGCTACCGCTCAGACGCTCTCTCCGGTTGGCATGTGGACCAACGCCGACAAGAAAGCTACCTTCGAGATTTATAAGTGCGGTGACAAGCTCTGCGGCAAAATTGTAACAGTTGCCGTCCCAAACGACCCAGCTACTGGCAAGCCAAAAGTTGATAAGAACAACCCCGAACCCAAACTTCGCTCACAACCATTGCTGGGGTTGGTATTCATGCGGGACTTTGCCTACGATAGCGAGAACAAGTGGGATGACGGCAAGATCTACGATCCGGAAAACGGCAAAACGTATTCTTGCTACATGAAGGTACTGAATGCTACTAGCATGGAAGTAAAAGGTTACATCGGCTTCTCGATGATTGGCCGCTCCCAGACCTGGACGCGGGTAAAATAAGCTAGGTTTACAGCCCCTAAAAAGAAGCGCCGCTCTCATGAGAGCGGCGCTTCTTTTTAGGGGCTGTCGAGGCAGTTTTAATTAGCCATATTGATTACACAAGGCTTTTTACCTCAGAGCTTCCCCTTATGAACTAATAAATAGCTTCGATCCGATAGGGCTTGCCACGGAACGTATACGTTTGTCCTACGCGACTTTTGGCCATAGCCTGATACATGGGCGAGAAGGCAGAAATAGCAAAATATTTTTCCCCTTCTACAGCTATTTCCCCGAGGCTCACGGCAATATAGAAGCGTTGGGTATCCGTCACGACGATGGTACCTAGGGTAGGCTCGTCGTGCGCGGCACGGGTTTCGGGCAACCGCTGTAGTACTTGCAAGCTGCTGAGTGCCTCATCAAGCTGCTGGGCATATAAGTCGCGCTGAATCTGGCAGGCTTCCCGGAACGACTCAAATTTGTCTTCAATAGCGCCTTGGCTTTCATTGGCGCTTTCCTGCACATCCAGCATGGCCTGCCGGGCAGTGTCGGCCTTTTGCTGTTGAACTCGACGGCATTCTGCTAGTAGCCGTTGTTTAAGCGTCGTGCGTTCGATGGTGGTCATAGTATGGCATGAGTGGGATTAGAGCGGAAAACAAAGACGAAATCAAGGCGCGAGAAGATGCTGTGACATAGAAAACTATTTCGAGCAGCTAGTGTTTGTCCTTCAAGTAGTAGCCTCAACATTGTTCAAGTTTTTCGACCATCTTTTCTCACATCGCTCCTCCCCATCCAAGAGCGAATGGCAGCCACTGGTACGCACAGCGGCTGAACAACGCGCCCATACACAATGGTTGGCTGAGCAGGTGTATCTCAACTGGGCAGGCCCCTATTTTAAGGCCTACCATTTCTGCAAAGCCCACATTACCAATGGGCAAGGCTTGCGCGTGCAGATGCTTCAGGAAACTGGCCGGCAGGGCGCAGTATTCTTTTACGACCCGAGTATTGGTCCCGGTAACTTCCGGCACTTCTTCGACTTTTTGCGCGACCGGGTGCTAGCCCTCGGCTATAACCTTTCTACCTCTGATCAGCGCGTTCACCGTCAACCGCGCTATACGGAGACTATTTACAAGCACTTTTTAAAGCCGAAGCCGAACGATTGCACCGAAACAGGGCGTTGCAATCAACTCTTTGGCACTATCACGATTGACCTGGTCACGATCAATAAGCAACCCGGCTTCATTCGCTTCTTCAGCAATCCGTACCAAGACGCCATCTTCACGCCCGCGCACTCTTTTAATGAACTGATGGAGCAGGTGCTGAACTTGCCACCGGCGCCCGCCGAGGTTCAAGCCAGAATCAAGCAGTACGCGAAGAGCTAGGTCTGTTCTTTGTTTCAGAGCCCAGCTATTCCCGCACAAAGCGCCCACGTAGCACCTCGCCTCCCGCCGTGGTGAACCGTAGCAGGTACAGCCCCGAAGCTAGGTTGCGGGTGTTGAGCGGCTGGCCTGCACGCAAGTGTTGGCGCAGCACCACTCGGCCAGCGGCATCCAACACCTCTGCGGTTGCCGCAGTACCGTTCTGACCTAGGTCGGGTAGTTGCAGAACGTCTCGACAAGGGTTGGGGTACACGTGCAACTGGGCGGCGCTTACGGCATTTTTAGTAGCCAATACCAGCCCATTGTCTCGCTGAATGGTGCCGTTACCGTTGAGTATCCATTGGTCAGGATCTAGTTCAATGGAGCTTACCGTGCCCAATGCTGGCACGCTAAAAGAGGCCACCGGCTGCCCCTGGCGCAAACGTATAATTTGACTTGTGCCACCTACGTAATTGACTTTGTAGTCGAGGTCGGTATCGAAGAACGGCGTGACCGTAGGTGCGGAAGCCGTTTCGGTGGTTTGCAGGTACAAGCTAGCGCCTACCTGATTCCACCGCACGTTGAAAGTTGGATATCCCTGCCCAACAAACCATTGTTGAAAAAAGTAGGCGAGTGAACGGCCCGCTTCTCCTTCAAATACCCGCTGCAAGTCACTTGTGCGGGCAGTGCGGCCGGCGTACGTGGCTTGGTAGGTGCGCAGGGCGCGGAAAAACTTGGTGTCGTCATTGAGCAGGTAACGTAGCATGTGGACCACGGCTGCCCCTTTCTTGTAGCTCAGCGCCGAGTTGAAGATGCGGTTGGTGCTCGTGGTATCCGTCACGCGCACGCTGCCGGTAGCCCCCATCGCGCTGCTGTGTGCCTGATCCATCCACGGGCGTGCGTTGGCAGGGATAAAGCGCTGATAAGAAAGATATTCCCCGTAGGAGGCAAAGCCTTCATTAAGCCAGACATCCTGCCACGACGCACACGTCACGTTGTCGCCGAACCACTGGTGAAATAGCTCGTGAGCCGTGAGGGTGAAGTTGAAACCATCCTGCGTCGTCATGGTCTGGTGCTCCATGCCTCCACCTAGCGGGGCCATGCTATGCCCGTACTTTTCATTGGCAAAGGGGTACAAACCGACCAAGGCTGAGTAGTTCTCGATGAAGCCTGGGGTGCGGTCTATCTCCGTTTTGAAGTCCGCTAGTGCGGCTTGGTTGTAGAGGTAGTTGACAATCGAGATGCTAGGTGCGCCTGCCGGATTAGCATAGTTCACGTACTCTACGTAGGGCGCCACTGCCACTGAAATCAGGTAGTAATCAATAGGGTGCCGTGACGTCCACTCGTAGCGGCTCTGGTTATTGGGTAACGCAGTAACGCGCTTTAACACCCCATTGGAGCCTACCCGGTTAGGGTTAGTGGTCGTTACCCACACGTCAGACGAGTCGGCTTTGTCGGTGAGCACCTGCTTGCAGGGCCACCACTCGTACGCACCAAATGGCTCGCTCAAGCTCCAGGTCACGTTCACATTATACGGAGCGCGGCGCCCCGTATTTAGCGCGTCGCCGATAGCCGAACCACCCGTGTTGCTATTAGGCGCAACGCCCCGGTAGTAGAAGAGAGCGTTGAATACAGTATTGGCAGGTACTGCGGTAGCTAGCTTTGCGGTTACATCGCCGGTCTGCCGGAGCCAGCCTGGGGAGCGCCGCCCGTTCACCACAATCGAGTCAATGGTATAAGTAGGGTACAGCTCAAAAGCTAGGGAATCGAGCGACTGGCTAGCGCGGGCTTGCATCCGCACCACCCCTCCTACTGCGCGCGAATTATTCTCTAGCGCAATATCGAGCTTGTAGTAGCTCACGTCGTAGCGTTCCATCTTTTGCCGGTGCCGTACGGTGGCAGCTGGCGCAAGCTGCGTAGCGGCCAGCTGCGCCGAAGCGCAACGTTGCGCGGCATCTACGCAGTCGTCGGGAACGAAGGCAGTGCTGGGTACCTGTCCCCAACTCGTGGAAGCTAGCAAGAACAGATTGGATAGAAGCAGATAGTAGAACTGACGCATGCGTTGGAGTAAAGCGTGGAATAGCGAAGAAATATAAAGAAATCGCAGCTACTTACCATTTTATCATTACGTCACCCAGCACTTGCCGTTTCGCCTTATTTCTTATCTTTCGAAACAAGCTATTCCTCTGTTAACCTGTCACCTAATGCATAAACGCTACTCTTCTTTCTTTTTCCACCGCTTGCTGCTGATGCTTCCGTTGCTGGTGCTGGCGCGCCTCAGCCACGCGACGCACATTGTGGGAGGTGAGCTAGATCTGCAATACAAATCGGGCAGCACCTACACGCTCACGCTCAACCTGTATTTTGATGCGGTGAACGGCAGCGTCGGTGCTCTGGATAACGACCTCACCGCGAGCATTTTTGAGAAGACGACTAACAAACGCATGCTCAACGTGTCGCTGCCCCTCGTCAACAATTCGTTTGTGTCGTACACCAATCCGGCTTGTACCCGCTCCGACCTAAGCACGCGGCGGCTGGTGTACACCCGCGACGTGCAGCTACCAGCGGCCACGTTCATCAATCTGACGGGGTACTACGTGGCCGTGGAGCGCTGCTGCCGCAACAACGTGATTGGCAACATTGTAAACCCAGGCGGGGCCGGCCAGACGTTCTACCTAGAGTTTCCGGCCGTCGTGCGCAACGGCAAGGCCTTCCTAAATTCAACGCCACGTATCTTCCCCCCACTGAGCGACTACGCTTGCCGGGGTGAGCTATTCTACTACAATTTCGGGGGACAGGATGTCGACGGCGATTCGCTGGTGTATGAACTCGTAACGCCCCTGAACGGCCACTCTAGTAGCGGCAATTCCAAGCCTGGCCAAGCCGAGCCCGTGCCTTATGACCCAATTACGTGGTTAACGGGGCGCAGTGAACAGAACCAGATTCCGGGTACTCCTACCCTTTCTATTGGTCGTACCACAGGGCGGCTCGAAGTGCGCCCCACCCAGCTTGGTTTGTTTGTATTCGGAATTAAGTGCAGCGAATACCGCAACAAGGAGAAGATTGGCGAGGTGCGCCGCGACTTCCAGCTGAAGGTTATTACCTGCTCCTCCAACACCGACCCCACAGTCCAGGTCATGTTGCCGGATACGCGCGTGTACCAACCCAACCGGGACACGCTAAACCTGCGGCCGGGCAGCAACCGTTGCATCAACCTGCGCTTCACCGACCCGGACCCCGCCTCGAACCTCACGATGTCATTGAGCCCCGTGAACTTTACGGGGGTACTTCCCACCTTCACCACAACCAAGGGGATGGTGCACGCACCTGGCGCACCCGATACGCTGGTTTCGCAACTTTGCTTTCCTACCTGCCTCGACACCAAGGGCAAAGTGTACCTGCTCGATGTGATTGTGGCTGACGATGGCTGTAGCTTGCCGAAGCGCGACACGGTACGGGTGGCTTTCACCTCCAAGCCTGACCCCAACTCGGCCCCTACCTTAACCACTACCGCCGATCCGACTACCCCCCTGCGCGTGCGCCTAGGTGACCTGGTCACGTTCGACGTAATCGGCAACGACCCCGACAATGACGCGGTAACGCTAGAAATGGCGGGTCGCAACTTCGTCCCAGCGAGCATAGGCGCGCAGTTTACCGTAGCGGCAGGCACCAACCCAAGTCGTGCGCGCTTCTCCTGGCGCGTCGATTGCGCGGCCGTTGCGGCGGGCAAAACGCTTTACGAGTTTGTGTTTACGGCTACGGCTAACCCTTGCACTGAGCGCCAAGTAAGTACCATCGTCATTCCTATGCAGATCGAGTACATCAATGGGCCGCCGGTGCTTACCTCTACCCTGCCGCCAGCTGATCCGGCGACAACCGCGGTTTCGGTCGTGCGCCGTACCCTAGGTAGCTCCTATGAAGCCACCTTCACCGGCCTCGACAGCGACCAGGATGCGTTGGTACTTTCAGCTACCGGCAATGGCT